>JAKAPL010000084.1 GCA_021807105.1 Myxococcales bacterium | reverse complement strand
AACCCGTTGGGAAGATCTACGAGGCGGTCGCGACGATCGACATCGAGCAGAGCAGGCCGCAGGTCCTCGGCAACAACGTCCAGGACGTGGTCGACCTCGCCCAGGCCCCGGCCTTCCTCGGGGTCGACAAGACCGCCGACCCGGAGGAACGCAAGCGGGTGATCGCGAAGACCGACCCCGTCGCGCGGCGCCCGTCGAAGATCTAAGCCCGTCTTATTCACGGTCCGGCTGCTGCGGCGTCCGATCCCGCGCCTCCCGAAGGGGGGCTTGCCACCCCTACAACGACATGGGGGGTGTGCTCGCTCCGATCCTCCTCGCGGGGGGCTTGCCACCCTCCAAACGACTTGGGGGGAGCTGCTTTACGCGACGCCTCGTCGGTCGTCGCTCTCGCTTGCCCTTCTCGGCTGCGGTCCAAAAACGCCTCGCCACGCCGTACCGTGAATAAGACGGGCTAAGGTGGACCCGATCAAGGATCCGCATCTGGTCTATATCCGGGCCGACGACCCGTCGCCGGAAAGGGCGGCGCTCTATGCGAGCGCGGTCACCCAGGCCTATCTCGACCAGAACGCGGACCAGCGGTTCGACGCGGCACCCGCCCCGCGTCCGAGGCCCCCGCCCCGGCCGGCGGCAAGGCGCCCGCCAACGGCCAGTAGCGGGCCGGCCGTCAAAGCCCCCGGGGCGGCGGGAGGCCGCCCGGGGGCGCCCGTCCCATCAGCGTTTCAAAGGAGGTCTTCTGCCGTCACGATGCCGAGCAGGCGGCCGCTCTGAGCGCCCTTCTCGGTCACAAGCGCCGGGCGCCCAATGTGTTCGGCCCTCCGCGCGACCAGATCTTGGATCGGCGTCGTCTTGGAAACGACCCATGCCTCGACGACGAGGTCGCGAAGAGCGCTCAATGCGTCGCCGACGGTCTGGTTGATGCGTATCCGGCGCTCCCTCTCGTTCCCATCGCCGCGCAGGTAGCTCACCAGCGCATCATCCGACAGGAAGAACCAGGGGCCCTGCTCCTCCTTCTGGAGCGGCAAGAACGAGAACGCGTTCTCGAGCATGAGGTGCCGCACGTGCGAGATCGGCTGCCAGGTGTAGGCGCAGATCGGGTTTTCGGCCATGAAATTCTGGACTTGGTCCATGTCGTCCACGAGTTCCTCCTCCAGAAGCAGCGAGAGGTGAGTCGCGTGACGCACCAGGTTGCGAGCCACGTGCCCGCCGTGAACCGCTTCGTTCCGCCCGTTCTTGACCAGCTTGAAGAGGTGGTAGAACTCGTTCGGGGCGCTGTCCGGCTCCCAAATGTCGGCGATCTTCTCTCTGTAGTCGCCCAAGCCATTTCCTGCCCGTTCCCCGGGCTGGAGCATCGCCTCCCCCAGCCGTTCGAAGACGCGGACGAGTTGGATGAAGTCCTCCGAGTCCTCGCGGGCCTTCGCCCGCGCGGCCCGGAGTTGATCGCGGAACGAGAGCCGCAGCTCTTGGCTCATCTTCCTTGCTGGGCCGGGCATGTCTCCTCCTTGGGAAAGCAGAGTCTTCCTCTTGATGCTACTGGCAAACATTCAGAAGCACGCTGACGGTGTCGCTCCCCTGGTTCGCGACGCCGAGGTCGGGCTTGCCGTCGCCGTTGAACCCGTCTTATTCACCGAAAAACTGAAGAAAAGACGACGCGCCGCCAGGGAAGCGTGGTAGGACAAGGTTTCCACGCCGATGTCCGGCACGCACGAGGAGGCGCGTCATGGGTGAATGCCTACCACTCTTTGCGGTCGAGTTCAGCGGGTCCTTGAAGGTCGATCGACCGCGACGGTCCGTCAGACCTTCTTGACCGCAGGCGGCCGCGAGGCCTCGCCGGCGAGCCAGGCGGGCCCTTTTTTTGTCCGGACCCGCCCGTCGGCCGCGCGTCAGCCGCCCCGGGCGGCGCGGATCCGATCGTAGGCCCCCCGGGCGGCCGACAGCTCCGCTTCGGCCAGCTCGACCGCCCTCTTCCCCAGTGCGGCGATGACGTCCGGTTGGAGCTTGGCTTCGAGGCTCCGGAAGGCGGCGCGGACCTCGGCGTCGGAGGCGCCCTCGGCGATCCCGAGGAGACGGTAGTCCAGCGCGCCGTCGTCGGCGAACGCCGCGGCGCGGATCGCCGTCTCTTCGTCCTGCGCGACGCCGAGCTTGCCGGCCGCCTCGTGCAGGGCGAGCCGCGCCGGTCCAGCCGCGGCGCCGAGGTCGCGAGCGAGGTCATGGAGCGCGACGACGAGAGGTCGCCGCCTCTCGGGCGGCAGGAGCGCCGCGGCGCGCTCCACGGCGACCGCCATCGGGATCTCGCCCGCCGCGCCGAGGGCCTCGCGGGCGGTTGCGGCGCCGAGCGCGGCGACGCCGAGCCCGTCGCGATAGAAACGCCAGAGCGCCCCTTCGGCCGCGGCCGGCTGTTTTCCCAGAGCCTGCGCGAGCGCGGCGAATGGGAGCGCGACCTCGCCCGCGAGGCGCCGGTTCGCCTCGTGGTCCAGATCGTAGACGGCCGTCGGCGCGGGCGTGTCCTTCTCCTCCGGCGGTTGCGAGATCCGCTGGTCGATCCATTGACCGATCGCGATCCCCACGATGAGACCCACGATCGCTCCTTGCCAGTGCAAGGCCGCCGCGCCGGCGACGCACAGGAAGATCGAGGCCACCACCTTGCCGTAGATCTGCCCCTCGCGGGTGGCGGTCGCGGGAGTTTCCCCGGCCATACGCGCGAGTATACTGCCGCTGGAGGAGACGCGTGGGACGGATCATCGACGGCAAGGCGGTTGCCCGCGACGTGCGCTCACGGGTGCGGGACGAGGCGGAGGCGTTCGCGGTGCGGACGGGGCGCCGGATCGGGCTCGCGCTCGTGCGGGTGGGCGAGGATCCCGCTTCGGCCATCTACGTCCGGCGCAAGGTGGAGGCCTGCGCGGAGGTCGGCTTCGCCTCGTTCGAGAACGAGCTTCCGGAAGGCGTCCCGCAGGCGGAGCTGATCGCGCTCGTCGAGAGGCTCGACCGTGATCCGGCGGTGGACGGAGTCCTCGTGCAGCTCCCGCTGCCGAGGGGACTCGACGCGGAGGCCATCCTGGCGGTCATCGATCCGGACAAGGACGTCGACGGCCTGCACCCGCTCAACGCCGGCAAGCTCGCGACCGGCCGGCCCGGCCTGCGGGCCTGTACGCCCGCGGGGATCCTCGCGCTCCTCGATCACGTGGGGGTCGATCCGGAGGGGAAACGCGCGGTCGTCGTCGGTCGCAGCGTCATGGTCGGGAAGCCCGCGGCACTGCTCCTGCTCGAGCGCAACGCGACGGTCGTCCTCTGCCACTCGCGCACCCGGAACCTCGCCGAGGAGGTCTCTCGCGCGGAGATCCTCGTCGCCGCCGTCGGGAGGCCGGAGATGATCCGCGGCGACTGGATCCGCGAGGGCGCGGCGGTCATCGACGTGGGGATGAATCGGCAGCACGGCGGCCGGCTCGTGGGCGACGTGGAGTTCGCCGCGGCCCTGCCCCGCGCCGGCTGGATCACGCCGGTCCCGGGAGGCGTGGGTCCGATGACCGTGGCGATGCTGATGGCAAACACCCTCCAAGCGGCGAAGGCCAGACTCGTGAAGTAGCACCTCGGAGCAGAGCCTCTCACCTGCGGCGCCCAATCGACCCCGGTACGCCTCTTGCGATGTTCCTTGCCTGGAATGAGCAAGGCGGACCGCAAGACCCAGAGCAAATCCGGCAGGTTGCCAAATCCGTCCAAGTCTTGCGGCTCGCGCGATCCCACCGCGAAGCATGATCCCGATGTCGCACCGACCCTGAAACAGTCGTCGGTGCGAGGCGAGGAGCAGGACATGGCGAAGAAGACGGACAGGCTGGCAGCCCGCAGCGAGCAGCTCGCGCAAGCGGTGGTCGAGATCCTCGCGGCCGATGGTCGCGGCGCCCTCACCCGGGAACGCATCAGCGAGGTCGCGGGCCTCTCCCGCCCGCTCATCTATTACTACTTCAACAGCGCCGAGGCGGTGATGGCTTCGGCCTTCAAGTGGATCTGCGAGCGGATCCTCGAGCGCGAGCAGAAGGTGCTCGAAGGGGGAGGCGCGGGCGACATCGACCGCCTCGGCGACGCCTTCGTCCCCCACGGCGAGGCTGAGCGCCGCCTCTACCGCGCCTTCTTCTCCCTGTTGCCCGAGGCGGTCATCAAGGAGGACCTGAAGGTCGAGGCGATTCGAGTGCACTCGCGCCGCCGGGATCTCCTCGCCGAACTGCTCCTCGACGCCGTCCACGCGGGCGAGGTCCGGCCGCCGGACGGCTGCGATCTCGACGCCATCTCCGGCCTGCTCGAGGGCGCCGCGCTGCGCGCATCGATCGCGCCCGTGGGCGACCCGCCGCGCTCGACGATCGGCGACGCCATCCGCCGCTACCTGCGGCCGCTGCGTGCCGCGGCGGTCGCCGCGTAGGCGCGTCGGGGAACCGGGCGAAACGTCGCGTCTCGGCCGTGTTGTTTGCGACCTTCGAAGGCCACGCTGTATAACCAGCAGGCGTGTTGTCCCTCGCCCTGCTCCTGCTCGCCCAGGCCGGTGCCCCTCCCGCGCGCCTCTCCCTCGAGGACGCCGAACGAATCGCGTTGCACGAGAGCCCGGACGTCCGGACCGCGGCGGCGGCGGCGGGCGGCGCGCTCGCCGACCAGAAGGCCCAGTACGGGCTCCTCCTGCCCCGCCTCCACGTCGACGGCAACGTCCAGTACTGGGGGGCGCCGTACTCGGTGAGCTTCCTGTCCAGCTTGTCCAGTCTGCCCGCCAACCTGCCCCCGCAAATCGCCCAGGTCCTTCAGGCGCTGGGCAGCGCCCCGCCGATGGTCGTCCGCAACACCTGGACGGACGCGGTGAACGTTACGCTGAGCGAGCCGCTGACCTCGCTCTGGGGGCTCTATCGGACCTACGAGGCCGACCAGCTCGCCCGAGAGGCCGCCATCGCCCACCTCGGCGCGGCCGGCCGCGACCTGGTCTTTCAGGTGCGGCTCGCGTACTTCCACCTCCTCGAGGCAACCGGGAACGAGGCCATCGCCGAGGACAGCGTGAAGCAGCTTTACAGCCACGTCGGGGTGGCCACCCAGCAGTTCGAGGCCGGCACGATCGTCAAGGCGGACCTGCTGCGCGCCGAGGTGCAGCTCGGGCAGGCGCGGCAGGACCTCGTCAAAGCCAAGGCCGCGGTCCTCGAAGCGCAGGCGGCTCTCGACGCGCTGCTCGGCCGACCGGCCGGCGAGACGATCGAGGCGGTCGATCCGTTCACCGGCGGGATGCCGTCTCCGCCGCGCGAGGGGCTGGACGAGCTGACCGACGAGGCCATCCGGACGCGCCCCGATCTGCGCGAGCTCGCGTTGCGGCGGCGCCAGGCCGATAAGCTCGCCGAGGCGGCCGTCTCACAGCTCATCCCCACGGTGGCCGTCGAGGGGCAGTATCAGTTCCAACAGGGGCAGCTCTTCATGCCCGAGAACCAGGCCTTCGCCGGCGCCACGCTCTCCTGGGACGTCTGGGACTGGGGCAACAAGTATTACGCGGCGAAGAGCGCGCGCTTTCGGCGCGACCAGGCCGAGGAGACGCTCCGGGCGGCCGACCTGAAGCTGCGCAGCGAGGTCCAGACGGCCCTTCAGGAATTGCGCGCGGACCACGACGCCCTGGCGGTCGCGGCGGATGTCGTCGACCAGGCTCAGGAGGGCTTCCGGCTGGAGACTCAGCGGTACGAGGCGCAGGCGGCGACCGCGACCGATCTGCTCGACGCGCAGGCGGCGCTCTCGCAATCGAAGTACCGACTCTCCAACGCCCGCTTCGATTACCTGATCGCCCTCGCCCAGCTCGAAGACCTCGTCGGCGAGCCGTTCCTCGGCCGATAGCGACCCCAACCATCCCGAGAGAGGGTCGCGACTACAGCCAGCCGTTCGCGAGGTACCAGTCCGCGGTCTGCTGGAAGCCCCTGGGGACGTCGTAGGCCGGGGCAAAGCCGAGGTCGCGGCGGGCGCGTTCGCAGGAGCAGACGAAGTTGTCGCCCCGCATGTCACGGATCTTGTCGAATCCGAGGAGCGGGGGCTTGCGCGTGATGAGCGCCTGCGCCTCCTGGGCCGCGGCAACGAGGGTGGAGACGGTGTGGGGGACGGGGAGGATGAAGGGGCGGCGGCCGACGGCGCGGGCGAGCGCGCGCCCGAGGTCCGCCCAAGTGTAGGCGGCCCCGTCGGTCACGTAGTAGACCCCGCGCCCCCGGTCGCCGGCGGCCAGCGCGTCGCCCTTCTCGAGGGCGAGGGCGATCCCCTCGCCGAGATCAGCGCCGTGGACGATCGAATATCGCTTCTCGGAGAAGCCGGGGTGGAGGAAGACGCCGAAGGCGCGGCGGGCGAGCTGGAAGGCCGCGAGGATGTCGCGATCGCGTGGGCCGTAGACCATCGGCGGGCGGACGATGGTGACGGCGGCGTCGCCGGC
The DNA here is from genome assembly GCA_021807105.1 of Myxococcales bacterium. Lineage (GTDB taxonomy): Bacteria > Myxococcota > Myxococcia > Myxococcales > JAKAPL01 > JAKAPL01. The sequence continues at coordinate 8,799 of JAKAPL010000084.1, read as the reverse complement.
CACCTCGCGGATGAGCCGCTCCGCTTCGAGCTTGGAGCGGCCGTAGCGCGAGAGCGGCGCCTCGACGTCCGCCTCCTCGGAGACGCGGCCGGGCGCGGCGGGACCCGCCGCGGCCTGGCTGGAGACGTGGACGAGGCGCGGGCGCCTCTCGCGGCGGTCGCCCGCGGCGACGACGGCCTGGGCGACGTTCCGGGTGCCGCCCGCGTTGACGCGGAAGAAGTCCTCGCTCGTCACGGCCTTGGTGAGGCCGGCGAGGTGGACGACGGCGTCACAGCCCTGGAGCGCGCGGTCGAGCGAGGGCCGGTCGAGGACGTCACCCTCGGCGAATTCGACGGGCAGGTGGGCGACGCCCGAGCGATCCGAGGTGCGGCGCACGAGGCCGCGGAGGGCGTGGCCACGACGATGGAGGGCCTCGGCGGTGTGGTGGCCGACGAAGCCGCTGATGCCGGTCAACAGGACTTTCATGGTGGGTCACTCTATCGCGCGGGATTGTCTCACGCGAGGTTGCCGGAAGAAGAGGGAGGGGTCCCTGGTGGCTGTCGCCCTCCGGGGGCGCAGGGCCCATGCCCCGGCGTCCCGCGTCCCCGGCGGCGCGCGCCCGCGCTCTCTGGTCACGCGCATCCCCCCCGGCGAGGGGAGAGCGGGGGCCCGGCAGATGATCCTTCCCCCACTACAGCTCGCGCTCGTACACGCGATAGACCTTGCTCCGCCTGCCACCGAACGCCTCGATCGCCCGATTGACGAGGTGGTTGTCTTCCAGGGTCCAGGAGACCTCGCCGCCGTTCGTCAGCCCCAGGCGCCGCGCGGCGCGGACGGTCTCGAGCGTCAGGATCGCGTCGAGTCCCCGGCGCCGGTAGCCCTCGACGATGCCGAGGGTCACGAGCCGCGCCCGGTCGATCTTGTTCGCGTAGTAGAGCGCCTTGAAGAGGCCGGTCGGGAAGAGCCTCCCGCCGACCTTCTTGAGCACCTGGTTCGCGTCTGGCAGCGTCATCGAGAAGGCGACCGGTTCGCCCTTGACCTCGGCGATGAGCACCAGCTCCGGCTTCACGATCGCCTTCATGTCCCTCGCGAGGTGGTCGAACTCCTCGTCGGTGAACGGGACGAAGCCCCAGTTCTTCTCCCAGGCGGCGTTGTAGACTCTCTTGATCCGCGCGACCTCGGCCGCGTAGTCCTTCATGTCCGCGCAGCGGACGCGGATGCCTTCCTTCTGCCGGATCTTGTCCGCGATCCGCGCGACCTTGGGGTCCGGGTCCTTGCCCGGGTCGAGCTCGAACGCCCAGAGGTCCTTCGCCTTCGTGAAGCCCGCGCCCTCGATCAGCGGCACGTAGTAGCGCGGGTTGTACGCCATCATCACGTACGGGTCCTGCTCGAACCCCTCGACGAGCAGGCCAATCTGGTAGTTGCTCGAGTAGTCGATCGGCCCGAGCATCTTGCCGAGGCCACGCGCGCGGACCCAGGCCGCCGCGGCGTCGAGCAGGGCGGAGGCGACCTCCGGGTCGTCCTGGCACTCGAAGAGGCCGAAGGCGCCCACGTTCGTCCCGTGGAACTCGTTGTAGCGCCTGTCCTCGATCGCCGCGATCCTCCCGACGACCTCTCCGTAGCGCCGGGCGAGGAAGAGCTCGACGACCCCGTGCTTGAAGAATGGGTGGCGCGCGGGGTCGACGAAGTCCCGCCGCTCCATGTAGAGCGGGGGGACCCAGTGCGGGTCGTCGCGGTAGATCTGCCACTGGAACTTGACGAAGCGGTCGCGGTCCGCCTTCGAGTCGACGGGCTCGACGGTCACGTCGGTCTGGTACGGCTGCGGGACGGCGCTCATCCTGATCCCTCCTTACGAAGCCCGGCGCCCGAAGAGGCGGGCCCGCATCCTGCGCAGCGGCTCCGGATCGAGGTTCACGGCGCGGTAGGCGACGGTCTCGATCGCGTCCCGCACCCGCTCGATGGCCGCCTGACCTTTCCGCTCGAGGCCGTCGAGGTCGAGATCGCCGAGCGCCGGGAGGCTCGGGAGCTCGGGCATGCCGGTGAGCGACCAGGCCGCGTGCAGCCGATCGCGCAGCGGAGCGAGGCGCGGGCGGCGCGGGCGGAGGTGACCGTTCGGAAGGACGGACGGGACCGCGGCCGGAGCGGGGACTTCGGCCGCGCGCAGCGCCACCGTGATGGGCTTCAGCGTCGAGGGCTTCTTCCTCCGCACGATGTCGAGCTTCCTGCCGATGGTCTCGAAGGCGTCGAGGACCCGGTCGAGCTGCTCCTCCGTGTGGGCGGCCTGGTAGCTCGTGCGGAGCATCGAGCGGCCGGGCTCCACGGCCGGCGGGATGACCGCGTTCGTGAAGACGCCGGCCTCGAGCAGACTCTTCCAGAGGTTGAAGGTCTTCATCTGCTCGCCGACCAGGATGGGGATGATCGGCGTACAGGAGACGCCGGTGTTGAAGCCCATCTCCTGGAACGCGGCGCGCATGCGGTCGGCGATCTGCCAGAGCCGCCGCCGCCGCTCGGGCTCCTCCTCGATGACCTCCAGCGCGGCGATGACCGCGGCGACGTTCGCCGGGCTCATCGAGGCCGCGAAGATCATCGTGCGCGCCCGGTGCTTGATCCAGTCGATCACGTCGCGCTCGCCGGCGATGACGCCGCCGATCGAGCCGAAGCTCTTGGAGAAGGTCCCCATCAACAGATCCACCTCGTCGTGCAGGCCGAAGTGCTCGCCCGTCCCGAGGCCGCGCTCGCCCATGACGCCGAGGCCGTGCGCGTCGTCGACCATGATCCGGAAGCCGTACTTCTTCTTCAACGCGACGATCCCCGGCAGGTCCGCGAGGTCGCCCTCCATGGAGAAGACGCCGTCGGTGATCAGCAGCTTGCCCTTCTCGGGGTCGGCCTTCTCGAGCTTCTTCTCGAGGTCCTCCATGTCGCCGTGCTTGTACTTGAGCGCGTCGGCGAAGGTGAGCTGGAGGCCGTCCATCAGTGAGGCGTGGTTGCCCCGATCGACGAGCGCGAGGTCGTGGCGGCCGAGGATGGCGCTGATGGTGCCGAGGTTCGTCGTGAAGCCGGTGGTGAAGACGAGCGCGGCCTCCTTGCGCAGGAACTTCGCGAGTCTCCGCTCCAGCTCCTCGTGCAGCTCCAGCGTGCCGTTCGCGAAGCGCGATCCGCAGCAGGAGGCGCCGAAGCGGGAGACGGCCTCGATGGCCGCGGCCTTCACCCTCGGGTGGGTGGAGAGGGAGAGGTAGCTGTTGGCGCCGACCATGATCGTCGGCCGGCCGTCGATGACGACCTCGGTGCCGGCGTTCTCGGCGATGGCCTTGAAGAACGGGTAATACCCAGCCACGCGGGCGACGCGGGCTTCCTTCCAGTCATACGCCTTGGTGAAGACATCGGCCATGTGCGCACGCTCCTTGCCGGCGAGCGCCCGATCTAGTGAGTTCCAGGGATGCTTGTCAAAGGGGATGGCGGTCCCCGCGGGCGCGAGCGTTCGGCGGGGAGCCCGACGCGCCGTGCCCCATGGGGAAGCGGGGCCCCGGGCACGTCACGCCACCAGCATCGCGACCGGGGCCTCGAACAGGCGGTCGAGCTCGCTGAGGAGCGCGTCGGTGGGGCGGACGCGCAGGTCGGGGACGCGGATGACGGTCTCGCTCTGGCCGGGGACGAGGACCTCCACGTAGACCTGGGTATTGCCCTTGCTGCCCGCGAGGATCTGCTTGAGCTCGCCGAGCCGCTCCGGCGTCACCGCGCTCATGGGGATCCGGACGGCGAGGCGGCGGGTCTTCTTCTCGCGCACCTCGGAGAAGGGCAGGACCTCCTCGGCCCTCAACTCGCGCACCGGGTTCTCCTCGTCGCCGCGGCTGCTCATGCTCACCGTGCCGGTGATCACGAGCGGCTCGTCGGTCTCGAGCAGCGGCTTCCACTGCTCATAGCCACGCCCGCCGGCCCGCGCCGAGAAACAGACGACCTTCAGGCTCCCGGTCAGGTCTTCCAGCGTCACCATTCCCAACCGTCTCCCCGACTTGGTCGTCTTGTCCGTGAGGATCGAGACGACCCCCACGACGGTGACCCGATCTCCGTCCTCGGCCTCCCGCACCTGCGCGAGCGTCCGGTTCGCGTAACGGCGGATCTCCTTCTCGTACTGCGCGAGCGGGTGGCCGCTGATGTAGAAGCCGAGCGCCTCCTTTTCGAAGGAGAGCCGCTCCTTGCTCGTCCAGTCGGGCAGGTCGGGCAGTGGCGCCTCGGCGCGGGCGGCCGCCGGGACCGCTCCGAAGAGCGAGCCCTGCCCCACCGCGGCGTCGTGCTGCGCGCCCGCCCCTTGCTCCATCACCGTCTCGATCGCCGAAAAGAGCGCGCGGCGCCCCTGCGCCGGCCCCACCCCGTCGAACGCGCCGGCCTTGATCAGCGCCTCGACGACCTTGCGGTTCACGCGCCGCAGGTCGACCCGGCGGCAGAGGTCGGGGAGTCCGAGGAACGGCCCCGCCGCCCGGGCCTCGAGGATCGCGTCGACCGCCCCCTGGCCGACGCCCTTGACCGCCCCGAGGCCGAAGCGGATGGTCTTGCCGCCCCCCCGGGGCACCGTGAAACGGAAGTCCGACTCGTTGACCGACGGCGGCAGGACCTGGATCCCGGCCTCCCGCGCCGAGGCGATGTGGGCGACGACGGCGTCGGTGTCGTCGGCCTCGCTCGTGAGGAGCGCCGCCATGAACTCGGCCGGATGATGGACCTTGAGCCACGCGGTCTGGATGGTGAGCAGGGCGTAGGCGGCCGCGTGGCTCTTGTTGAAGCCGTAGCCGGCGAACCTCTCCATCAGGTCGAAGATCTCGCCCGCGACCCTGGCCTCGACGCCGTTCCTCTCCGCCCCCTGGCAGAACTCGCTGCGCAGCTTCGCCATCTCCTCCGCCTTCTTCTTCCCCATCGCCCGGCGGAGGATGTCGGCGCGCCCGAGCGTGAACCCCGCGAGCGCCTGCGAGATCTGCATCACCTGCTCCTGGTAGACGATGCAGCCGTGGGTCTCTTTGAGGATCGGCTCGAGCTTCCCGTGGGGGTAGACGACGCGCGCCTTCCCGTTCCTGCGCGCGATGAAGTCGTCCACCACCCCGTTCTTGAGCGGCCCGGGGCGGTAGATCGCGCCCGCGGCGATCACGTCCTCGAACGTGGTCGGCTTGAGCCGTCGCAGGAACTCCGTGCAGCCCGAGGATTCGAACTGGAAGATGCCGGCGGTCTCGCCGCGCCCGATCAACGCGTAGACCGCGGGGTCGTCGAGCGGGATCGCCTCGGCGGTGATCTCCGGCGCGCCGTCGGGCCGGTTCTGGTTCGCCATCCGGATCGCGCCCTCGATCACGTCGAGGGTCTTCAGGCCGAGGAAGTCGAACTTGACGAGCCCGATCTTCTCCACCTCCTCCTTCGCGAACTGGGTGACCATGGTCTTCTCGCCCGGGGGCTGGTAGATGGGCACTACCTCCCAGAGCGGCCGGTCAGCGATGACCACGCCGGCCGCGTGCATGCCCGCCTGCCGGTTCAGCCCCTCGAGATCGAGCGCGATCTCCACGATCTCGCGCGTCTTTCCCCCCGCGGCGTAGAGCTCCTTGAGCCGCGGCTCCAGCTCGAGGGCCTTGCCGAGCGTCATGCCTATCGTCTCGGGGATGAGCTTCGCGAGCTTGTCGCCCTCGGAGAAGGGCAGGTCCATCACCCGGCAGACGTCGCGGAGGACGCTGCGGGCCTTGAGCGAGCCGAAGGTGATGATCTGCCCGACCCGGTCCTTGCCGTACTTCTCGGTGACGTAGCCGATGACCTCCTCGCGCCGCTCGTTGCAGAAGTCCACGTCGAAGTCGGGCATCGAGACCCGCTCGGGGTTCAGGAACCGCTCGAAGAGAAGCCGGTACGGCATCGGGTCGAGGTCGGTGATCCGCAGCGCGTAGGCGACGAGCGATCCCGCGCCCGATCCGCGGCCGGGGCCGACGCGGATGGCGTGGGCCTTCGCCCAGTTGATGAAGTCCTGCACGATGAGGAAGTAGCCCGAGAAGCCGCACTCGCGGATCACGGCCAGCTCGGTCTGAAGCCGCGTCGCGTACGCGTCGCGGTCGATGGGCGCGCGCGCCTCGGAGAAGCGCCGATTGAGCCCCTCCCGGGCGAGCTTCTCGAGGTAGCTCCCGTCGTCCTCGCCCTTCGGCAGCGGGAAGCGGGGCAGCATCGGCTGGCCCATGGGCAGCTCGACGTGGCAGCGGCGGGCGATGTCCGCGGCGTTCGCGAGCGCCTGCGGGTAGTCGGGCAGCGCGTCGAGCATCTCCTGCGGCGACTTCACGTAGAGCTGGTCGGTCGCGTGGCGCAGCCGCTTCTCGGAGTTCATCGTCTTGCCCGAGGCGATGCACATCAGGACCTCGTGGGCGCGGGCCTCCGCGGGGGAGAGGTAATGGGCGTCGGCGGTCGCGACGAGCGGGAGGCCGAGGTCCTCGCCGAGCTGCGCGACGAGGGGATTGACCTTGGCCTGCTCGGGGAGCCCGTTGCTCTGGACCTCCAGGAAGAAGTGGCCCGGCTCGAAGATGTCCCGGTAGGTCCGCGCCGTCTCGCGGGCGGCGTCCGATTCGCCGCGCAGGAGGGCCGCGGGGATCTCGCCGCCCAGGCAGGCGGTCAAGCCGAAGAGGCCCTTCGCGTGGGAGGCGAGCAGCTCCTTGTCGATGCGCGGGTTGTAATAGTGGCCTTCGAGGTAGGCCATCGAGGCGAGGTAGCGCAGGTTCGCGAAGCCCTCGGCGTTCTCCGCGAGGAGGACGAGGTGGTGGCTGTTCCGTTCGGTCCGGTCCTTGCGCCCCTTCGGGCCGGCCACGTAGACCTCGGATCCGAAGACCGGCTTCACCCCCGCCTCCTTGGCCCCCAGGTAGAAGGCGACCGCGCCGAAGAGGTTGCCGTGATCGGTGACCGCGACGGTGTCCATGCCCTTCTCCCGCACCGTCTCGAGGAGGTCGTCGAGCCGGATCGCCCCGTCGAGGAGCGAGTAGAGCGTGTGGACGTGGAGGTGGGTGAAGTCGGGCATGAGGGTCTCCCTGGCGCGTGGGACCGTCATAGCAGATCGGTCCGACGGCGGCCGGGGTCAGAACCGCTCGGCGAGGACGTCCTGGATGTCGAGCAGGCCCACGGGGCGGCCTTCGGGATCCACGACCGGGAGCTGATCGACCTGCGCGAGCTTCAGGATCTGCGCCGCCTCGCGGACGAGCTGGTCGGGCCGGACGGTCTTCGGTTGCCGCCCGCAGACCCCGCCCACCGGGACCGAGAAGTCGGTGTGGCCTCGCTCCACCAGGCGGCGCAGGTCGCCGTCGGTGAAGATGCCGGCGAGCAGGCCGCTCTTCCCGACGACCGAGGTCGCGCCCGGCGGCCTCGGCCCGCGGGTCATCACGGCGACCGCGCGGGAGAGGGGTGCCCATTCGGAGACCACCGGGTTGCGCGCGCCTCGCCGCATCACCTCCGCGACGCGCCGCACCGAAGAGCCGAGGGCGCCGGCGGGGTGGAGGACCGCGTAGTCTTCCCGCCCGAACGAGCGGTTCGCGAGGACGGTCATCGCGAGGGCGTCGCCGAGCGCGAGCAGGGCGAGGGTGGAGGCGGTCGGGGCGAGCCCCATCGGGCAGGCCTCGTCGATCGCGCCCATGTCGAGCACGAGGTCGGCCGCCCGCGCGAGGGGGGAGGCGCGGTCGCCGGTGAGGGCCACGATCCGGGCGCCGATGCGGCGCACCCAGGGGAGCAGGCGCAACAACTCGGCCGTCGCGCCCGAGTTCGACAGGGCGAGCAGCAGGTCGTCGCGCACGACCCTCCCGAGATCGCCGTGGAGCGCCTCGGCGGGGTGCAGGTAGAGGGACGGCGTGCCGGTGGAGGCGAGGGTCGCCGAGAGCTTCTGGGCGATGAAGCCGCTCTTGCCCATCCCGGTGACGACGACCCGGCCGCGGCAGGCGAGCAGCAGCTCCACGGCCTCGGCGAACGACGGATCGATCCGATCGACGAGGGTGCGGACGGCCGCCGCCTCCGCCCGCAGGACCGCCCTCGCACTCGCGACGTGGGCCGCCCCGCGCGCAGCCTCCCTCGGCGCGGCCCGGCGCGTCTTCGCGCCGCGGGGGTTCGGACGGGCGGTCGCCATGCGGCCCGCAATCTAGCAGAAGAACGGGGCGAACGGGGAGCGCTTTGCGCGCGGGGATCGTAGAGGCTTGGCGAACGGTCTCCGGGAGCCCCCGCAGGGCCCTCGTCGAAAGCCGTCGCGCGAGCCGCCGCTCCCGCGAGCCGGCGCGCTACTGCGCGGTCACGCCGCCCGTCACGCCGAGGACGTAGAACGTGTCCGTCCCCGAGCAGACGAGCTGGAGGGTCGCGCCGGAATCGGCGGCGAGGGAAGCGAACTGCGCGACGCCGGTCCAGATGTCGCCGCCGTAAGCCGCCGCCGTGAGGTGGGTCCCGGTCGCGTCCGAGGCGGCGGAGTACCAGTACCGGCTGCCGGCGGCGGTCTGGTCGGTCCAGGACGCGCCGCCGTTCGCGGACGTGAAGATGTCGCCGCCGTAGCCCCCCGCCGCAAGGTGGGTCCCGGTCGCGTCCGACGCGACGGAGAACCAGTTCCGGCTGCCGGCGGCGGTCTGGTCGGTCCAGGTCGCGCCGCCGTTCGCGGACGTGAAGATGTCGCCGCCCGAGACCACCGCCGCGAGGTGGGTCCCGGTCGCGTCCGAGGCGACGGAGTGCCAGTACCGGCTGCCGGCGGCGGTCTGGTCGGTCCAGGACGCGCCGCCGTTTGCGGATGTGAAGATGTCGCCGCCCCAGACCACCGCCGCGAGGTGGGTCCCGGTCGCGTCCGAGGCAACGGAG
>JAKAPL010000017.1 GCA_021807105.1 Myxococcales bacterium | reverse complement strand
AGCGAGAGCGACGACCGACGAGGCGTGCTGAAGCACGCCGCAGGAGGAAGGAGCGAGCACGCCCTTCGCAGGCGCGGGATCGGACGCCGCAGCAGCCGGACCGTGAATACGACGGGCTAAGGCGAGGGTCCGCACGGTCGCGAGAGACCGGCGGAGCCCTCGCGGCCAAGCCCGGGGTGCTCCCGCCATCTTGATTTTGCCCACCTTGCGCGTGGTAGATACCTCCGGGTGACGAAGTCCGCCCTCGCGCTCGCCTCCGCCCTCTCCCTCCTCGCGCCGCCCGCCTCCGCGGCGACACGGCTCTCCGTGCTCACGTTCGCGCCGCTCTCGGGGGATCTGCCGAACGGCGCCGGGGACAAGGCCGCGGACCTGCTCGCGGGCGAGCTCGCGTCGATCGGAGACCTCGACGTGGCGCCCCGGCCGCGCCGGATCGAGGGCCTGGCCCGGGACGAGCTCGCCACGGCGAAGAAGACCCTCGCCGCGGCGCGCGCGGCCCTCGCGGGGCACCAGCCGGCCGAGGCGCAGCGCGACTACGAGGCGGCCCGCGCGGGGTTCACGAAGGCGCTGGCCGCGCTCGACGACTTCCAGGACCTCCTCGACTGCACGGCTGAGCTGGGCGCCTTGCAGTACCGGCGGGGCGAGGACGACGCGGGGAGGGCGAGCCTGCGCGAGGCGTTGCGGCTCGCGGCCGGAAGGCCCATCCAGGCGATCGCGCAGGCGCCGAGCTTCTCCGCGGAGGAGAAGAAGCTCGCGCGCGAGGCGGCCGCGCTGCCCCGCGGGGCCATCCGGATCGATTCGACGCCGGAGGGGGCCGAGGTCTGGGTGGACGGCGAGGACGTGGGGAAGGCGCCGGTGCTCGTCCGCGACCTGCCGCGGGGTCCCCAGTACCTGCGCGCCGTCCTCCCCTCGGGCGAGCTGTGGGGCCAGGTGGCCGACGCCGCCCCAGGGAGCACCCCCTTGCGCGTGCGGGCGCAGAGCGGGGCCGAGGGGCCGGCCGCGGAGCTGAACGCGGAGCTGGCCGAGAACCGGATCGAGCCGCAGGCGCTCGACGCGGCGGCGGCGGCGGCGAAGGCGGGGGCGGCCGCGCTCGTCGTCTTCGGCGCGCTCCACCGGACGCCGGATGGCCTCGCCCTCGACGCGTTCCTGTACGACGCCGCGAAGAAGACCGTCAGCCGGCTTCCGCGCGTCTCGTTCGACACCGAGATGCTCGACGCGCGGCTCCAGATGGACAAGATCGTGACGCAGATCCACGCGCGGCAGACCGCGGGCGGCCCGCCGCTCGTCCTGCCGGCGCGGGTCGCCGCCGACCGGATCGCGGAGGGGACCCTCGCCAGCGAGTTCCGTTTCGGGGGCGCGGGGACGGAGGGAGACGCGAGCACGCCGCCTCCCTCGTCGGCCCCTCGCCGGGTGGTCGTCCACGGCCACGGGCCGTGAGGCGGGTGCGAGCGGTGGAGCTCGGGCGCAGCAGGAGAGGGAGGAGAGAGCCCGGCCTGCGCGGGGGAGCGCCGCCCGCCCCCCCCCCGCGCGGGCCGACGCTGGAAGCCCCACGGAACGTCAGGAAACCATGAAACCCGGGAGCGAAGACCCGAGGCCAACGCCTCTCTGTCTTCCTCCACGAGCCGTCCCCGCCCCACGCGACGATTCCTGGAGGCGGGAGATCAGCGCGCGGTCAGCTCCAGGCATCCCCAGAACGGGATGAGCTTCGTGCCCGCGTAACGCCCGCGCAGGTGGCGGCGCCAGAGCTCACCGACCTCGGCGCGGTCGGCGATCGTGAAGCCGTGGCCGCCGAAGAGGGGGGCGACCTCGTCCTCGGCGAACCGCGTCTGGACGGGCTCGCCCAGGAGGCGGGTCACGGCGAGGCTCACGGCGAGGAGCGCCTGGTCCACCACGCCCATCCGCGGCGCCGCGAGGCCATAGTCGAGCAGGACGGTGCCGCCTGGCGAGAGGAGCCGGCGGAGGCCGTCGAGCACGGCCCCGACCTGCTCGCGGGTGAGGAAGTAGACGACCCCCTCCCAGAGGAAGACGGTCCGCTTCGCTGGATCGAAGCCGGCCGCGAGGAGCCGATCCGCGAAGGGCTCGCGCGCGAGGTCCATCGGCAGGTACGTCACGTTCTGGGCCGCTGGCCGCACCGCGAGCTTCCTCGCCTGCGTGGCCGGGAAGTCCAGCTCGAAGATCCGGACGCCGGCGAGGTCGCCCGCGAACCGTTCGGCGCGGCTGTCGAAGCCCGCGCCGAGGAGCACGAGCTGGTCCAGCCCCTCGCCCACCCGCCGGAGCAGCGCCCGGTCGATGAACGCGGTCCGGACGGCCGGATAGAGCCAGGAGCCCGTGAAGGGCGACCGCGTCGACTCGCGGGCCGCGGCGGCGCGAACGGGCGGCAGGCGCGAGGCCAGGAGGAGCGCCCGCTCGGGGGCGGAGAGGTAGGCGGCGGCGATGGGATCGTCGCAGATGCGGTCTTCGGGCGGATCGAGCGTCGCGTAGGCGCGCGCGAATGCGACCCACTGCGCGGTGCGGGAGGGACGACCCGGTTTCATGGGACGAGCACCACCTTCCCGAACTGCGCCCGGCTTTCGAGCAGCCCCTGCGCCTGCGCGGCTTGCGCGAGCGGCAACACCTGGTCGAGCACGGGCGAGAGGCGTCCGGCCTCGACCTCGCGCAGCACCGAGAAGAGCGTCCCCTTGCCACCCATCGTCGAGCCGAGGATCGAGAGCTTGCGATAGAAGAGAAAGCGCAGATCCACGGCCGCGTCCGCGCCGGTGGTCGCGCCGCACGTGACGAGCCTCCCGCCGGCGGCCAGCGAGGCGAGGCTGCCCGTCCACGTCTTCTTGCCGACGTGCTCGAAGACCACGTCGACGCCCCGGCCGCCGGTGAGCCGCCGGGCGCCCTTCGCGAAGTCCTCGCGCTCGTAGTCGATCGTCTCGTCGGCGCCGAGGGCGCGGGCGCGGGCGAGCTTCGCCTCGCCGCCCGCGGTGGCGATGACCCGCGCGCCGAGGAGCTTCCCGATCTGCACCGCCGCGACGCCCACGCCGCTGCCCGCGGCGTGGACGAGCAAGGTCTCTCCGGGACGCAAGGCGGCGCGATCGACGAGCATCGTCCAGGCGGTGAGGAACGTGAGCGGCAGGCAGGCCGCCTCCTCGAAGGACAGGCGGGATGGTTTCGGGAGGAGGTTCGCCGCCGGCACGTCGCACAGCTCGGCGTAGCCGCCCCAGGCGTGCTCGCCGAGGATCGCGTACTCGGCGCAGAAGGGGTCGCGGCCGGCGAGGCAGGCTTCGCAGCGGCCGCACGAGAGGCCGGGGTTCACGAGCACCTCGGCGCCCGCGGCCACGCCGCGCACGTCGCTCCCCACCTCCTCGACGACGCCCGCGACGTCGCTGCCGAGCACGTGCGGGAAGGGAAGCTTCAAGGCCGGCCAGCCCTCGCGGACCCAGAGGTCGAGGTGGTTCAGGGCGACCGCCCGGACGCGGACACGGACCTGCGAGGGACGCAGCGGCCGCGGGGGGAGGTCACGCAGTTGCAAGACCTCCGGCCCGCCGTGCCGCTCGAAGACGATGGCTTTCAAGTCGATGGCCTCCGGGCGACGTTCATAGCACGCTTCGGGGGTGAAGAGCCTCGCCAGCCCACGAGAACGATCGGGCTCAACGATCGAGCCGCGCGCGCGCCCCCGCAGGATCGCGGGCGGTGACCACGGTCCGGATGCCGCCGCGAACATTGAAGTCGCCTTCGATTTCGATCGCCCGCGGGGCGAGGAGGCGGGCGAGGTCGTCGCAGATGCGGTTGACGACGGCCTCGTGGAAGTGACCCTCGTCCCGAAAGCTCCAGAGGTAGAGCTTGAAGCTCTTCAGCTCGACGCAGAGCTGGTCGGGGATGTACCGCAGCCGGATCGTGGCGAAATCGGGCTGGCCGGTCTTCGGGCAGACACAGGTGAACTCGGGGCACTCGAAGGCGACGACGTAGTCGCGCCGCGGCGCCGGGTTCGGGAACGTCTCGAGGTCTCGGCTGGGGCGGCTCGGCATCAGGGGCGGAATGAATCTCCGGACCGAGCCCGAACGCCGGGGCGGGTCCAGAGGGAGGCGCGGCGACTTCGCGACCTGCGGCGGGCGTCCGTCCCCAACCTATCTCCGCGCGGCGGCCCGCAGCGCGACGGGCGCGGCCTCAGCGGGCAGGTGGGTGTGGATCTTCATCGAACAGAACTTGGGCCCGCACATGCTGCAGAACTCGGCGTTCTTGAAGCTGTCGTGGGGCAGCGTCTCGTCGTGCATCGCCCGCGCGGTCTCCGGGTCGATCGACAGCTCGAACTGGCGGTTCCAGTCGAAGGCGTAGCGCGCCCGCGAGAGGGCGTCGTCGCGGTCGCGCGCGCCTGGCCGCTGGCGGGCCACGTCGGCGGCGTGGGCAGCGATCTTGTACGCGATGAGCCCTTGCTTCACGTCCTCCCGGTCCGGAAGTCCGAGGTGCTCCTTCGGGGTCACATAGCAGAGCATCGCGGCGCCCGCCGCCCCGGCCGCCGTCGCCCCGATGGCGCTCGTGATGTGGTCGTAGCCGGGCGCGATGTCGGTGACGAGCGGACCGAGCACGTAGAAGGGCGCGTCGTGGCACCACTCCCGCTCCTTCTCGACGTTCATCGCGATCTGGTCGAACGGGACATGCCCGGGCCCCTCGATCATGACCTGGACCTCGTGCTCCCACGCCTGGCGCGTCAACTCGCCCAGCACCCGAAGCTCGGCGAACTGTGCCTCGTCCGAGGCGTCGGCGAGGCAGCCGGGCCGCAGCCCGTCCCCGAGCGAGAAGGCCACGTCGTGCGCCGCGAAGATCTCGCAGAGCTCGTCGAAGTGCGTGTAGAGAGGGTTCTCCTCGCCCCGGGCGAGCATCCAGCGGGCCATCAGCGCGCCGCCGCGGCTGACGATGCCCGTGATCCGCTTCTCGGCGAGCGGCACGAAACGGCGCAGGACGCCGGCGTGGATCGTCATGTAGTCCACGCCCTGACGCGCCTGCCGGTCGATCACCTCGAGCATGTCTCGCGCCGAGAGCTCCTCCACGCGGTCGACCGGTTGCACGCACTCGTAGATGGGGACGGTGCCGACCGGTACGGTCGAGGCCCGAAGGATGGCCTCGCGGATGGCCGGGATGTCGCCGCCGGTCGAGAGGTCCATGACCGTGTCCGCGCCGTACCGGACCGCGACGGCGAGCTTGTCGAGCTCCCCGTCGATGTCGCTCGTCACCGCCGAGTTGCCGATGTTGGCGTTGACCTTGCACGAGGCCGCGATGCCGATGGCGATCGGCGAGAGCTCCGGGTGGTTCACGTTTGCCGGGATGATCATTCGCCCGCGCGCCACCTCGTCACGGACGGCCTCGGGCGAGAGCCGCTCGATCCGGGCGACGTGGGCCATCTCTCCCGTGATCTCGCCCGCGCGGGCGAAATGGAGCTGAGTGATCTTCTTCTGACCACGACGGGACGCAATCCAATCGACGCGCATGGCGATGCCTCGGAGAAGGGCCGGAAGCTATCGGCCGCCCCTTGCGCTGTCAAGGCGCGCGACAGGCGCGCGACGAGGAGCTACCTCATTTTCTTGAGGCAACCGATCGACTCCTGGACCCGTTCCCGCTCCCGATACCCGTGGTCTGAAACGATCGAGGGAAACCGCACACCGACCATGGTTTGGAATCGGCGCCTCGGGAGCGGGAACGGGAGCGGGTTTCAGCAACGACGCGGGGTTCATGATCGAAAAGTGGGTCAGCTCCACGCGCGACCGCCCTCGGATCCGGCGAACAGGGCGCGTCGACTTCGGTGCTCCGTCCGACCTAAAGGCCCAAGAAGCGAAGCTTGGGGATCCGCGCCCCTCCTCGCCGGCCGGCGCAGCGCCTCACCCCGGGGCTTAGCGTCCTCACGGACCGTTGGGCCGCCGGACCGGCGGCCGTGGATCAGACATGTCAGGTGCCGCCGCGGAAGCCGACCGCCAGCTTTCCCCCCTCGACGATCACCGGGACCCTGCGCCCGCCCCCCGAGAGGGCGAGCATCGCCGCCATCGCGTCGGGGTCGCGCAGGACGTCGCGGTAGTCGACGTCGAAGCCTCGGCGGCCGAAGTCGTCACGGGCCGCCCGGGTATGCGGTCAGCCGTCCTTGCCGTAGATGAGGACCTTCATCGCGCTCCTCCTGACGGGTTTACTCCCGAAGGATAGCACGATCCCGCGCGCTCACTATGATTCCAGGGCGAATGACGAAGGATCCCAATGCTCCCCACGACGCGGAGCTGCTCGACGCCCACCGGCGCTTGCTCGAGGAATCACGCGTCCAGGCGGGCGAGCTGGCTAGGGTCTCCCACGATCTGCGAGGCGCGCTCCACGTCGCCCTCGGACACGTCCGAATCCTTCTGCGCGGCGCGCGCGGGCCGCTCGATTCCAGGCAGCGGGAGAGCGTCGAGGCAATCGAACGGCAGCTCGCCAAGATGGCCGCGCTGATCGAGCAGCGGATCGAGGGGCGCTCGTCCCGGCCGCCGGAGGCGGGGACCGGGCGGGCGGACGCCGGGTCGGCCGAGGAAGCGCCCGTCGAATCGCGCCCGCTCGTCCTAGTCGCCGAGGACGACGCCGAGACGCGCGCCCTCATCGCCGAGCTGCTCGCCGAGCGCTACTCCGTGGTCCAGACCGCCGACGGCGAAGAGGCCCTCCGCGCGGCGTTCGCCCGCCCGCCCGATCTGGTCCTGCTCGACCTGTTCATGCCCCGGCTCGACGGCTTCGCCGCGCTCGAGGTGCTAAGGCGCGATCCGCGGACGAGCGGCATCCCGGTCATCCTGCTCTCCGCGAGGAGCGACGACCCGACGAAGGTCCGCGGCCTCGACCTCGGCGCCGCCGACTACCTCGTCAAGCCGTTCTCCGGCGCCGAGCTGCTCGCCAGAGCGGCGACCGCCTTGCGGCAGAAGCGCCAGCGGGAGCACTTCGAGGCCATGGCGCAAACCGACGACCTCACCGGGCTGCCGAACTACCGCGCGTTCCGGGCGAGGCTCGACGAGGAGATCGGCCGGTCCGTCCGCTACCGGACGCCGCTCTCCCTCGTCATGATCGACCTCGACAACTTGAAGAAGCTCAACGACGAGTACGGCCACGTCCGGGGCAACGAGGCCCTCGGCGCGCTCGCCGCCGTCATCCGGCAGGAACTGCGCGCGCCCGACTTCGCCGCGCGGTACGGGGGCGACGAGTTCGTGGTCATCCTGCCCCACACCGAGGCCGGCCAGGGGGCGACCTTCGCGGAGCGGCTGCGCGCCCAGGCGGCGGCCGAGGGGGCCGACCTGGGAATCCCGCTGTCCGTGAGCCTCGGCGTCGCGCAGATTCCTCCCGGCGAGGTCCGCCCGGAGATGCTCCTCGAAGCCGCTGACCGCGCGCTCTACCACGCGAAGCACGCCGGACGAAACCGGGTCGAGGTGGCGGAGAGGGAGGAGGACGGTCCGCTCGCACCGTGAGCACGTTTTGTTCATGGGACGGCGGAGCGAAGCGTTCGAGCCCGCAGCCGGGAAGGGCGAACGAGAGCGACGACCCGCGGGGCGGGCGTAAAGCCCCTCCCCCAAAGTCGCCGTAAGTGGGGCAGGCGCCCCGCAGGCGGGAGGAACGAGCAGCCCCCCACGTCGTCGAAGGGGTGGCAAGCCCCCCCACGAAGGCGCGGAATCGGACGTCGCAGTGGCTGGACCGTCAACAAGACGGGGTGAGGGTCTGGTCCGTTCCTATCTTGTTGCCGGGATGGCCGCGGGACCTCTGCGCAACGGATCGCGAGTCGCTGTCCTCGGCGGCGGGCCGGCGGGGGCGTGCGCGGCGGCGGCCTTGCTCTCGGCCGCGCGCCGGCTGGGCCGCCTGATCGAGGTCACGCTCTACCACTCATCCGTGACGCC
Organism: Myxococcales bacterium; assembly: GCA_021807105.1. Taxonomy (GTDB): domain Bacteria; phylum Myxococcota; class Myxococcia; order Myxococcales; family JAKAPL01; genus JAKAPL01. The sequence goes on along the minus strand of JAKAPL010000017.1, from coordinate 52,303 downwards.
CGATGATCTCGCGGAGCCGCTCGTCATCGACGACGCGACCCGCGCCCGGCTCGCCCTGCTGGGCATGGAGGTCCCCCCCGGGCTCCTCTCCTGGTATCGGGGGACGGTGTTCCATGCCGCCCACGCGCGCTCTCCGGCGGCGACGGTCCCGAGGCCCGTCTGGATCGTCACGCCGGGCGCTCCCGCGGCCGCCTTCCGCCGCCTGCTGCGCGGGGTCGCCGGCGGCCTTGGCGCCCGCAGCGTCCCGAGCGCGGCGAGCGTCGCGTCCACCTCCCGACAGAGCGTCCAGATCCGCTCGCGCGGCCTCGTCCAGAGCGTCGAGCTGGCGCTCGGGGCGGAGGGCGTCCGCAGCCCGGAGAGCCGCGGCGCCGACGGCCTGCGGGCCCCCGACCTCCACCCGGGCGGCGGCATGTGGCTGCGGGCTCCCTCCCCGCTGCCCGAGCGCTACGCGTCCCACCTGTTCGCCTTTGCCACCCCCCCCGCCCTCCCCTGGCTCTTCGTCGTGCCGTTCGGCGCGAGGCTCTACGTTCGCGGCGGCGCGGCCCCGGAGCTGCTTCTCGCGTCGGTCGCCCGTCTCCAGCGCGACGGCCTCCTCCCCCTCGCGCTCTCGGTCGACCAGGTCTGGCAGCGTCCCTGGCACGCCGCCCCTGGCGGGGTCGGTCGCGACCCGGTCTGGCGAATCGGCGAGATCGCGGGCCCATTCTGGCCGCTCGACGCGTTCGGCATCGCGTTGGTGCAGAGCCTGCGGCTCGCGGAGGATCTCCTCGCCGTCCCCTCCTTGCTCTCGCCTGGCGAGCATCACCTCGCCCGCAGCCGCACCGCGCAGCGAGCCGCACTCGATCGCCTGCGGGCGCTCGACCGCCTCGCGAGGATCGGAACGGAGAACGATCCCGCCGGCCGAACGGCCTACTGGCTCCTCGGCGGCGGCCTGGGAGCACCGCCAGCCGTCCTTTCGTCCGGCGGCTTCCTCGGCGCGGTGCGCGCCTTCCTGAGACGCGTCTGGGTGACCCTCCGCGGCCGGACCCCGGCGCCCGCGCCGCGGATCCCCGGCAAGCGCCGTTCGGTCCTGGTCGTCGACGACGACCCGGAGGTCTGCTCGCTGATCGCGGGCTGGCTTGCCGGGAAGGGCGTGCGCGCGCTCATCCTGCAGGACGAGCTGTCGATCCTCGCGCGGGCGGCCCGGGAACGGCCCGCGGCGATCGTCCTCGACGTGGTGCTCGGCCACACGGACGGCTTCTCGCTCCTCGCGGCGCTCGCGCGCGACCCGGCTACCCGATCCGTCCCGATCGTCGTGGTGAGCGGCGCGGACCTGGGCGACGCGAGCAGCGACGGCCGCGCCTACGCCTTCCTGCGCAAACCGCTGGATCTGCGGCAGCTCTGGGATCTGCTGCGGCCGCTCGTCGCCGCACCACGCCGGGCAGTCGAGGCCGCGGGAGCCTAGGAGGCTCATGTCCCATGGCTGCCTGCTGCGACAGTCGAACCCTTCTCTGCGACGGGCGGCCTCGTCGCTTCGCTGCAAAACGTACTGCAAAGAGTACGTTTGACGCTGCTCACCCCTCGGGCGCCCGTCTCGCCTTAGGTCTCGGCGCTCTCGAGACGGCAGCCATGGGACACCAGCCTCCTGGTGGCTAGCTGGTCGCGATCCGCCGCAGCCGCCAGGCCCCGGCCTCGCCCGAGAGCGACAGCCCCGCCTCGGCCGCGCGCTTCTTCCATTCAACACCCGGCTCGAGCAGCCCCGCGGCTTGAAGGGTCAGGGTCTCCCCGACCGAGAGGGACGCAGTCACCGTTCCGTCCGCGCAGCGATCGACGGCCTCGAGCAGCAGCTCCGCGAAGAACGGTTCGAGCGGCGCCCGCTCCCCTTCGCCCCAGACGCCGGCGGGGACCTCGATTCCGATCGTCACGCGCCGCTTGCGCGCGTCGTGCGCGCAGAGCGTGGCCGCGACCGCGAGGGCGGTCGCGGCATCCGTCCGGCTCGATCGCTGCGCGGCGAGCCCGGCGAACCCGGTCACGAGGGCGTCGATCTGCCGGACGCGCTGATCGATCGCGGCGAGGTGGCGAGCGGCCAGCTCCATCTCCGTCTTGGCGAGCAGGCGCGAGAGCCGCTCCGAGAGGGCCTGCGCGTGCAGCCCCGCCGCGTTGAGCAGGTTCCTGACGTCGTGGAGCACCCCCGGCGAGAGCCGGGCCAGGAGGCGAAGCCGGCGGGCCTCGTCGTTCATCGCTCGAGCTCTCTCGGCTCCCTCGGTCCGCGGGACGAGAAGCTCCCTCGCCCAGGCACGCGGCCACAGACGCGCCGCCCTCCCGCGTGGGCGCTCTTCACGCCTCTCCACCCTCGATGTCCTCCTCGCGCGCGGCCGGCGGCTCACCGAGCCTCTTGACCACGCCCGCCGCCGCGCCCCTGCCCTGCACGAGCGTCTTCACACCCGCGCGGAAGGCGACATCCATCCGCTCGCCCCGCACCGCGAGCACGAGCCCGAGCCCGAACGCCGGATGCTGGATCGCGTCGTCCTTCACGAACGTCTCCGCGGCGGCGTAGGGCAGCGGCCGGGAGATGTCGTGCCCCTGGATGATCTCGTCGAAGCCGGCCGCGGCCCTCGGCGGCGCCGGCCGGCGTTCGGCCTTCGGCCGCGCGCCCGCGGGAGGATGGTAGGCATGCTCCCCTTGGCAGGTGTTGCAGCGGATCCGCGCGATCCGCGTGCCGATCATCGCGAGGACGGTGTGGGCGAGCAAGAGCTTGCAGCGGGTGCAGACGGCATCGACCTCGCCGCCCACCCGGGCTGTTTCGGCCATGGAGGGACCTTTCGGGAGAAGGAGCGCCACCGAGGATAACACCCCGAGCGCCCACCGGCGAGAGGGCCCCTCGCGGGCGCGCGCTCGGGGAGCCCGCCGACGGCGCGACCCTTGGGGGGCCCAACCGAAGCTGCGGCTCACTGACCTACGACTTCCGAGAACGTTCGTGCGGCGCGAAGACTTCAACCCGCCTCATTACAAGGTCCGGCTCCTGAATCGGCCGATCCGCGCAGGGCTACGCCATCCGGGCGAAGAGGCGCCGGGCTTCTTCCCTCGCCCGCGCACGGATCTCGTCGATGTCCGCCCGGACGAGCCGGCCATCCTCGACGACCACCTCGCCCGCGACCGCGACCCGCCGCCCGCCGCAGGTGACCGCGTCGCCGGCGAGCGATCCGAAGAGCGCTTCCCCCAGCGCGCGCCCCCATCGAGCGCGGGCGTCGAGGACATCGGCGGCCTCGCCGTGCGCGAGGCCGATGCGCAGGAGCGCTGCGCGCTCGGCGGCCATGTCCGCCGGGAAGCCGTCCGTCCCGAGCGCGACGCGACGGCTCCGGGCGAGCGCGGGCGGATACCCCACGCGGTTGGCCTCGTTCGACCGCGGGTTCTGCACGAGGAAACAGTCCGCCGCGTCCGCGGCCGCCACCTGTCGCGCGTCGAGGTGGACCGCGTGCGCGAGGATCGACCCGGGAGGGAGCCCGCCGAGCACGCGAAGCCGTTCGAGCGGCCCGCGGTGGCCCCGCCGCCGCGCGTCGTCGACGTCGAGCCGGTCCTCGCCGGCGTGGACGTGGACCGGGCAGGCCAGCTCCCGCGCCAAGTCGCCCGCCTCGCGGATCGTCTCGTCCGAGACCGTGAAAGAGGCGTGGAGGCCGACGAGCGCGCGCACCAGCGGCCGTCGGTTCTCCCTCGCGAAGCGGCGGCACTCGGCGAGGCCCGCCCGCGCCTCTCCCCTTCCGCCGTTGCGCTCCGTCGCGCCGTAGCCGGTGGCGAGCCGGATGCCTACCTCCTGCGCCGCGTCCGCGATCACGTCGAGCGATCCGTCGATGAAGGACGGCGACTCGTGGTGATCCACGATGACCGTCGTCCCGGAAAGCAGCGCCTCGCCGAGGTAGAGGCGCGCGGCGGCGAAGAGCGATTTCTCGTCGAGCGCGCGATCGAGCCGCCACCAGATCCGTTCGAGGATCTCGAGGAAGGACCGCGGCTGTTCGGCCGGCCGCGGCATCCCCAGGGACGACAGGCCGCTGTACACGTGGGTGTGGGCGTTGACCGCGCCCGGCCATCGGTCGTGATCGCCGGCCGGCCCCACGTCCCGATCACGCTCACCGCCACCGCTCACGGCTTCCCTGGATCCGCCCGACGCGGATCGCGCGTCCGGCGGGCGAGTCCTTCATCGGGAGCGTGGTCCTTCGCACCCCGTCGTACGCCGCGAGCGCGCCCGCGACGGCCGCGGCGGTCGGCACCAGGCCAATCTCGCCGACGCCCTTCGCTCCGAACGGCCCCTCGGGTTCCGGCTCCTCGACGAGGATCACCTCGCAGCGCGGCATGTCGCGCGCGCGCAGGACGCCGATGTCACGCAGCTTGAAGGTGACCGGCATCCCGTCCTCGCAAGGCAGCTCCTCCGAGAGCGCGTAGCCGAGCCCCATGTGAATGGCGCCCTGAATCTGCCCCTCGCAGAGCGCGGGGTTCACGACCCGCCCGACGTCGTGGGCCGCGACGAACCGCTCGACCCTCCCGGCCGCGTCGAGGACGCAAACCTGCGCCGCGTATCCAAAGGTGGTGTGCGTCTTGACCTTCCCCGGCGCCCCGAGCGCGGTCGTGTCGTCGACGAGCACGTCGCCCGCGTACGTCCGGCCCGCGAGGCCCGCGAGCACGCGCCCCGCGAGGTCCGCGCGCAGCTTCTCCGCCGCCGCCTTCACCGCGCGACCAGCGAGCAGCGTCGCCCGCGAGCCCGTCGTCTGGCCGCAGTCGAGCGCGAAGGTCGAGTCGACGCGCGGGCGGAAGACCGAGGCCGGCAGGCCGGTCACCTCGACGGCGAACTGCACGAGGACCGTGAAGAGCCCCTGCCCCATCTCGGTGAAGCCGTTGTAGAGCGTCACCGTGCCATCGCGTTCGACCGAGAGGCGGCACCTCCCCCACTCCGGCACGCCGTTCCCGATCCCCGAGTTCTTGATCCCGCAGGCGATCCCGACCGCTCGCCCCTCGCGCCGTGCCCGGTAGTAGGCCTCCCTCACCGCCTCCAGCGTTCGGACCGCGCCGACGGACTTCTCGAGCACCTGCCCGGTGGCGAAGACATCGCCCGGCTCCACCACGTTGCGCCGCCGCATCTCCCAACCGTCGAGGCCGACCTTCGCCGCGAGCAGGTCGAGCGCGCCCTCCATCGCGAACGCCGACTGGTTCGCGCCGAAACCCCGCATCGCGCCGGACGGTGGGTGGTTCGTGTAGGCGGCGATCGACTCCACGTCCACCGCAGGGACGCGATAGGGGCCACAGGCGTGGCCGGCCGCGCGCTCCAGGACCTTGTCGCCCACCGACGCGTAGGCGCCCGAGTCACCGAGCAGCCGCGCGCGGACCGCGGTGAGCCGCCCCTCCGCGTCGCAGCCGACGGTGTAGTCCATCCGGATGGGATGGCGCTTCGGGTGGATGCGGATCGACTCCTCGCGCGACAGCTCGATCCGGACCGGCCGTCCGGTGAGCCAGGCGAGGAGCGCGGCCTGCGCCTGGCAGGACATGTCCTCCTTGCCGCCGAACGCCCCTCCGTTCTCGACCAGCTCGACCTGGATGCGCTCCTCGGGGATGCCGAGGAAGCGGGCCACCTGCCGGCGGTCGTCGAAGACTCCCTGCCCCTGCGTGAAGAGCGCGAGATCCCCGCCAGGCAGCGGCTCGGCGAGGGCGCACTCCGGCTCCAGGAACAGGTGCTCGATCCGTTGCGTCCGCCAGCGGCCGGAGACGACATGCGCGCTCGTGGCGAGCGCGGCGTCCACGTCGCCCCGCCGGAGGGCCGAGCGGCCGAGGAGGTTGTCTGCCTTCGGGTTCACGCGAGGCGCGCCGGGGCGGACGGACGCCTCTGGGTCGAGGATGGGCGGCAGCGGCTCGTAGGTCACGTGCACGAGCGCGGCCGCCGCGCGGGCGGTCCGGCGGTCCTCGGCCGCGACCGCAGCGAGGACGTCGCCCACGCAGCGGACCTCCTCGCCCGGGGCGACGAACCCCGGCCAGTCGTCGCGCAGGAGCCCGTAGAAACGCTCGCCAGGGACGTCCCCGGCGGTCGCGACGCGCGCGACCCCAGGGAGCGCACGCGCAGCCGAAGTGTCGATCGCGAGGACGCGCGCGCGGGCGTGCGGCGAGAGCACGAGCGCGCCGTGGAGCATCGCCTCTCGCGTCAGGTCCGCCACGTACGGCCTCGTCCCGAGCACCATGGCCTCGGCGCCGCGCCGCGTGAGCGACTGGCCGACGCGCCCGTCGTCGCAGGGCTCGGGGATGGGCTCGCCGGCGCGCGCCCGGGCGAGCAGTTCGATCGCGTCGATGATCTTCACGTAGCCGGTGCAGCGGCAGAGGTGGCCGTCGAGGGCGAGGGCGATCTCGTCGCGGCTCGGGGAGGGACTCCGGTCGAGGATCCACTTCGCCCGCAGCGCGATGCCGGGGATGCAGAAGCCGCACTGGAGGCCTGAGGCGGCCGCGAAGGCCCGCGCGGTGAGGGCGCGGTCGATTTCCGGCAGCCCCTCTAGCGTCAGGACGCGCTTTCCGGCCGCCCGCTCCACCGGCGTGGCGCACGTCACCTTCGGCTGTCCCTCGACGAGGGCCAGGCAGGCGCCGCACTGCCCCTGCGGCTGGCAGCCGTCCTTGAGCGAGCGGACCCCGCAGCGCTCCCGCAGCGCGGTGAGGAGCGACTCGCCCGGCGCGGGCGTGAAGTCACGCCGCGTACCGTTCAGCTCGATCCACATGGCCGCGCATTAGAGCAGGAACAGCGGCCCGGCGCCACGCGCGACCGCCCCTGTCAGGCTTCCCACTCCATGGCTTCCAGAGGAGCTACCCCACTTCATCTTGCGAGAACGCCCGCCCTTCCCGCTCCCGAGGACCCCCGGGAAAGGGCCCTTCCTCCCGGGAAGCCATCGAGCAGATCGCCAGCGACGAGCCGAGAATCGAGCACAATGGGGTTACGAAAGACCGCTCCGGTCACCCCGCGGTAGCTCCGGCAGCGGCCCGGGAACCCGAGAGACGAAGCCCCTCCCGGCCCTGGACGCTCATCCGCCGGCCGTCCCCCGCGGGGACGGGGGGGGGTGCCGGCCATGGGAGCCTCGGCCCGCCTACCGCTCTGCCGAGCGGGTGAGGCGGGCGGCGCGGCGCTCGCGGGCCCGCTCGAAGGCGTCCCGCTCCTCCGGCGTCTCCACGATGAGCGGCGGGACCTCGGCCGGCCTGCCGTCCGGACCGAGGCCGACGAAGGTCAGGAAGGCGCTGGTGCAGAGGCTCCGCTCGCCGGTCAGCGGGTTCTCGGCCATGACGCGCACCGAGACCTCCATCGAGGTGCGGAAGACGGCGGTGATCTTTGCCGTGAGCAACGCCACGTAGCCGATCTTGATCGGCGCATGGAAGTGGAGGTCGTCCATCGAGGCCGTGACGACCGGCCGGCGGCAGTGGCGGCCCGCCGCGACGCCGGCGCACAGGTCGATCCACTGGACGATCTTGCCGCCGAACGCGGTCCCGTTCGGGTTCGCGTCCTGCGGGAGCACCACCTCTGCCATCTCCACGAGACTCTCACGCGCCGGCTTGCCGGGTGTGCCTGCTGGATAGGGATGAGGCATGGCCTACAACATAGCCAACTCCGCGCCGTCACGCTGCCGGGAGTCCGTGAGCGCCGAGACAGAGCGCCTGAGCTACTACTCCCGAGCGCTCGTGAGTCGCGAAGATTCTCGCAGGCCCGAACGAAGGCGAGAGCTGCACGCTTCTCGCCGGCCAGGGCCGCGCCTCGCATTGGGGTGGAGGCTTCTTACGGACGGATCAGGGACCCCGCGACACGGGCACCCCGATCGCCTTTACACCCCGGCGGGCCGGCGCTATATCCCGCGCGCCACGCAGGAGACCGCCATGACACCCTTCGCCTCGCTCGGCAGCGCGATCCAGGAGTTCAACGCGAAGGGGGGCCTCGGACCCGATCCCCTGGCCGCGCTCTACCCGGAGCGACGCCACGCGTGGGGCCTCTTCGCGAAGAACCTCTCGGACGAAGACTGCGAGGCGCTGCGCCCCTACCTCTTCGCCTACGGCAAGCTCCCCCGCGCGCCGGGCGAGCCCGCGCCGCGCTGCCACGACTTCATCGGCGGAAAATGGTGCGCGCCGGAGTCGGGCGCGTACGTGGCGATGACCTCGCCGGCCGACGACCGGGTGACGATCTTCGAGATCGCCGCCTCCGGCGAGAAGGACGCCCTGCGGGCGATCGACGCCGCCGACCGCGCCTGGAAGGGTCTCGCCTGGGCGAACGAGGCGTTCGGCTACCGCAAATGGGTCGTGCGCAACTTCTCGCTCCTCCTCCACCACTTCCTGGAGGAGTGCCTGCGAGAGATCCGCGAGCAGATCCCGAAGACGCGGCTGGAGGCGCAGAAGGACTTCTGGGAGGCCAAGCGCGCGGCGGACCACCTGGAGGGCAGCGCCGAGACCGCGCTGCGGGGCGAGATCGTCCCGCCGATGGTGCCGGGACAGGTCTACTGGCGCAACGCCTGGCTGCCGGCCGGGCCAGCGACGATCATCACCCCGATGAATTTCATTTACGGAATCCCCGGGATCCAGATCGTCGGGGCGTACCTGTCGGGCTGCCCGTTCATCTTCAAGGGTCACCCGTTTGCGGCGGTGACCAACACGACGCTCGTGAAGATGCTCCTCGCTTCGGGCGCGGACCCCGCGTACGTGCAGAAGCTGGAGGGGTTCGGCGCCGGGATCGCCCGCGTCGCGACCGATCCCCGGATCGCGGTCGTCTCGGTGACGGGCTCGGCGGAGACCGCGCGCAAGATCGCGGGGGGACGGGGCCTCGCGCGGCTGCGCTTCGAGGGCGGCGGCTGCAACTGGGCCTTCGTCGACGACGGGTACGGCGACGCGGATCTGGAGAGGATCGCGGCGCGGCTCACCTACTCGAAGCTCGGTCTGGGCAGCCAGAAATGCACCGGCCTCCACGGCGTCGCGGCGGCGCCCGCGATGCTCGAACGGCTCCTGCCGAAGATCGCCGCCGAGATGGACCGCTGGGAGGTGGCCGACCCGCGCGACACGGCGGAGGAGAAGGTCGTCTCCCCGCTCATCGTCCACCGGACGGAGACCTACCTCGACGTGATCGCAGCGGCCCGCCGCGCCGGCTGCACGCTCGTCCGTGAGGGCGGCCGCGCCGGGGGCGAGTGGGGGCGCCACAGCCGGGCGGTGAAGCCCGCGCTCATCGCGGGCGTGGAGCCGGGCACCACCATCCGCGTGGACTGGGACGGGCGCGGCGAGATCGACCTTCAGCTCGCCCAGGACGAGCTGTTCATGCCAATCCTGGTCGCGATGGCACTGCCCGGCGGCTTCGACGACTTCGTCCGCTTCTCGCTCTTCACGAACCCGCACGATCTCGCGACGTCGCTCTACACCCGCGACGACGCGAAGCTGCAACGGGCGCACCGCACCCTCGGGGGCATGATCAAGGAGAACGACGGCACCGACAGCGCCCTGGAGTGGGAGGAGTTCGGGGCCTCGACGATCGGCGAGTCGGGCAACATGGGCGTCGGCGAGGCGCAGGCGACGCTGTCGATCTTCTGCCGGCGGCAGAAGGGCCGGCACCTGGTGCTCTAGCGGTCATCGTTCACCGCCCGGGAAGGCAATGCCCATGAGGAAGCCAGGACGCCAGGAGGCATGGAGCGGATGCTGTTCCCCGGGTTCATGGCTTCCTGATGAGCATTTTCGGCGGGGGACGCGGCTCCGACCCACGAACGGCTGCGGTATTTCTCGGGCAGAACACTAGGAGGCTGGTGTGAAATGGGTGCCATCGCGAGAAAGCCGAGACCTAAGGCGAGACGGGCGCCCGAGGAGTGAGCAGCGGAAACGTACTCTTTGCAGTACGTTGAGCAGCGAAGCGACGAGGCCGCCCGTCGCAGCGAGGGGTTCGGCTTTCGCAGTAGGCAGCCATTTCACACCAGCCTCCTAGGAGGCGCCCCGGCGCATGGACGACCTCCCCCTCTCGCTGCCCGGCGCCCGCCCGCCCGACGTCGCGTTCGACTTCGACGGCGAGAGGATCCCCGCGGTCGCCGGCGAGCCGATCGGCGTCGCGTTGCTGCGCGCGGGGCGCTTCGTCCTCTCCCGCAGCGCCAAGTACCACCGGCCCCGCGGCCTCTTCTGCCTGGCCGGCACCTGCGGCAACTGCCTCCTGCGCGTCGCGGGCGCGCCCGACGCGCGCGGCTGCGCGACGCCGGTCCGCGACGGCCTCGTAGTCGAGACGCAGCACGCCGTCCCGAACGCCGGGCACGACCTCCTGCGTGCCATCGACTGGGCGTTCCCGCGCGGCCTCGACCCGCACGGCCTCTTCGCCCGCGTCCCCCTCGCCCGCGCGGCCATGGCGGGGGCCGCGCGCCACCTCTCGGGGCTCGGCGCGTTACCCGACCGCGCCCTCCCCCTGGTCCCACCGCTCCCCGCTCGCGAGGCCGACCTCTGCCTCGTCGGCCTCGGCCACGCCGGCCGCGCCGCCGCCACCGCCGCGCGCGCCGGGGGCGCCACGCTCCTCGCCGTCGACCGCGACGAACCGGTCGCGAACGTCGAAGGCGTCGAGGTCTGGACCGGCGCCGAGGCCCTGGGGATCTGGCGCGATGGGGAAAGGCCGCTGCTCCTCCTGCGGCGCGACGGCGCGCTCCAGATCGTTCGCCCCCGCCGCCTCCTCCTCTGCACCGGCAGCCGCGACCAGAACCTGCTTTTCGCTGGCAACGACCTGCCGGGCATCCTGGGCGGCCGCGCCGTGGAGAGGCTCGTGACGCGCCACCGCCTACTGCCGAGCCGATCCGCGCTCGTGCTCGGCGGCGGGCCGCAGGCCGAGGCGACCTGCCGCGTGCTCGTCGAGGCAGGGGCCGAGGTGGCGTGGGCGGCGGAAGGGAGCGGTCCGGAGCCAGCCGGCGTACGACGCCTCGCGGACCACCGCGCGATCGCCGCGCGGGGCGACACGCGAGTCCGCGAGGTGGTCCTGGAAGGTCCCGCGGGCCGCTTCGTCTGGCGGGGCGGCCTCGTCGCCTCCTGCGCGCCCCGCGCCGCGGCCTTCGAACTGGGCGTGCAGGCAGGCCTCGCGGTCACCGCGAGCGGCCCGCGCGGCTTCCCGCTGCGTGCGGCGCCAGACGGCGCGACCCGTCTCCCCTGGCTCTGGGCCGCGGGCTCCTGCACCGACGCGCCCGTGCCCGCGGGTGAGCACGGCGCCCTGGCCGGCCGCGCCGCCGCGCGCTGATCCGCTCCGCTCTCACCAATCCGGATCCTCGCTGGGACGGCCACGCCGCCCGGGCAGCCCCGGATCCTCCAGATCGACAGCCCCCGGCGCAGCCGCCGCACGACCTGGAAGTCCAGCAGGGGGCGTTGCCTCCTTCACCCCCTCTCAACCCCCACCTCACCTCCGCCTGCTTGCACCCGTTGTCGCACCACGCTCACTGCGGCAGCCGATCCGCTCATGAGGATCCTGACCACCGTTGCCACCCTGAACGCCTCGCTACGCCGTACCGTGAATAAGACGGGCTAAGGCGAGACGGGCGCCCGAGGAGTGAAGAGCGTCAAACGTACTCTTTGCAGTACGTTTGCAGCGAAACGACGAGGCCGCCCGTCGCAGCGAAGGGATCGGCTTTCGCAGCAGGCAGCCATTTCACGCCAGCCTCCTAGGCCCGGCCGGCCCCGGGCTCCCCTACTTCCCCGCCTTCACCGTGTAGACGAGCCGCTCCCGCTGCGCGCCATCCACGGCCTCGGCAAAGGCCGCGAAGTCGGGGTATCGGCCGGGGGCGATCCGCTGCGGGGGGACGACGAGGCGCTCGTGGAGCTGCAGGCGATCGCCCACCCGCGTCTCCTCGCGCGTGTACGTGCCGAAGGGGGTAGAAAGATCCACCTTCGCGGGCGCGGGGCCCAAGACCGCGCCTTTCGGGAGATTCAGCGTAAGGCCAAAGCTCGATCGCTGCCAACTCGTGATGGCGAGCGGCAGGTTGCGCGCGGCGAGTTGGAGGAAGCGGTCGCCGATGTGGACAGGGAAGCTACGCAGGGGAACCGAGAAACGGCGCGCGCCGCTCGGGCCCTCCTCCTCCGCCCGCGTGAAGTCGCTGGTAATGAAGCGGTAGTGCAGGTCGATGGTGGGCCCTTCGTCCCCGGGGCCGTCGCTCACCGCGATCTTCATGCCCGCGAGGCTCGCCCCAGGGAAGGCGGCCGCGAGCGCGGTCTCGACCGCCTGACGCCGCTGTACGGCGTCGAGATCCTCGAGCATCGCCTTCGCCGCGGCTCCTTCGAATCCAGCCAGTCTCTCGCGCCCCTCGCCGACGAGGCTGCCGTCCGGCCGGAGATCGAGGACGAAGTCGAAGCGGTGAGCGCCCGCGCCCGCCGCGTCGACCTCGCAGGGCGGGAAGGAGAACGATCGGATCGGCGCGCGTTCGTCCGCGGCATCGGGGATGGCGAGCGCCGGACGCCCGCAGAGGTCGGGCGGCACCTGGCCGATTGGGGCGTAGCGGACGGCGGGGGCGAGAAAGCTCACGGGACCGCCCACGGGCTCGATCTCGAGCAACGCGTCGGTCCAGTCCGAGAGGCGCGGGAAGCGGCGCGGCTCAGCGCTCGCGCCGGGCCCCGACGCGAGAACGACGCGTGCCCGGATGCCGAGGGCCGTGAGGGCCGCCTTCATCGGCAGCAGACGCGCGCCCTCCCCGCGCGCGACGACGACGCTCGCGTCGTCCGAGAGCGACCCGCCGGTGCCGCGGATGCGCTCCGAGACGATCTGCCAAAGCGCCCGCGCGAGATCCTCCTGCGACGGCGGCCGGCCGGCTTCCGCCGCGGCGCGCCGACGAGCCGCAAACGCCAACGCTCTCACGCCGGCGTCCGCGATCAAGTGCGGCGCGATCTGGTCGGCCACCGAACGGCCAAAGTCCTCGAGCGTATCGCCGCGGCCCGCCTGCACCCAGGGGAAGTACTCCGGGACGGGTGGGGAGTCGGGCTCATCGGCAAGCGCGGGAACATCACGCCGCTCGAACGTCACCATCCCCTTCCACGCCCCCGCTGGATCCCCTTCGCCGCCCATTCGACGAGCCAGCCCCGGAGCGACGGATCGCCCACCGGCGGGGTGCGGGTCGATCGGCTCGCGCGACGCAGCAGGGCGGCGGGGCACCTCCCCGGCTTCGCCGGGGCCGCGTCCCGGACGAGCCTCGCGGGTTGCGCAGGTGGCCCGAGGGGGTGCCCCCGGACCGGGCGCGTCCATCCGGTGCGCATCGAGAACCAGTGGCGCGCCGCTCTTCACCACGTAGATCGACCGCTGCAACGAGGTGTCGCTCGCCTGGAAGTAGAACGACGCTGGGGCGCCGCCGAGCCCACGGCGCGGAGCGGCCTCGGAGAGCAGGTAGTCGATCTCGAGGTCGTCACCGACCGCGACCGCCGCCGCGGAGATCGACCGCTTCTCTCCGCGTACGGTCGCGTCCGCGTCGAGGATCCGGCCGTCCCGCTTGTGCGTCCTGAAGGCGAGGAGCTCTCCGCCCGCGGGAAGTTGCAGCTCCCCCGCCGCGGTGAGGCCGCTCTCGTCGAGGACCCGCTCGACCGTACGGACGCGCTCAGTCGCGCTGCCGTCCGCGTGGACCCATGCCGCGCCTGAGTCGAGGATCGTCGCCGTCGGCGCGCGCGAAGGGCCCGTCCAGACCGGACCGCGAAGCGCCGCCGCCGCGTCCGGGAGCACGCCGTCGAGCACGTCGTGACCGGCGATGAGCGCGAGCGCGCGGCGCAGAGGCAGGTCCGCCGGGTCCAGCGCGAGCGCCTGACGCCACGCGACCTTCGCACCGGCCGAATCGCCCGCGCCGGCGCACACGGCGCCGAGCTTGCGCCAGGCCGCGACGTCCTCCGGCCAAGCGGCGAGCCGCATTCGCAGCGCGTCCTCTGCCCCCTCGGGGCGGCCGGCGGCGACGAGTGCGTCCGCGAGCCGATCGGCGGCGCGGGGATCGCCGGGCGAGCGGTCAAGTCGATCGCGCCAGTAGCGGACGAGCGGCGCAGGGCCCAGCCGCCGCGCGCGCACCTCGGCCAGCGCCTCACCACCACCGGGACAGCGGGAGAGCGCATCGGCGGTGCGGTCCAGCCTGGTGAACGCGCCCATCCGGTCGTAGAGGCTCTCCGCGAGCTCGAGCGCCGCGCAGTCGCCAGGGTCCGCGGCGAGGGCGCGCCGGAGCGGCGGCAACGCGAGCGCGCTCGCGTCCTGCATCATCCGGAGGCGGGCGAGCGCGACCTCCGCGCGCGACGCCAGCGGGCGCTCCAACGCTTCGAGGTCCATCTGGGCCGCGTCGTAGCGGCCCAGGCCCAGATCGAGGCCGGCGCGTCGCAAGCGGGCGGATCCGTCCCGCGGGTCGAGGCTCACGAGCGCGTCGAGGTCGCGCCGGGAACGGCCGCGCGCCTCATCCTCCCCGAGCGTGCCGAGCGCAGGCCAGACGTCGGCCGAGAGCGAGAGCGAGAGCCTCCCCCGGGCTCGCCCCTTCGTCGCGCGATCGATCAGGGAGAGCGCCCGCGCGGGATCATCGACCAGCGCGTCCTCGGCGGCGAGGAGTGCGGCGATTCGCGGCCCGGCGCGGGTAGAGAGCGCGGTCACGATGTCCGAGGCGCTGGGCACGGACTCGGCGCGATCGATCGGCGTGGCATAGACGCGAAAACCTCCCGGCGCGTCACCGGCCACCGCCTTGACGAGGAGTCGATGTGCACCGCGAGCCGCCGCCACGACCGCCCAGCAGGCGCGCCCCAGCTCGCGACGGAAAGAGTCGCGGACGAGCACCGGCCGGCCGTCCACGAACACCTTCACCGACGCGGTCGATTCCACCCGCAACCGCAGCCCAAAGTCCCCGGCGCGAACCATCGCGCGCGCGTACGCGACGTCGCCCGAGGGAGATGCCGCGCGATCCTCCCCCGGGGCCGGCCGCCGCGCCGCGATGTCGTGACCGACCGGCACCCAGCCGTTGAAGAGGCGAATCGGCCGCCACGCTTCGCGCCCCCAGGGGGTGGCGTAGGAACGCCGCGACGGGTCCTTCTCCGGCTCCAGCGGGCGATCGAAGTCGAGGAAGTGCCAGGGTGACAGCGGGCCCACGAGCGACCAGGTCGTGACGAGCCCGGCGGCGGCGCGCACGTCGGCGGCGGCCCCGAACGCGCCGCGCGCGACGAGGAGCCTGGCTTGTGCCTCGGCGAGCCGCTCGGCGACGACGGGATCGGCACGGTCGCGGTCGACGCCGGCGAGCGCGAGCAGGATCCGCTCGTCGAGCACGGTCGAGGAGCCAGCGAGCCGCTCGACCGCCGCGGCGGCGATCCGCGCCTCCGGCAGGTCCGGGCGGCGTTCGAGCAGCGCGAGCGCCTCCGACAGCTCTGCCCCGTCGTCGAGCCGGCGCCGGGCGAGCAGCATCCGCCCGATCCGCGCGAGGGGGTCGCCCGAATCACGGCCCAAAGCCGAATCGAAGAGCGGTCGCGCCGCGCCGGGGCCCGCGCCCCACTCCCAGCGAGAGAATCCCTCCGCCGCCGGATCGTCCATCGTGACGCCGGGCGCCACGTGCGCGCAGGCGCCGAAGAGCAGGGCCGGGAGCAACAGCCGGAGCCGTCCCGCATCCCAAGCTCGCGAGGAAGGCCGTCGGGCGAGGACGGGGCTCCACGGGAGCTCCGGAGCTCGCCCCCCCGCGCGCGCCGAGGTCGAATCGAACGTCACGTCGGAGTCGCGGGGGGCGAGCCACCGCCCCAGCGATGCTCCACCCGTCGCGTCGCAAGGGGTCATCTACCGCTTCTCCACGCCGAGGATCGTGACCGGCCGCTCGAAGGCCCGGTCGGTCGCCGCGAGGAACCGGCGGAACGCCTCGTACTGCGCGGGCGCCACCCACGCGGTCGCCAGGACGAGCTCGCCGGCCACGACGAGCGCCGTGCCCGCGGGGCCCGGTTCGAGCTTGTAGCCGAGCCGCAGCCGCCCGAACGGCGCGTCGAGCGCCACGTCCGGCGGTACGGGCCCGAAGCGGGTCCCGGGCGGCGGCTCACAGCGGTACGAGAACCACGTGACGGCCGGGGGAGGAAGCGCGACCGGGAACTGCCGCCTCGAGAGCGGCGCGTAGGTCTCGACATAGGACGGACCGCTCCCGAAGGGATCGAAGGACCAACCGGTGCCGCCAGGGACCGCGAGGTGCGGGACGGCCAGCTCGAAGTTCACGGTGACGGGTTGCTCCAGCGTGCCGAGAGAAGCAAAGCTGACCTTTTGCACCGTGAGCCCGGGATAGAGGCGGCTCCATCCCTGCTCGAAGATCGCGCGGCGGCCCAGCTCGGATTGGTAGGAGCGGCGGTAGTCTGCGGCCTGGATGCCCTCGATCCGTGCCTTCCCCAAGAGGAGCGCCGAGCCGTCCGCCGCGATCCGAACGGCGACGTCGCTGTGCGTTCCCGAGCGGTCGGCCGAGGTGAACGGCGTCGTCACGAGCCGGCTCTTGCCCCCTGGCTCGATCACGAGCGCGCTCGCGCCCTGGTCCTCGGCCGGCAACTCTTCCGAGCCGAAGAAGCGCGCCGTCCCGTCGAGAAACCGATCGAGTGCCGGCACGTACAGGATCGCGTGGTCGAAGACCGCGAGCGACGCGGGGAATCCCCCGATCCGGCCGAGCCGCCGCGTGCGCAGGAGCGTGAGGCGCGAGTCGATGCCCATCGCCGCGAGCAGGCTGTGGAGGAGGGTCGCCTTGTCCTTGCAGTCGCCGAACCCGCGGGCGAGCACGTCGGCGGCGGGATAGGGCTGGTAGCCGTGGATGCCGAACTCCAAGCCAACGTAGCGCGTCTGCGAGACGACATAGTCGTAGGCGGCCTGGACGCGGGCCGCGAGGGAGGCTCCGGCCGCCGCCATGAGCGATCGGGCGACGGTCTGGATCCGGTCGGTCGGCGCCAGCGGATCGCGCAGGAGCGTCCAGTAGAGATCACCGACCGCCGCCCACGTCCGCTCGGTCGAGACGTGGAGGTACGGCGCCACGTCCGCCCAGCCAGGCATCTGCGGCTCGGACTGAATCTTCTCGACCTTGCCACAGCGCCATACATAAGTCCGCCCGCCGTCCGCCCGCGGCTCGACGCTCGCCGAGAGATCGGGGACGTCCGGGCTGTTCGCGAAGAGCGGTCGCCCAGCCGGCATCTCGACGACATACGCGAACCGGTCCCGATCGACCGTGTCGGCGAGGAACGTCAGGTCCCCGAACTCGTCGGCGAGCAGGTTCTCGCGGGCGATGTCGTCGACGCGCCAGGTCACCTCCAGGACGTCGCCCGGCGAGAGATCGGAGAACGAAACGTCCAGCTCGCGGTGGTCGTAATAGAGGTCGTACCAGGGCTCCGACAGTGACCGGGTGCTCTCCTCGTAGGTCGAGCTGACCACGCCGTCGGGCCGCAGGAGCCGCGCCGACTCGACGTGGACCTCCTGGCGGTCCGGGTCGTACTCGATGGGCGTCACCCGCGCGGCCTCCACGCCGCGGTCGGTCTGCACCCGGACGATCGTCTGGTGGATCCGGCTCGCGAGCCCCGAGGGGTAGACGCGAATCGCGGTCACGTCGGAGAGGACGGCGGCGTCCTCGCCGGGGGTGGGCGGATCGCGCCGGGCCGCCTCGGAGAGATCCGCGAGCCACGGACTCGCGAAGTCGTCGCCCCGCTCCGAAAGGACCGCGGCGAGCGCCCGCAGCCCCTGTGCCTGAGGCCGGAGGGCGAGCGCGCGCCGCAGCGCTTCGCGTCCCCGGCGCGCCTCGCCCGCCTGCAGCTCCGCGCGGGCGACATCGCCGAGGATGTCGGCGTTGTCCGGAGCGAGGAGCATGGCCGCCCGGAGGTCCTCCTGTGCCTGCGCACGGCGCGCGAGACCCGCGTTCCCTCCGCGGGGGTTCGCGAGCAACAGCTCCGCGCGCTCGATGAGCGGGCGGGCCGAGGCGGGCACGAGCGCGTGCTCGGCGGCGAGCTGCTCGAGCACACCCGCCTCGTCCTCCCGTTCCTGGAGCAGGCGAACGAGCGACTCCCGTGCGCCGAGCATATCCGGCCGCAGCCCGAGGAGCAGTTGCAGCTTCTCGATCGCCTCGCCTCGGCGCCCCAGCCGCTCGAGCCGATACGCGCCGGCCATCTCCGCGTCCGGCGACCAGGGGAAACGATGGCTCGCGTCGATCTCCACGCGCGCCGCCATCCCCGAGAGCCCGAGCGCCTCGAGCGCCTCCGCCTTCACGAGCAGAGGGCGGTCATCGTCCGGCGCGAGCTTTCCCGCCCGGAGCGCCGCGCGGAGCGCCCGTTCCGGGTAGCCGAGATCGAGGGCCTCACGCCCCTCCGCGAGCGCGAGGGACTCGGTCGCGAGCCCCTCCGCCCGCGCCGCGGCAAGGGCCTCCTGCCTCTCGATAGACCGGCGCGCGAGCTCCTCGTCCCGCGCGAGCCGTAGCCAGCAGGTGACGAGCTCCGCGGCCGGGGCGGCGTTCGCCTTCTCGGCCTCACAGGCCTGGCGCCGGACCTCCGCGGGCGGAGATGCGGCCATGTCGTCGGGTGCGAGCGCCTCGACGAGCGCCGCCCGTGCCGGCATCCCCCGCGCTCCCTCCGCCCGCGCGGCGGCGAGCAGCAGCCCTCCCCGTTCGGGGACCACCGGCGCCCTCGCCGCGCCGGGGGCCAGGTGCGCGACCTGCGGTCCGGGGAGCGAGAGAGATGCCCCGGCGAGGGGCGCCCCTGAGGCCGCGGCGATCCGCAGCGACGCGGCGATGGGCCGGTTGGCGCGGCAGACCCGCAGTTCGACCAGGTGCGCGCCGGAGGAGAGGCGCAGCGGAACGCGAAGCTGTCCGTCGCGGGCGGGGTGAGAGGCGGCGTCCGCCGCGATCCACGCCCCGTCGACGGCGAGCGCCGATGGACCGCTCGCTCCGTAGTAGAACGCCACGTCGGCGGACCGCGCGAGGTCCAGCTCGACCGCCCCCAGGGCCGCCACGGTCCGTCGATCGGAGAGCAGCGCGTCGAGGTCGAGCCGGCCGGCCCGGGTGATGTCCGGCAAGAGGCGCCAGCCCCGTCCGTCGCCGAAGGGCGCCGGCGGCTCCGCGGGGAGACAGGTGCCGCCCGGCGTCCACTCCTCCGATCGCACGGCCCAGGACGTCGCAAGGCCCAGCCGCCGCTCTCGATCGGCCGCCCGGACCGGCCGGCCGCGCGCGAGCTCGAGGAGCAGCCCCACCCGCTCCGCGAGCGCCACGACCTCTCCCGCGCCCTCCCCTCTCGACGCCCGCCACCGCTCGGCCGCCTCGTCCACGGCCCTCAGCGGCGTCGCGACGGACCCGAGGTCGGGAAGCAGCTCCTCGATTCGCAAGAGATCCTGCGCCGCGGCCAACGGATCCGGCGCGTCGGGGAGCCGCCCGGCGATCGAATCCGCCTCTCGCTGCAGGGCCGTCTCTCGCGGCGCGCCGCCCGAGGCCGCGAGCAGGAGGGCAATCGGCGCGGCGAGGGTCATTCCAGCGCCTGCGCGACGGCGAAACCATAGACCGGCCCGGACCCGGCGCGGCGGAGGGCTTCGGCGGCGGCCTTCATCGTAGCCCCCGTCGTAAAGACGTCATCGACGAGGAGGACCGGCCGGCCCGCCGCCGGGAGCGCGACGAACGCGCCCCGCACGTTCTTCTCGCGGTCCGGCCGCGAAAGCCCCACCTGGGCGCGCGTCTCGCGAACCCGGCAGAGCAGGCGAGCTTCCGGCGTGAGCCGCAGCCGCCGGGCGAGCACACGGGCGAGGAGCCACGCCTGGTCGTAGCCGCGCCGTCGCAGCCGACGGACATGGAGCGGCACCGGCGCGACGAGCGGCGAGCGCGAGAGCAGCCTCCGAGGCGGCGAGAGCGCCTCCACCCAGCGGGCGGCGAGCAGGGGCCCGAGATCGTCCCGCCCCTGGTACTTGAAGGCTTGCAGCGCCTCCCGCAGAGGCCCCTCGTACGTGAAGCCACAGAAGACGCCGGCAAGAGGCCGCAGGCGCAGCCGGCAGGCGCGGCACAGCCCCTGCCGGGAACCTTCCGCGCCGCAGCCGGCGCAGCGCGCGGGGTCACACTCGAGGAGCGCGAGCTCGCACTCCTCGCAGAAAGCCCTCCGCCTCGGGATCGGCTCGCCGCAGCCGGCGCAAGAAGGCGGCGCCAGGAGATCGCCAAGTCCGGCGCCGATGGCTCGCGCCGCGCCGGAAATCGCCCTGCCCGCGCTCATCGCGGCGCGACCCTCGACGGGCCGAGAGGGAGACGGACGCCCGAGGAGAGAGCAGCGGAGACGTACTCTTTGCAGTACGTTGAGCAGCGAAGAGCAGCGAAGCGACGAGGCCGCGCGTCGCAGCGAAGGGTTCGGCTTTCGCAGTAGGCAGCCATTTCACACCAGTCTCCTAGGGGCGCAGCAAGTTCTTCCCGGTCATCTCGGGGCAGGCCGGGAGCCCGATCAGGGCGAGGATCGTCGGCGCCACGTCGGCGAGGATGCCGCGGTCGAGCTTCGCGCCCCTCACCTCCGGGGCCAGGACGTGCAACGGCACCGGGTTGAGCGTGTGCTGGGTGTGCGGCTCGCCGGTCGCCGGATCGACCATCGTCTCGCAGTTGCCATGATCGGCGGTGACGACCATCGCCGTCCTCGCCGTCGACGCAGCCTTCCAGAGCCGGCCCAGGCAGGCGTCGACCTTCCGGACCGCCGCGATGGCCGCCGGCAGGACCCCGGTGTGGCCCACCATGTCGGGGTTCGCATAGTTGACGAGCAAGAAGCCGTACCCGCCGGAGGAGAGCGCCTTCTCAACCGCCACGGTCACCGGCTCGGCGCTCATCTCGGGTTTCAGGTCATACGTCCTCACGTCGCGCGGGCTCGGCACGAGCACCCGGTCCTCGCCGGGGAACGGCGCCTCGCGGCCGGCGTTGAAGAAGAAGGTCACGTGCGCGTACTTTTCGGTCTCCGCGCAACGGAACTGCCGCAGGCCGGCCTCGGAGATCAGCTCGGGCAGGATGCGCGTCGGCTGCTCGGGGGGGAAGGCGACGGGGAGCGGCAGCTCGCGGTCGTACCGGGTCATGCAGACGTAGGAAGCGAGCCGCGGCGCCTCGCGGGCAAAGCCCGTGAAGCCCTCCTGGGTCAGCGCCCGCGTCATCTCCCGCGCCCGGTCGGCTCGGAAGTTCACGAAGACGACCGAGTCGCCATCCCGGATGGGACCGACGGCCCGCCCCTCCGCGTCGACGACGATCGTCGGGGCGATGAATTCGTCGGTCTCACCCCGCTCGTAGGCCGAACGGACCGCCGCCGCGCCGCTCTTCGTCCGGGGCGCGCCCGGCGCCTGATCCCGCAGGACCCGGTACGCCTTCTCGACCCGGTCCCAGCGCTGATCTCGGTCCATGGCGAAGTAACGCCCGGACACGCTCGCCACCTTCCCGAGCCCCTTTTGCGCCAGCGTCTCTTCGATCCGGCGCAGGAAACCCGCCCCGCTGCGCGGCGGAGTGTCGCGACCGTCGGTGAACGCGTGCACGAAGAGGCGGCCGACGCCCCGCCGCTTGGCGAGGTCGACGAGCGCGAACAGGTGATCCAGCGAGCTGTGGACGCCGCCGTCGGAGCAGAGGCCGATCAGGTGGAGAGCGCCGCCGCGCGCGGCGTCACAGGCCCCGGCGAGGACCGCGTTGCCGTCCAGCTCGCCCCGCTCGCAGGCGAGGTTGATGCGGACGAGATCCTGGTAGACGATCCGCCCCGCCCCCAGGTTGGTGTGGCCGACCTCGGAGTTTCCCATCTGGCCGTCGGGTAGTCCCACGGCGAGACCGGAGGTGAGCAGCTCGCCCGCGGGGAACTCGCGCCGGAAGGCATCGACGTTCGGCGTCCCGGCGAGCGCGATCGCGTTGGCCTCGCGCCGGCCGGAGAGCCCCCAACCGTCGAGCACCACGAGCAGGACCGGCCGCGTCTTCATAGGGTCCCGCAACCATACCATCCCCGCGCCCGGAGCGGTGGGGTCGGCGGGTTCGCCGAGAGGGGCGAGCGGTGCTACGCTCGCCGGGATGAGAAACTGCCGCTCTCTCGGATCGCTCTCCCTGTTGACCGCGCTCTCGCTCTGCGCGCGCCCCGCGACGGCCCAGCCCGCCGCGTTCTCGGTGAGGGATGGCTTCGCCGCCTTCCAGGCGGCCACCGGGAGCGCCGCCCCGACTCCCGTGCAGTTCGACGTGCTGACGCTCGCGTCGGGCGGGACCCCCGACCCATCGACGCTCTCGATCACGGGCCAGCCCGCGAGCGGGACCGCATCGGCCGATCCGTCGACGGGCATCCTCACGTACACCCCCTCGGCCTCCACCTCGGGCGATCAGACCGTGACGTTCAGCCTGTGCGAGGCCGGACCGACCGACTGCCAGACGGCGAAGCTGACCGAGGGCGAGGCCATCGCGACCAACAATGCCTTCGCCGTCCCGATCCTCGGGGGCTACGCCCAGTTCCCCGGCGAGTACGGCGCGCTCGCCCCCTCGACGGCGCCGGAGGGCTCCACGTTCACGGAGTCCTTCGCGCCGGCGTCATTCGCGGTCCCGACGACGCTCACCTCCAACGGCATCTCCGCGACGATCAACCATCTCGGCGGGCTGACCTACATCCTGCCCTTGCCCACCAACGCGACGTACGTCCCGCAGAGCGCGCTGGCCGTGGGCGGGGATGCGGCCACCCACGGCAAGGCTACCGTGACCTTCTGCACCTCGACCGCTGGAGCGACCTGCACGGCCACCGCGCCCGGCAGCTCCTTCCCGACCGACACGACCCTTCCTTACCTCGAGCTCTTCTTCGACGTGAAGATCCCCGGTGGTTCGAGAGTCACGCTCCCGACCCTCGTGGTGCAGCTCACGGCGAGCGGGAAGGCCGGCGCGACGATCCAGCCCCAGGTGACCGAGGCCGACGTCGACGCCAATGTCACGGCCGACGGGTTCACCGAGGACAAAAAACTCGCCATGTACCCGGTGGATCCTTCCTTCACTCAAGGGAGCTCCGCTCCTCCGTATTACGCCTATCCGCTCTCCACGACGACCATCTCGCCCGCGACGGGCGCCGACGCCGGGACGGACGAGGACGCCGGAGCCGAGGCCGACGCGGGGCAGCCCGACGCCGGCGGTGGCGCCGGACCCGGCTCCGATGGTGGGGCGACGGCCGGAACGCCATCCGCGTCCGACGCCGGGAGCCCCCCCGGGGAGGGGTCGCCCACCGGCTCGGCGGCCACACCAGCGAGCTCCGGCAACGGCGCCACCGGCTGCGGCTGCACGTCGGGGGGCGTCGATCCGCTCGCCCTCGGCTTCCTCCTGGCGCTCGCCAAAGTCCTGCGGCGAAGGCGTGGGGCGGCCTGCCCGCCGGGCCACGGATCGGCTGCTGCCGAGGGGACTCCTGCCGCGCGAAGGTTGAGCGATGCCCTGCGAAGGCCCGGTGCTTGAACCCGTCTTATTCACGGTACGGCGTAGCGAGGCGTTCGAGACCGCGAGCCGAGAAGGGCAAGCGAGAGCGACGACCGACGAGGCGTCGCGTAAAGCACCTCCCCCTAAGTCGTTTGGAGGGTGGCAAGCCCCCCGCGAGGAGGAAGGAGCGAGCAGGCCCTTCGCAGGCGCGGGATCGGACGCCGCAGCAGCCGGACCGTGAATAAGACGGGTTGAATGGGCGCGCGGGGAGCTCCGGGCTCCCCCCGCCCGCCGCGCTCGGTCCGGATCGGCCGACTACTTGTGGTAGGGCTCGCCGCGCAGCAGACTGACCGCGCGGTAGAGTTGCTCCAGGAGGACCAGCCGGGCGAGCTGGTGCGGGAGGGTGAACCTCGACAGGGCGAGCGCCCACGCGGCCTCGGCGCGCAGCGCGGGGTCGAGGCCGGAAGGGCCGCCCAGGACGAAGGCGAGGTCACGCCCTCCGGATCGCTCGGCCGTGGCCATTCGCGCCGCGAGCTCCCTGCTCGTCAGCTCCTCGCCGCGCTCGTCGAGGACGACGACGGCTTCCCGCGGGCGCAACGCGCGCCGCAAGAGTGAGGCCTCCGCCCGCCGCGCCGTCGCGTCCTCCCCCTGCGGCTCGCCCGCGATCACGACCTCGAAGGGGAGACGCCGCGCGATCCGCGCCGCGTAGTCGGCCGCCGCCGGGGCGAGGAGCCCCTTGCGATCCTTGCCGATGGCGACGACCCGGAGCCTCAACCCTCGACCGGGACACGCGGCGCGTCCCCCCAGAGGCCCTCCAGATCGTAGAAGGCCCTCGCCTCGGGCGAGAGGACGTGGACGACGATGTCGCCGTAATCGAGCAGCATCCAGCCCGAAGCCCCGCTCCCCTCCTCCCCCAGCGGCCGGCGTCCCTCCGCCCGCAGCCTCGTCTCGATGGCCTCCTGGACCGCCTCGATCTGCCGCGGGTTGTCCGCCGACAGGAGGACGACGTAGTCGGCGTAGGAGGAGAGCCCGCGCAGGTCGAGCACCGCGGGCTCCTCGGCCTTCTTGTCGACGCCGGCGAGCGCGGCGGCGAGCGCCGGCGCGCGGGACGTATCGACGGCCTCGGGCGCCGGCGCGGCGCGGCGGCGGGGGGCTCTTCGGGTAGCGGCTTGCTTGCGGGGGGGCATGCGTCAGCTCCTTACCTGGCCTTCTCCATGAACGACGAACTTCCTGCTGCAAAGCTCGGCGAGCCCCATCGGCCCATAGGCGTGGAGCCGCCCCGTGCTGATCCCGATCTCCGCCCCGAGGCCCAGCTCGCCGCCGTCGTTGAACCGCGTGGAGGCGTTCACGACGACGCACGAGGCCCGGACCTCGCGCTCGAAGGTCCGCGCGGCCGCGAGATCGCGGGTCAGGATCGCCTCGGTGTGGCCGGAGCCGAAGCGCGCAATGTGATCGAGCGCGCCGGCGAGCGACCGCACGACGCGGACCGCCAGGATCTTCTCCAGGAACTCGTGGCCGAAGTCGGACGGCGCCGCCGGGATCGCCCGGATCCCCGCCCGCCGCAGGATCGCGAGCGAGGCGGGGTCGCAGCGCAGCTCGACGCCGGCCCGCGCGAGCGCCCGGCCCGCCGCGGGAAGGAGCTCCTTCGCCGCCGCGCGATGGACGAGCAGGCACTCGGCCGCGTTGCAGACGCCCGGCCGCTGGGCCTTGGCGTTGACGATCACCGGCACGGCCGCCGCCACGTCGGCGCTCGCGTCGGCGTACACGTGGCAGATCCCCTCCCCATGGGGAACGACCGGGACGCGCGCGTTCTCGGCCAAGAACTTCATGAGCCCCTGGCCGCCGCGCGGGATGCAGAGGTCCACGAGGCCGGTCTGACGCGCGAGGGCGAGGAGCAGCTCCCGGTCGGGATCGAGAACGACCTGTACCGCCGCGTCGGGCAGCCCCGCCTCCCCGAGCGCCTCCCGGATCGCCGCGGCGATCGCCCGGTTCGTCCGGGCCGCCTCCTTCCCGCCCCTCAGGATCGCCGCGTTGCCGCTCTTCACGCACAGGGCCGCCGCGTCCGACGTCACGTTCGGCCGCGCCTCGTAGACGACGAGGATCACCCCGAGCGGCAGGCGCACCTGCTCGACGATCAGGCCGTTGGGACGGCGCCACGTCCGGACGACCTCCCCGACGGGATCGGGCAGCGCGCGGATCTCCTCCACCGCGGCCGCCGACCTCGCGATCCGCGCGCGGTCGAGCGCGAGCCGATCGAGGAACGTACCGCCGGCGCCGCCCCTCCTCGCCGCCGCGACGTCCTCGGCGTTCGCCCGCCGGATCGCGCCCGCGTGCCTCGCGAGCGCCCCGGCGAGCGCCGCGAGCGCGAGATCCTTTTGCGCGGTCGGGACGACCGCGAGCCTCCTCGCCGCCTCCGCCGCCGCGCGCGCAATCCGCTCCGCCGTGCCCATCATCCCCTACCCGACCGCGAGCAGCACGAGATCGTCTCGATGAACGACCTCGTCGAGGTACTTGTAGCCGAGCCGCGCCTCGATCTCCGCCGAGCGAGCACCGCAGAGCCGCGCCAGCTCCTCCGACCCGTAGCCCGCGAGCCCGCGGGCGAACGGCCGCCCATCCTCGCCGGCGATCTCCACCGCCTCGCCCCGCCCGAAGGCCCCCTCCACCCGCCGCAGCCCTGAAGCCAGCAGACTCCCGCCCCGCGTGACGATCGCCTCCCGCGCGCCTGCGTCCACGTGCAGCCGCCCTCGCGCCTCGAGCGCGTGCGCGATCCAGCGCTGGCGCGCCCGCAACGCTTCGCGCGGCGCACCGAAGAGGGTCCCGATCTCCTCGCCGCGCAGCAGCGCGGGGAGCACCCCTGGCGTCCGCCCGGCGGCGACGATGGACAGCGTCCCCGACTCGGCCGCGCGACGGGCGGCCCGGACCTTGGCGATCATCCCGCCGGTGCCCACGCCCGACCGGCTGTTCCCGGCGAGCGCCTCGATCTCCTCGGTCACCAGCGCGACCTCGGTGATCCTCCGGGCCCCGGGGACGGCCGGGTCCCGGTCGTAGAGTCCGTCGACGTCCGAGAGGAGCACGAGCAGCTCCGCGTCCCAGAGGCCGGCGACGAGCCCCGCGAGCGCGTCATTGTCCCCGAACTGGATCTCCTCGACCGCCACGGTGTCGTTCTCGTTGACGACCGGAACGACGCCGTTCGCGACGAGCGCCTGGAGGGTCTGACGCGCGTTCAGGTAGCGCCTCCGATCGGCCACGTCGTCGTGGGTCAGAAGGACCTGACCCGCCCGCCGGCCGCGGCGCGACAGCTCGGCGCCGTAGAGCTGCATCAGCAGGCACTGCCCCACCGCCGCGGCCGCCTGCTTGCCGGGCAGGCTGACCGGCCGCGACGGCAGCGAGAGCTCGCGCACCCCGAGCGCGATGGCTCCGGACGAGACGATCACCACCTCGCGCTCCCGGGCCGCCTCGGCGATGTCGGCGCAGAGGGCGGAGAACCGGTCCGCCGCGAAACGCCCCGCCGCGTCGGCGAGGACCGCCGAACCGATCTTGACCACCACGCGGCGCGCCCCCGCCGCGCGCGACCGGAGGCTCTCGACCTGGGTGGCGATCACGGGGCTACTTAGCCGCCGCGCGGCGTCCCCGTCAACGAGACACGGCAGGGCGGGAGCGGCGGTCCCGCGCGCACCCGTTCGGTCATGAAGCCCCTGGACCGGCGGCGCGCTTCGGTCGCGCCGGGCCTCGGCCTCCCCCGGCGACCGTGGTCAGACCGGCGTGACCTCGCGCTTCTTCCGGGGGCGTTCGACGACCTTGTGCTCCGTCCGTTTGAGCGCACGGGCGATGACCCGCCGCGTCTCGCGCGGATCGATCACGTCGTCGACCATGGCGAGGGCCGCGGCCCGGAAGATGTCGATGTGCGGCCGGATCTGGTCGGCGATCTGCGCCTGGAGCGCCGCCCTCTCCTCGGGCGTCTCCTGCGCCTCGAGCAGCTTGCGCGCGCCGATCGAGACGAGCCCCTCGGGCCCCATCAGGCCGATCTCCGCGTTGGGCCAGGTGACGAGCAGGTCGGGCTCGTACGCCCGCCCGCACATCACGTAGTAGCCGGCGCCGTAGGCCTTGCGGACGACGACGGTGATCTTCGGCACCGTCGCGCTCGCCACCGCGAAGAGCATCTTCGCGCCGTGGCGGATGATGCCCGCCTGCTCGACCTTGGTCCCGACCATGAACCCCGGGACGTCCACGAGGAAGACGAGCGGGAGGTTGAACGCGTCGCAGAGGTTGATGAAGTGCGCGGCCTTGTCGCTCGCGTTGACGTCGAGCACGCCGCCGTAGAACATCGGGTTGCTGGCGACGAAGCCGACCGGCCGGCCATCGATCCTCGCGAGCGCGGTGATGATGTTCTTCGCCCAGCGCGCCTTGATCGGGAAGTAATGGTGGTCGTCGGCCACGGCGGCGATGACCTTGTGCATGTCGTAGGCGCGCTTCGGGTTGTCGGGGACCACGTCGAGGAGCGATTCGTCGCGCCGATCGATCGGGTCGCTGCACGGTTTCCTGGGCGGCGCCTCGCCGCTGTGGCTCGGGAAGTAGCCGAGGTACTCGCGCACGGCGGCGACGCACGCCGCGTCGTCGGGGTACTCGGCGTCGGCGACGCCCGACAGCTCGTTGTGGACGCGCGAGCCGCCCAGCTCGTCCTCGCTCACCTTCTCGCCGACCGTCGACTCCACGAGGTACGGACCGCCGATCGCCATGCTGCTCGTCCCCTTGACCATGGGCACGAAGTCCGCGAGCCCGGGGATGTACGCCGTCCCCGCCGCGCCCGGGCCGACCATCGCCGACACGAGCGGCACGACGCCCGAGAGCACGACCTCCTCGCGAAAGAGATAGCCGGTGTCGGCGAACGAGGCGATCCGCCGCGCGTCGATGCCCCCCGAGGCGTCGATCCGCGCCCCGCCGCTGTCCACGAGCCAGACCATCGGCAGCCGGTTCTTGAGCGCGATGTCCCGCAGCCGCGCGACCTTCTTCTCGCCCACCTCGCCGATCGAGCCGCCAAAGATGGTGAAGTCGTAGACCGCGGCGCAGGTGGGCCGGCCGTCGATCTCCCCGACGCCGGTGATGACGCCGTCGGCGGGCGTCGGCCGCTCCTCCTCCTCGGGCAGGTTCCCGTTGTTCGCCGCGAGCGCGCCCAGCTCCTCGAAGCTGCCGGGATCGAAGAGGAGCGCCAGCCGCTCCCGGGCGGTCAGCTTGTTCTTCGCCTTCTGCCGCGCGATCCGCTCGGGACCTCCCATCTCCTGCGCGCGCTTGCGCCGCGCCTGCAGCCGCTCGACCTGCTCTCGCATCGTCGCCATGCGTCTCGCCTCCGGAGCTTCGCCGCTTCTAGCCAACGGCCGCCGCGGTGTCAACGCGCCGGGCGGCAAGTCGCACTTGCCACCTGCCGTACGCCCTCGTCACTGCGGCTGCCCCGGGACGGCCGTGAGCCGGTAGACGACGTCGCAGCCGAGGCCGCAACCGGGCCCCGCGTCGGGCTCGCAGGCCGGCGACTGCGTGGAATCGACCCGGTAGCGATCGTCGAGCCAGCCCGCGAGGCCGGGCACGGGGCTGCCGAAGCCCGGCGCGACGCCGCCGTCGGCGAAGGTCTGCGCGAGGAACGTCGTCTCCGTGAGGCCGGCGGCGCAGCCGCAGCCGGGGACGAGGCCGCTGCTCGCGAGCGTCGCGGTGAACGCGCCGCCCGAGAGGCCCCCGTCGACGAGCGGCCCCCCCTCTACCTCCCAGAACGCGACGCCGGCGTCGAGGTCTTCGGAGAGGAAGCCGTAGAAGGAGAGCGCCGGTTGCGGTGAGAGCGCGCCGCCGTCGGCGTTGACCGTGCACCCCGCCGCGCCGAGGACGTCCGGGCCGCAGGCCTCTCCACCGTCGGCGAGCGGGCAGCAGATCGCGACCGCGCAACTGGTCGCCGGCTCGCCCGGCGCGCCGGAGGGAACGAGCGCGCCGGTGACGAGGAAGCTCCCCACGAACGAGCCGGGCAGCACCGGCGTCGGGACCGGGCATGCGCAGCCCGAGAACCACCCCAGGCAGAAGAACACGGCGACGCGCCTCTTCATCGGGCGGCATCGTATCGCCTCTGCCGCGCCGCCGGCCAGCGGGCGCCGCCGCAGCCCCGAGGCGGGCCGATCGACGACTTCCGAGAACGCTCTCGCCACGCGAAGCTCTGGGGATGCCCTTACCTCGGCCGCGGTGGGGTGGAGGGTCCCCGGGGGGAGCTGGGCTCCCCTGCCAGAGGAGCGCCCTCGGGCGGTCCGGCGGGGGCGCGGCGCTCAGCTCGACAGTCGTCTTCCGAGCCGCTACACGGAAGCGATGGTCCTCGCGCTCCTGCTCGCGGCCTCCGGCGCCTCCACGACCCCGCGGGCCGACCCCAAGCCCAAGGCTCTGTCGCCCCCGCGCGAGCTTCGCCTCCCCGCCCTCCCCGGGTCACCGCTCATCGGTCCGCCGAGCTTCACGCCCAACGGCGACCGGCTCCTCTTCGCGCGCTTCGCGCCGGACGCGCCGCTCTCCCACGACGGCAGGCTCTGGCTCGTGGGGACGGCGGCGGGCGCGGCCGCCGAGACCGTCGCGGTGGACGGACCCAACCACGGGGGTGATTTCCAGCCCGCGCTCTCGCGCGACGGCCGGCGCATCGCTTATCTCGCCGACGGAGAGCTCTGGGTCCGCGCCGCCCCCGGGAGCAGCGCGGCCCCCAGGGAGCCGACGCGCCTCTACCCCCCCAAGGAGGGCGGGGCGCCGCTCGGCGAGGGGATCACGCACGTCTCCTGGAGCCGGGACGGGACGTGGCTCCTGCTCCAGTCTCCTCGCGGCTGGGCCAGGGTCGAGGTCGAGAAGGGCGAGCTCGCGCCCTTGACCGCGCCGCCGCTCGACCTCACCGGGGGGAGCCTCGTCCTCGGCCTGGACGGGGTGCACGCGGCGTTCGTCCGGCCCCGGTCCGGCCCCGGCTGGCAGAACGGCGCGCGCATCGTCGTGCTCAACACGGAGACCGGCCGCGGGCAGCTCGCCGACTTCGACAACGACTACGTGGAGGTCCTGCTGCTGCCCGATGGTCAGCTCCTGGGAGAAGACGGAGGCGGCGCCCTCTGGTCGCTCCACGGCCGCCAGCGAACCCTCTACTTCCGGCCGCCGCCCGCTCCCTCCGGCGCCACGATCGGCAGCTACGCGGTGAGCCCGGACGCTCGCCGGATCGCCTACGTCGTGACGCAGACCCGCGGCGGCCTCCCCTTCCGCTGCCGGCTGTTCTCCGGCGTCGCGCCTGCGCTGCCGCCGTGGCCGAAGCCCGGCCATTGATCCCGTCTTATTCACGGTCCGGCTGCTGCGGCGTCCGATCCCGCGCCTGCGAAGGGGGGGCTTGCCACCCCTACAACGACATGGGGGGGTGTGCTCGCTCCTTCCTCCTGCGGCGTGCTTCAGCACGCCTCGTCGGTCGTCGCTGCGCTTGCCCTTCTCGGCTGCGGTCTCGAACGCCTCGCTACGCCGTACCGTGAATAAGACGGGTTGATCGTCAGTTCGGGAGCGCGGGCTTCTCGAAGAGACGATCGATGGGGCGGCGGGCGTCGAAGCCCGCGCCGAACTCGTGCCAGTGCTCGATCCGGGCCTCGCCCTTGCGCCAGCAAAGCAGGACTGGCCGATCCCCCCGGCGTGAGGCGAAGTCGACCAGCCCGTCGATCCGCTTCACCAGGATGCCGTGGGCCTGCAGCTCCCCGACGACGCCGCGGATCTGGTCCACGAGACCCTTGGCCTTCGTCAGCCGCTCGCGGACCGTCGCCGGCACGTCCTCCGGGATGGCTTCGTCGAGATCGATCGGCTGGCCGAGCGCATCCAACTCCCGGAGGACCCGGACGAGCGCCGTCCGGTCGCCCTCGATCCGGTCGAACGCTTGGCGCAGCGCCGGGACGAACGTGTTCGCCTCCTGGGGCGTGAAGTAGCGCACCCCTCATCCATAAGGTACGTGGGCGGAAAGTCAATCGATCCGCAACGCGCGGACGCCATTGCCGGCAGTCGGGGAGCTGCCCCGCTTTCTTCGGGGCCGCTCCTTCGCGGCTCGCCGCGGACGGGAGGCTTGGGCGCGAGCGCCGGGCGTCTACCCGCCGTCCGGTGGGCCGCACCACCAGTCGGGCCAGGCGCAGGAGGTCTGGCTGCAGCTCACACCCTCGCAGCTCTCGCCGGGCGTGGAGCCGCAAGCGCACGAGTAGCTCACTCCGCCGTCCGGTCTGTCGTACGGCAGGCACGTCGCCCCGGACGGGCAATGGGAGCCATCTGGGCAGACCGTCGAGAAGTTGAGCGGGCCGCAGGGACCTGGCTCCAGCTTGCCACAGAGCCACCCCCCGACCGTCGAGCAGTTCGTCGCGCCGCAGACGCCGCCGTCGCAGTCGACGGCCTGGTATCCCGGCTCACAATCGCAATAGAGGTTCTGAGGACCACAAGTCCCATTCGGCGGGCAGATCCAGGAGCTGCCGCCGTCTTGGCACACGACGCTGAAGGTCACCGGGCACGCCGGCCCGCCGCCGCTCGTGCCGCCCCCGCTCGTCGAGCCCCCCGGGGAGCCGCTCGTCGATCCGCCCGTCGTGCTTCCCGAGGAGGAGCCGGAGGAGGTGGTCGAGGAGCCGGAGGAGGTGGTCGAGGAGCCGGAGGAGCCGCCCGACGGGAGGATGCCGCTCGTGCTCGCGCTGCCTGACGTAGACGTAGAGGAGTCGGCGACGCCCCCGGAGGTCGAGGAGCCGCCCGACCCGGTCGATCCGCCCGAGGAGGCCGACCCCGCGGCGACGCACTGGCCGGCGACGCAGACCTCGTACGACGCGCAGCCCCCGCACTCGCTGGAAGCGCCGCCCGGCGGGGCGACCGTGAGGCCGCCCGCCCCCCCGGAAGACGAGCCGCTCCACGTCCCGCCCGGCCCGGAGGAGCCCGCCGAGCAGGCGGCGAAGGAGAGGACGACCAGCGCGGCGAGGGCCCGCATTTTCCAGGGCGCTATCACGCACCCGCCGTACCGTCAACGGGCGAGAGGAGAGGAGCTGCCCCAACTCTCCACGGCGGCGCGGTCGATAGCGCAGTGAGTCAAGTGAGCGAAATGACTCAGGATTTCAGCAGGGACTTGAAAGAACGAGGAAAGCCTTCTGGGCCACCCCATGTTTCTTGAGCCGTTCGCTCGATTCCTGGACCCGTTCCGGCTCCCCTTCTCGGGCCTCCGATCGCAGCCTCCGGCGATCCGATCGCTGCGGACGGAGCCTCGGAGGCCGCGATCGGAGGCCCGGATGCAACGACGCGGGGTGGGGGGGTCGAAAAACGGGTCAGCTCCACGGAGACGATCACGGTGACGCCGGCGGCACCCCGGAAGAAGAGCCCTCTTTGACATCCGGCGCCGGGACCGCCGATGATGCGGGCTCTCCTTGCCCGAGGGCCCGATGCGCCGAACGCTCCTGTTCTCGCTCTCCGCCGCCGCGCTCGTCGCGACCAGCGCCCGCGCCGTCAACCCCGCCTGGCCGAACCCGAACGCCACCCGCGCGGACCTCGCGCTGCCGCAGAACTGGCCCGACGATCCGGATTACGGCTACCTGACGCCGGGGAGCTGCCCCGCCGCGCCCGACGCCGGGGTGGTCCTTCGGCCGCAGACGGGCCGGTGGGACCTCTGGGGCTTCTATCCGCCGGACACGAAGGACCCGTGCGGCGATCCGAACGTCCGGCCCTGGCAACTGGACGAGACGCTCGTCCCCAGCGAGCGGGCGTCGATGAAGGGGAGCGGGATGTCCGCGGACGTGGCCTGGACCCTCACCCCGGGCGACCCGCGGGTGCTCATCGCGAGCCTCGATTCGGGGATCTTCTGGAACGAGCGGGACCTGGTGAACAAGTTCTGGCTCAACCGGGGGGAGCTGCCGCTGCCGGAGCACGCCGACGGGACGCCTTGCGCCGATTACGACTGCAACGGCGACGGGGTCTTCAACGTCCTTGACTACACGACGGGCCGCGGCCACGACCAGCCGGCCTTCGAGACGGTCGTCGACCCCCGGATCCTCGCCTTCAAGTGCCCGAACAACCCGGAGTGCCACGGCGACGTGAACGGCAACGGCATCCTCGACCCCGAGGACCTCATCGCCGTCTTCTCCGACGGCAAGGACAACGACCACAACGGCTACGTCGACGACATCTGCGGCTGGGACTTCCTCTGGGACGACAACGATCCCTTCGACGACGAGGGGTTCGGCCACGGAACCGACCAGGGGAAGGACTCGGCGGCGGAGGCGAACAACGGCATCGAGAGCATGGGGACCTGCCCCGGCTGCATGTTCCTGCCGATCCGCGTGGCCGACAGCTTCATCGGCGACAGCAACCACTTCGCCGAGGGGGTGTTCTACGCCCTCGGCCGCGGGGCGAACGTGGTCCAGGAGGCGCTGGGCACCCTCGACAACACGCCGCTCATGCAACAGGCCATCGACGCCTCCTACGGGCGCGGCGCGGTCGTCGTCGCCTCCGCGGCCGACGAGACGAGCCTGCACCATAACTACCCCGGCGCCTGGGAGCACACCCTGCTCGCCCACGCGATCATGTTCGACAACCAGCCGCAGGACGCGACCTCGTTCATCCGCTTCAACAACTGCACGAACGCCGGCGGCCACCTGGACGTCTCGACGCCGAACACGGGCTGCTCGTCGGAGGCGGCCGGGCTGACCGCCGGACAGGCGGGGCTCGTCTACTCGGCGATGTTGAAGTACCACCCGGGCGACGCGCCGCTCACGCCCGGCGAGGTCCTGCAGCTCATCTGGATGAACGTCGAGGACATCGACGTGCCGGGGTCGGCGAACAATCCGAGCCTCTTTCCCTCCGGGCCCGGCTGGGACACCTGGTTCGGGTACGGGCGCAACGACGCCGGCGCGTCGCTCCAGGCGGTGCGCGACGGGCGGATCCCGCCGGAGATCGACGTCCTCTCGCCCCGCTGGTTCGAGACGATCGATCCGACGCAGCAGCCGGCGCTCACCATCGCCGGCCACGTGTCGGGAAACCGCGCGCCGTCGTACGACTTCACGGTCTCCGTCGCCGCCGGCCTCGACCCCGCCGCGGCCGACTTCCACGTCGCGGGCTCGATCGACGGCGCGACGAGCGCGACCGACGGCGCGCTCGCGACCTTCGACCTGACCGGCCTCATCGCCGGCGACGACGGGGTGAGCACCGACCCGAACGCGTTCGCGGCGACCGTGCTCGTCCAGGCGGTCGCCCACTACGGCGGGACGATCGGCGATGTCCCGGGCCAGTTCCGCAAGAGCTTCTTCGTCCACCACGACCCCGACCTCTTCGCCGGCTTCCCGAAGTGGCTCGGCGAATCGGGCGAGTCCTCCCCCCACCTCGTCGACCTCGACGGGAGCGGCAAGGACGCGATCGTCATGGCGACCTCCGACGGCGCGGTCCACGCCTTGCGCTTCGACGGCACGGAGCTGCCCGGCTGGCCGGTCCAGGTCGCGCCCCTGCCCGAGCCGCTCGCCCACCCGGGCGACGTCTCGTACGCGAGCCTCCACCCCGAGCAGGCGGTCGTCGCCACGATCGCGGCCGGCAGCCTCGCGGGCGACGGGGAGACGGACGTGGTCGCCGCGACCTGGGACGGCGAGCTGTACGCGTGGGACGCGAAGGGGACGCTCCTCTCCGGATTCCCCGTGAAGCCCGACCCCGCGCACGCGATCTCGGGACTCTCCGACGGCCCCGACGGGGGAGCCGACCAGACCTACGTCCTCGGCAAGGGCTTCTTCGCCTCGCCGGTCCTCTACGATCTCGGCGGCGACGGCGAGCTGGAGATCATCGCGCCCGGCCAGGACGGCTGGCTCTACGTCTGGGATCGGCACGGGCAGCCGTGGCCGGGCTTCCCGGTCGAGCTCGCCGATCCGAACGGCGTCGACGACGGGTCGGGCCGGCAGATCCAGCACACGCGGCTGATGGCCACCGCCGCGGTCGGCGACGTGAACGGCGACGGCAAGCCGGAGATCGTCCTCGGGTCGGAGGAGGCCTACGGCAAGCAGGACTGCCGCGTCTACGCCGTCTGGGCCGACGGCAACGACCACGCGGGCGGCCCGTTCCTGCCCGGCTGGCCCATCGATCCGAAGGGCGTGACCAACGACATCCTCCCGGTCGTCGCCGTCGGGATCCCGTACATGGCCGCGCTCGCCGACCTGAACGGCGACGGGAAGGACGAGATCGAGATCCACGGCCTCGGCGGGAACCCCATGTTCTACGACGGCCGCGGCACGCTCCTGGGCACGGGCGACGGCGCCAGCGCCGGCGCGAAGGCGAACTCCAACGATCTGCCCACCATTGGCGCGGTCAACAGCGGCTCCTTCGGCGATCTCGACGGCGACGGGAAGCTCGACTTCGTGGACGGGACCATCGGCTTCCGCTTCAGCATCGGCGGCGTCAAGGGCGGGGTGCGGGACGACTTCGACCACCAGGTCAACGCCTGGGCCGTCCAGAGAGCCCTCGAGAGCGACGGCCCCGGCTTCCTCGCCCCGCCGCTGCCGGGCTTCCCGCAGAAGGCGCAGGACTACCAGTTCTTCATGAACTACGCGATCGCGGACATCGGCGGCGACGGCCGGCGCGAGGCGATCTCCGGCACCGGCGTCTACGAGGTCACCGCGTTCCGGGCCGACGGGAGCCAGCCGGCGGGCTGGCCGAAGAACACCGGCGGCTGGGTCCTCGCGACGCCCGCGGTCGGCGACATCGACGGCGACGGCCTGCTCGACGTGGTCGTCCCGACGCGCGAGGGGTGGCTCTTCGCCTGGCACACCAAGGGGCGCGCCGACCAGGCCATCCAGTGGGAAGGCTTCCACCACGACGCGCGGAACACCGGCAACTTCGGGACCGCGCTGGAGGTCCGGGCCGGTCCGGCCGCGCCGGCCGCAAAGCCGCCGGCCCAGAAGCCCGCGGGCGGCTGTGGCTGCGGCTCGTCCGGCGACGCCGCCACGTTCGCGCTCCTCGCCGCCGTGCTCGCCCTCGCCGCCCGCCGCCGTGGTAAGCTCGTCCAGCCCTCGGGCGGATAGCTCAGCGGTAGAGCATCGCCCTTACAAGGCGAGGGTCGCAGGTTCGAGACCTGCTCCGCCCACCTGAAAACACCGAGGGAGTGGCGGGGGTTGCCGAAAGGGGGGCCGAGGGTTCCCCAATCCGTCCGTAAGAAGCCTCACCCCGTGTGAGGCGCGGCCCTGGCCGGCGAGAGTTGAAAAGCGACGCGGACGGGGACACGCTCGCCTACTCCTGGACGCTGCCGACCGGCTGGACGGCCGTCGGCGCGAGCACGGGTGCGACCATCGCGCTCACCGCTCCGAAAGGCTATGCGCAGAGCGGCGTCGTGCAGGTCACGGTGAGCGACGGACAGGGAGCCTCCGTCCAGGGGACGGCGCTCGTCTCGACCGAGAACGACGAGGCGCCGGTCTTTGGCAGCCTCGCGGCGAGCCCCAACCCGGTGACGCCCGGCGGCACGGTGACCCTCGCGGCCGCCGCCTCGAGCCCCCTCGGCAACCCGCTCACGTTCACCTGGACCACGTCGGCGACGAGCGGCTGGACGCTCACGCCGAACGAGAAGGACCCGACCTCGGCGACGCTGGCCGCGCCCGCGCAGTACGGCGCCTCCACGTCGGTCACCGTGACCGCGGACGACGGGGACGGCAAGACCGCGACGGCGAGCGTCGTGGTGAAGACGCTGGCCTATGCGACCTCGGCGCCGACGCTCGGGCCGATCATCGCCGTGCCGGGGGCGACGGTGCAGCCGGGCGGGACGATCGCGTTGTCCGAGAACGCCCAGAGCCCGACGGGGCTCACGCTGGCGTATGCCTGGACGATCGTCGGCGGGGGCTGGACGATCCACGGGAGCGGAGCGAACGCCACGGTGACCGCATCGTCGACGATCGGGACGACGGCGCTCGCGACGGTGACCGTGACCGACGCGGCGGGCGCGACCGGGGAGGCGCGAGATTACCCTCGCGACCTCGACGACACCGAAGCTCCAGGCGGTCATCGCCGGGACGCCGCCCCTGGCCGGCGCGGTCGGCGTGAAGCTGGCCCTCGACGGGAGCGGCTCGACCGATTCCGCGGGCAATACGCTCCTGGGATACGCCTGGTACGTCACCAGTTCCCCCACCCAGTCGAATTGCGGGGAAAACAACGGCCAGAAGTGTTTCGACCACCCGACCGCGGCCGCTCCGAACTTCACCCCGGACGTCGCGGGACTCTATGGGATCCTCTTGGTGGTGGGAGACCAGGTCGTCGGCGGCGCCACTGCGAGCGCGATCACGACGGTGCAGGTCGCCGGGGCGGCGAGGCTCACCGTGACCGCGGGCGGCGGGCAGACCGGCACGGTGGGCCAGGCGTTGGCGAGCCCGATCACCGTGAAGCTGACGGCGGCGGACGGGGCGACCGGCATCGCGAACCAGCAGCTCGTCTGGTTCGCGTCGGACGGCGCGCTCACCCCGCAGAACAACGGCGTGACCGACGCGAACGGCGACGCGACGGCGACCCTCCAGGTCGGGCGAATCGCCGGGTCGGGGACGGTCACCGTCTACCTCCAGGGTGACCCCACGATCACGGCGACTACCGGCTTCACGGCGGCGGCGGACAAGCCGGCGTCCATCGCTCTCGGATCCGCGGTCGGTGACGCCGATCACGGGGTCGCGATTACCGTGACCGTCGTCGATCGGTATGGCAACCCCGCGACGGCCACGACGGCCCAGGCGTCCGCGAGCGTCACGCTCGCCGCGACGAGCCCCTCGAAGAAGGCGACGTTCGGATCCACGGCGACCACGGGGTCGATCACGAGCGGCGGCGGGACGGCGAAGATCGTCGCCAAGCTGTCGGGCGGGAGTTTCATCGGAAAGCTGAACGACACCGTGGCGGAGCAGGTCTCCGTGGACATCGGCCTGAACGCCGCGACGGGATCGCCGCTGCCGTTCTCGGCCTGGACGACGCTCTTCTCGCACGGCGCCGAGTCGGACAGCCTCAGCCCGATCTGGACGGCAAATGGCGGGCCGCCCGCATGGGCCGTCGAATCGACGGTGGTCCACACGGGAGGCGCGGCGTACGGGCTGTCGGCCACGCCGGTCGACGAGATGACCGGGTGGACGAGCACTCTGGTTTCCAACCCGCTCGCACCGCCAGGAGGCTCCGTGCTGACGGTCCTGAGCCTCTGGGCGCAGACCACGGTCGCTTCAGCCTACGACTCGATGAACCACTGCCAGGAGCAACCCCAGTTCGCCATCGGGCTGCGAGACGACATGGGCAACAGCGTGGTCGTCCCGCCGACGGGCGGCTATCAGGTGCTCGACACGTGCGCCAACCTGGGGCCCGCCTTCGGCCCGCTCTCGACGTGGACGCAGGAGACCTTCGACGTGACCGACTCCATCGGAGCCTATCCGAGCGTCGTGCTCGACGCGAACGACAGCCCCGACCCGGGAACCAGCCTCGCCGGGCCCTCGTCGTTCGAGGTGGACGACGTCCTCGTGCAGTCGCTCGGCACGCCCAGCTTTGCTGGCGCGACCGGAAACGAGATCGTGAACCCAGGCGCGGTGGCCAAGGTCGCCTTCTCTGCGGCGGCGTACGGTGGAAGCGCGAACATGAAGATCGGGGAATGCTTGAACGAACCCCAGACCGACCTGTCGATCACCGTCGAGACGATCGATCAGTACGGCAACGTAACGACCGGCACCCCGACCGTCGAGGTCGACTGGACCGGCGCCGCCACGGCCAGCGATCTCGCCACCGGCACGCTCGTCGCGATCATGCCACACGGCATGCAGATCCAACTCTCGTACGGACAAGCCACGCTCACGCTGTCCGACACCCAGTCGGAGACGGCAAATCTGACGATGACCGCCGTGTCCCCGAGCAACCTGACCGTCGGTTCCTCGAGCACTGCACAGTTCGCCCGCTGGTACTGCCACACCATCGGAGACGCGTTTGGCAGCAACCTGGATAATTGGAGCGACGGGACACCGGTCTCGACGTACAACGAGGCTGAGGCGCTCAACGCGTGCCAGACCTTCGTGCAAGGGGCTGCGCTGCCCATGGAAGGATCGGGACAGTTCACTTGCGATTCCACCCAGGAGGGTTACGTCATGGCTACTCCGTCGGCCGATAGCTGCCAGGCTGGCTGGTTGCCGATGGCCTGGTATTATGGCGCGACGACGTGCGACGGTTCTCGGGCATCGGGCGATGTCGAGGAACAAAGCGCATGCCCGTGGAGCTGCAGCCAGGGTGCCTCCTGGACCGGTAGCTGGCAGTAACGTGATCAAGGGGTCTCACGCCGCGGCCTCCAGCGCGGCGTGAGACCCCCTCTTCGCTTGGGGATGTGGGGGGCGGTCACGCGCTCCCGCGCGAGAGCAGCCGCGTCGAGCCCACGTCGCGCCGAAGTCCGCGCGATC
This sequence comes from Myxococcales bacterium, assembly GCA_021807105.1. Classification (GTDB taxonomy): domain Bacteria; phylum Myxococcota; class Myxococcia; order Myxococcales; family JAKAPL01; genus JAKAPL01. Next base: position 12,594 of record JAKAPL010000017.1, on the reverse strand, counting down.
GCCGGGCGGCCGGCCGCCGGGCCGCGTTGGGCTCGCGGCCAGCCGCTCACCCTGGCCGCCGGACGAGAGGGAGCGAGCACGGCCCCTCGCGACGTGGTAGTGATCCCGCCGATGTTCGCGTCCATCGACGAGACGGGGGCGGCCCTCGAACGGGCGGGCTACCTGCCGTCGCGGGAGATCGCCACCTCCGTCTTCCTCGCCGACCGGCTCGACAAACCCGTGCTCGTGGAGGGGGCGGCGGGCGTCGGCAAGACCGACCTCGCGCGGGCGATCGCGCAGGCGGCCGGCCTGCCGCTCCTCCGGCTGCAATGCTACGAGGGGCTCGACGAGGCGAAGGCGCTCTACGAGTGGGAGTACGCGAAGCAGCTCCTCTATACCCAGCTCCTGCGCGACAAGCTCCAGGAGACGCTCGCCGGGACGGCGAGCCTCGCCGAGGCCGCCGACCGGATCGCGAAGAGCGACGCGGTCTTCTTCAGCGAGCGGTTCCTGCTGCCGCGCCCCATCTTGAAGGCGATCACGAGCGAGGCGCCGGTCCTCCTCCTGGTCGACGAGATCGACAAGGCGGACCCGGAGTTCGAGGCGCTCCTGCTCGAGATCCTCTCCGACTTCACGGTGACGGTGCCCGAGCTGGGGACCTTCCGCGCCCGCCACCTCCCGCACGTGGTCCTCACCTCCAACAACGCCCGCGAGCTCTCCGACGCGCTCAAGCGCCGCTGCCTCCACCTCTACATCGACTTCCCCGAAGCCGCGCGCGAGCTGGCGATCCTGAGGACCCGCGTGCCGGGCCTGCCGGAGGCGCTCGGCGCGGCGGTGGCGGCGGCGGTCGCGAAGATCCGGACGATGGAGATGAAGAAGGCGCCGTCGATCGCCGAGTCGATCGACTGGGCGCGTGCGCTCCTGCTGCTCGGCGCGCAGCGGCTCGACGCCGCCCTGGTGAAGGAGACCCTCTCCTTCCTGCTCAAGTACGAGAGCGACCTCGCCCGCGCGCGCGAGCAGCTCCCGGAGATCCTCGCGGCCCAGGTCTCCTGATGATCCCTGAGGTCGCGAGCGGCGGCCGGCGTTAGGATTTGCTACCCGGTCGACGCATCCTAAGGTGGAGAACGACATGCACGACACGAAAGAAGCCACGGACGTGATGGTGGACGGCAACGAGGCGGCGGCGACGGTCGCCTACCGGCTCGCCGAGGTCATCGCGCTCTACCCGATCACGCCGTCCTCGCCGATGGGCGAGTCCTGCGACGAGTGGGCGGCGAAGGGCGACCCGAACCTCTGGGGGCAAGTGCCGCGCGTCGTCGAGGCGCAGTCGGAGGCGGGGGCGGCCGGCATGCTCCACGGCGCGATCCAGACCGGGGCCCTCGCGACGACGTTCACCGCCTCGCAGGGGCTCCTGCTGATGATCCCGGACCTCTACAAGATCGCCGGGGAGCTGTCGGCGGCCGTCTTCCACGTCGCCGCGCGCACGGTCGCGACCCACGCGCTCTCGATCTTCGGCGACCACTCGGACGTGATGGCCTGCCGGCAGACGGGCGCCGCGCTGCTCGCCTCGGGCTCCGTGCAGGAGGCCCATGACCTCGCCGCCGTGGCCCACGCGGCGGCGCTCGACGCGCGGCTGCCGTTCCTCCACTTCTTCGACGGCTTCCGCACCAGCCACGAGGTCGACAAGATCCGGCTGCTCTCCGACGCCGACCTGCGCGCGATCGTCTCCCCCGCCGCGATCGCCGCCCACCGCGAGCGCGCGCTCAACCCTGACCGTCCGATGATCCGCGGCACGTCGCAGAACCCGGACACGTTCTTCCAGGCGCGCGAGGCGCAGAACCGCTTCTACGCCGCCTGCCCGGACGCGGTCGAAGGGGCCATGGACCGGCTCTTCGCCCGCGCCGGCCGCCGCTACCACGCCTTCGATTATGCCGGCCACCCCGAGGCCGAGCGGGTGATCGTCGCGATGGGGTCGGGCGCGGAGACCGCCCACTCGGTCGTCGAGTGGCTCGTCTCCCGCGGCGAGAAGGTGGGGGTCGTGAAGGTCCGGCTCTACCGGCCGTTCGACGCGAAGCGCCTGCTCGCCGCCCTGCCCAGGACGGCCCGCGCCGTGGCGGTCCTCGATCGGACCAAGGAGCCGGGCGCCCCGGGCGAGCCGCTCTTCCTCGACGTGACCGCCGCGGTCCGCGAGGCCGAGACGGGCGGCGGGATGCCCGGGCCGCGGGTCGTCGGCGGGCGGTACGGCCTCGGCGGCAAGGAGCTGACGCCCGGCATGATCCGGGCCGTCTTCGACGAGCTGGCCGAGCGCGCGCCGCGCCCGCGCTTCACCCTCGGCGTCAACGACGACGTGACGCACCTCTCCCTGCGCGCGAAGCCCCTGGACATCGAGTCGGGCGACGTCGTCCGCGCGCTCTTCTACGGCCTGGGCTCGGACGGAACCGTCGGGGCGAACAAGTCGTCGATCAAGATCCTGGGCGAGGACGCCGGCCGCTTCGCGCAGGGCTACTTCGTCTACGACAGCAAGAAGTCGGGCACGCTGACCGTCTCCCACCTGCGCTTCGGGCCCAAGCCCATCCGCGCGCCGTACCTGATCACCAGCGCGAGCTTCGTCGCCTGCCACCACTTCTCGCTGCTCTCCCACCTCGACGTCCTGGAGGCGGCCGGCGACGGCGCGATGTTCCTGCTCAACGCCCCCTACCCGCCCGAGGCGCTCTGGGAGGCGCTGCCGCCGCGCGTCCGCGTCCAGATCCTCGACAAGCGGCTGCGGCTCTTCGCCGTCGACGCCACCCGCGTCGCCCGCGAGGCGGGGCTGCCGGGCCGCACGAACACCGTCCTCCAGACCTGCTTCTTCGCCCTCTCCGGCGTGCTGCCGCGGGAGGAGGCGGTCGCGAAGATCAAGAGGTCGATCGAGAAGACATACGCGCGCAAGGGGCCGGAGGTCGTGGCGCGGAACTTCGCGGCGGTCGATCGCGCGCTCGACGGGCTCCGCGAGGTCGCGCCCGGGCCGCGACCTTCGGCGCCGCCTGCGGTCTGGCAGCCGATCCCGCCGAGCGCGCCGGAGTTTTTGCGCCACGTGACGGCGGCGCTCCTGCGCAACGAGGGCGAGGCGCTGCCGGTGAGCGCGTTCCCGGTCGACGGGACGTGGCCGGTCGGCACGACGCGCTTCGAGAAGCGCACCCTCGCCGAGGAGATCCCGGTCTGGGAGCCGGACATCTGCCCGCAGTGCAACAAGTGCGCGCTCGCCTGCCCGCACGCGGCCATCCGGCCGAAGGTCTACCCGAAGGGGGCGGGGGCCGAGGCGCCCGGGGGCTTCAAGCAGCTCCCGTACCGCGGCGCGGACTTCGCGGGGATGATGTACGCCCTCCAGGTCGCGCCCGAGGACTGCACCGGGTGCGGGCTCTGCGTCGAGGTCTGCCCGGCGACCGACCCGAAGGACAAGGCGCGCAAGGCCATCCACATGGCCCCGCTCCAGCCGCTCGCCGAGGCCGAGAAGGAGAACTGGGCGTTCTTCACCGGCCTGCCCAGCGCCGATCGGACGAAGGCGAAGCACGACCCCAAGGGCAGCCAGCTCCTCGAACCGCTCTTCGAGTTCTCCGGCGCCTGCTCGGGCTGCGGCGAGACGCCGTACGTGAAGCTCCTCACCCAGCTCTTCGGCGACCGGCTGCTCGTCGCGAACGCGACCGGCTGTTCGTCGATCTACGGCGGCAACCTGCCGACGACGCCCTACTGCACGAACGAGGACGGCCGCGGCCCCGCGTGGTCCAACTCCCTCTTCGAGGACAACGCCGAGTTCGGGTTCGGGATGCGGCTCGGCGTGGCGGCCCGGCTCGCGGCCGCGCGCCAGGCCCTGCGCGAGGGGGCCTCGGTGCTCGGCGAGACGCTGGTGACCGCGCTGCTCGAATCGCCGCAGGGCGGCGAGGCCGAGATCGCCGCCCAGCGGGAGCGCGTCGCGATCCTGCGCCAGAAGCTCGAGGCGGCGAAGCCCGACGCGCCCTGGGCCCGCCTGCTCGCCCAGAGCGCGGGCGACCTCGTCCGCCGGAGCGTCTGGATCGTCGGCGGCGACGGCTGGGCCTACGACATCGGCTACGGCGGCCTCGACCACGTGATCGCGCAGGGCGAGGACGTGAACCTGCTCGTGCTCGACACCGAGGTCTATTCGAACACCGGCGGCCAGCAGTCCAAGGCGACGCCCCTCTCCGCGATCGCCCGCTTCGCGGCGGCCGGGAAGGCGACGCGCAAGAAGGACCTGGGGCTCATGGCGATGAGCTACGGCAACGTCTACGTCGCGCGCGTGGCCTTCGGCGCGAAGGACGCGCAGACGGTCAAGGCCATCGCCGAGGCCGAGAGCTACCGGGGCACGTCGCTCGTGATCGCCTACAGCCCCTGCATCGCCCACGGCTACGACCTCGCGTTCGGCGCCGACCAGCAGCGGCTGGCCGTGGCCTCGGGCGCCTGGCTCCTGTACCGGTACGACCCGCGCCGCACGGCGGAGGGGAAGGCGCCCCTCCAGCTCGACTGCGCCGAGCCCAAGACCGACGTCACCGAGTTCTTCGCCCGCGAGACGCGCTTCGCCGTCCCCGGCGATCCCAAGCGGCATGAGGCGCTCGTCGAGGCGGCGAGGATCGAGATCCGGGAGCGCTGGGCGCTCCACAAGCACCTCGCGAGCTTCGCCCCGTTCGCGAAGAGCGCGAAGGGCTAGGAGAGACGAAGCAGGGCCCCCGCTCCCCTGGCAAGAGCGCGGGCCGGGGCGTTGGGGTCCCCGCGACGGCGCCCGTTGGACACCAGCGCCTCCTGGCGGCCTGCGGCGATCCGCCGCCCGAACGCGCGCCGTTCGATCCGCCCGGCGCGACATGGCCTTTCCCGAGGCAGGCCACTAGAATGATCGCGATGGCCGGCCTGTCCGCCTACGTCCTCTACTTCCTGCTGCTCGTCGGGCCGCTCGTCCTCTTCCACGAGCTGGGCCACTTCGCCGTCGCCAAGTGGTGCGGCGTCAAGGTCGTCCGCTTCTCCTTCGGCTTCGGTCCGAAGCTCCTCGCCTTCCGCCGGGGGGAGACCGAGTACTGTCTCTCGCTCCTGCCCCTCGGCGGCTACGTGAAGATGGCCGGCGACAACCCGGCCGAGCCGCTCGCGCCCGAAGACCACGGGCGCGGCTTCCTCGAAGCTGCGCCCTGGAAGCGGATCCTGATCGCGCTCGCGGGCCCCGTGAACAACCTCATCCTGCCCGTCCTCGTCTTCTTCGTGATGGCGCTCTCCACGGCGCAGCAGGGGATCGCCCCGTTCGTCGGCGCGGTCATGCCCGGCTCGCCCGCCGACGCGGCGGGCCTCGCGGCCGGCGACACGGTCACCGCCATCGACGGCAAGCCCATCCGGGTCTTCGACGACATCCGCGAGGCGATCGGCGACAAGGCGGGCGTGCCCCTGACGGTCACCCTCCGGCGGGGCGCGGCCGCGCTCACGGTCCGCCTGACGCCGAGACCGTTCGAGGAGAAGGACGACCTCGAGACCACGCACCGCGCGATCATCGGCATCCGGGCGGTCCCGCCGCCCGCGACGATCGGCGTCATGGGCCCGGACACGCCCGCCGCGAAGGCCGGCCTGCGGACGTTCGATCGGATCGCGGCCGTGAACGGCGAGCCGGTCGAGGACGGCCTCGCGCTGCAGGCCCTCCTCGCCCGCCCGGCCAAGGACGGCGCGCCCGCCACGCTCACCGTCCTGCGCGGCGTGCCCCTCGGCTACCCGGGTCTCGGCCCGGGGCTCCCGCGTGCGTTCCAGGCGCGGCTGGTCCTCGGCCCCGGCGCCGGGATCGAGCTGGACGACCGGTACGTGCGCTGGGTGATCCCCGGCTCGCCGGCCGCCGCGGCGGGCATCCGGGCCGGCGATCGCCTCGTCGCGCTCGACGGTCGGGCCGTCCAATCCTGGTGGGGCTTCGACGCCGCGATGGAGAAGATCGGCAGGAGGCCGATCGCCCTGACGGTCCAGACGCCGGGACAGCCGCCGCGGATCGTTCCGCTCGCGGCGAAGACGCTCGACCTCGGCGAGTCGCCGGTGACCGGCGGCCGCATCGAGGCGCTCGGCGTCGGGCTCCTCCACGACGGCGAGCCGCTCGTCCCGAGCGACCGCGTGCTCCCCCGCGACTGGGTCTTCCCGGCGCCGCGGCTCGTCGCAAGGCCTTCGAGCCTCGCGTCGATCGCCCGCGATTCGATCGCGACGACCGCGGAGATCACGCGCAAGGAGATCCTCGGCATCCTCCGGATGTTCCAGGGGCGCATCTCCGTCAAGAACCTCGGCGGCCCGCTGATGATCGCCGACGTGGCCCGCCAGGCCGCAGAGCAGGGGTTCGCCGCCTTCCTGTTCATGATGACGCTCGTCTCCATCAACCTCGGGCTCCTCAACCTCTTCCCCATGCCGGTGCTCGACGGCGGCCACGTCGTCACCGCCCTCGTCGAGGCCGTGCGCCGAAAGCCGCTGTCGATGAAGGCCCGCGAACGAACGCAAGCCTTCGGCTTCGTCCTCCTGGTCGCCCTCATGGCCTTCGCCATCGTGAACGACTTCGTCCAGAAGCGGGGCCCGAGCTGGTACCCGTGAGACGGGCCGCCGCCACCCTCCTCGCGCTCGGCCTCTCGTCCGTCGCCTGCCGTAAGCCGCCCCCGCCCGACCCGGCCGAGGTCGCGTACCGCCGCGCGGTGGAGATGTTCGCCCGGTTCGCGGCCCAGACCCATGACCTCACGTACCGGGACCCGCGCTTCGACAACGTGCTCGCCGCCCTCGCGCTCGTGCCGGCCGGCGATCCCCTCCGGGCCAAGGCCGACGCGCTCGCCCGCGAGATCCTCGCCGCGCGGCGCCAGGCCACGGACGAGGACGCCAAGAGCGCCGGCGTGGTCGCCAAGGCCCTCGCTCCCGCCCCGTTCGTCCCCGCCCCGCACGACGCGCCCTTCCCCACCCCGCCCGCCGCGCCGGCCGGGGCGACCGGGGCGGGAGCGCCGCAATGGAGCGGAGGCGGCTGGGAAGGCGCCTCCTCCGAGGCGACGCCCCTCCCCGACTGGTACCGCAAGGCGGGCTACCTCGGGCTGGGGCGGCGACCCCCCTCCCCGGCGTCGAGCGTCCCGCCCCCGGTGGTCGCAGCGTCCCCACCCGCGGCGCCGGCTCCGGCGCAGAGGCCGTCCGCCGCGCCGCCCCCGCGCCCGCAACCGGCGATTTATGGCCTGCCTGGACCGGCGGGCCGCGCGCTGGGCGGGCGGCCATGAGACCCGATCGGCCGCCGGAGGTCGCCCCCGGGGACGGCAAGATCCCCCGGCGCGGGATGCTCACCCTCGCGCTCGATTCCTCCACCGCCACCCTGTCGCTCGCGATCGTGGAGTGGGGCGACGGCGCGAAGGTCCTCGCCGAAGCGACGCCGGACGACGGAGGACGGCACGGGGAGGCGCTGCCCGGCGCGATCGACCGGCTGCTCGCCGGGGCGGGCCTCTCGCTCTCGGACCTGGATGGCTGCGCCGTGGGGCTCGGGCCCGGGAGCTTCACCGGGCTGCGCGTCGGCCTGGCGACGCTCAAGGGGCTCTGCTACGCGAGGCGGCTGCCGCTCGCCGGCGTCTCGTCCCTGCGCGCGCTCGCGGCGGGGGCCGCGGCGGCAGCGGCGGGGGACGTGGTCTTCTGCCCGCTCCTCGACGCCCGCCGCGGCGAGGTCTACGCGGGGCTCTTCCGCGGCCCGGCGGCCGAGCCGCTCGTTCCAGAGGTAGCGCTCCCGCCCTCCGCGATCGAGGGGTGGCTGGCCGCGACGGGCCTTCGCGCCCGGGTTCTCGGCGAGGGGCTGCATGCCTATCGCGCCGCCCTCGCCGCGCCGCTCGGCGACGCCGCGGGCTTCGACCTGCCGCCGCGCCCCTCGGCCGTCCCCATCGCCCTCCTCGCGGGCCCACCCTCCGCGTTCCATCCCGCGAGCCTCTTCTCGATCGAGCCCTCCTACGTCCGCCTGTCCGAGGCCGAGACGAAGCATCCGGAGGGGACGTTCGTGCCTCATCCGAGCCTCTCGCCGCGCGACCCCTAGGAGGCTGGTGTTTTTCGCGGGGGCGCTTCACGCCAATCCCCGACGCCCAGTGCCGGCGGGACGCCGGGGTTGCCAGGTTACCCTCACGGTCGTCGTGCGCGTTTCACTCTGCCTCGAGCCCCGCGAGGACTACCTCATGGGCGCCTTCGCGGGAGGGGCGTGCAGCACGATCTCCCGATCGGCGGCCCGAGCGAGCGCGAGGAACGCGGAGCGCAGCTCCGGGTAATCGGCCGCCGCGACCTCGATCGCCTTGGTCCGGTAGAGGGTGTCGAGCAGGACCTTGCCCGACTCCTGCCGGTAGGTCGCGGTGAACGAGAAGAAGCGGTTGTCGAGGTGAACGTCCGCCGGGAGCTGGGCGACGCCCACTCCCGGGGGAAGTCGATACTCCCAGTCGACCTCCTGCTCGGCTTCGGCGTTCAACTCCAGCGGCAGCGTGCGGGTCGCGAGCTGCGTGTAGGCCTGCGTCTGCGGGAACCCTCCAGCCTTGAAGAGGAGCGCGTCGCCCTCGCGGTGCAGGACGGACGAAGCCGCGACTCCGAGATCCAGGGTCAGTGGACCGTCGGGGTCGTCGAGCCCGCGGACGCCTCCCGATCCGCGAAGCGGCACGCCCCCCTGGAAGAGCCACCGGCCGGCCAATTCGTCCAGCACCCGCCGCCGAATCGTCGGGTCGCGCCAGCTCTGCCGGATGACCCCGGCCGCGATCCCACGCGCGGTCAGCGAGACGCGCGCCCGCGCGGAACCGTCCACGGCGAGCGTGACCGCGCTCCGCGTGACCGTGGAGTTCTCCGCGGGCGGGGAGAGCGGCGTCTCCATGAACCGCCAGCCGGGCTTGCCGGGGTCGATGATCATCGCCTGGACGGCCTGATCCGCGTACGGCAGCGTGGAATCGCCCAGGTCGTCGGCGGTGAGGTCGATGAAGCGGGGCCGCGCGATCCCCTTCTGCGCCGGCAGGTACGCGATGGCGTGGTTGTACCAGGTGACGGGGACGCGGGGCGTCACGACCCCGACGTTGCGGGTCTTCAGGACCGCGAACTCCGCGCGCAGGCCGACCTCGCGGGCGAGGGCGACGAAGAGGGTCGCCTTGTCCTTGCAGTCGCCGTAGCGGCTGGCGAGCACCCGCCGCGCCGGGTGCGGCCTCCAGCTATAGAGGCTGGTGTCCGCCATGTTGTAACGGATCTCCTTCTGGACGAAGGCGGCGAGCGCCGCGACCTCGTCCTCCGGTCCGCTCTTCCCCGCCGTGAGCCGCTTCGCTTCGGCCCGCACCGAGGCGTCCTCGATCACCTGGTCGTCCACGACCGCGTGGACGAAGGTGGCGACCCGGTCCCAGGTGGGAAGCGTGGAGACGAAGACCACGTCCTGCACGTCGACCCAGGGAGGCATGAGCGGCTCCGGATCGATCCGCGGCAGGTCCTTCGCCTCGAAGATCCTCGCCTCCATGGGCCCGAGCTTCTCCTCGCGCTCCGTGACCGCGGCCCCGCGCTTGTCCACGTGCAGGGTCTTGCCCGCCGGCACCAGGACCACCCACTCCACCTCCTTGGCCGGGTCCACCCCGCCGAAGGAGAACTCCTCCCAGAAGTCGTCGGCCGTCGCCGAGTCCCGCGCCTGATCGTACGACCAGCGGACCTCCACCACCGCTCCGGGCGACGGCGCGGGCAGGTGGAGCTCGCCGCCGTCGCGCGAGCTGCTCTCCCGCTCCAGCCCGTCGGGGTCGATCGTCCCCGCGTAGAGCAGCTTGAAGTTCGCCGGCATGCCCACCCACTGGTTCAGGTGGCGATCCGCGCCGACCTGGTCGAAGATCTTCCAGGCGCGGTGCACAAAGTGGCGGGCGGAGCCGTCGTCGTTGAGCCGGACGATCTCCTGGTCGAGCAGCCCGACCGCGTCGGCGCCCGGGTAGTCCTCGGGACACACCGCGGCGGCGCGGCGGAGGATCTCCTCGTGCGAGACCTCGTAGCGCTTCTCATCCCCGCCCGGCGGGCGAAGGATCTCGACGTGGTCCCGCAGCCGCGCGTCGGAGGGGTCGCGGGCGAGCGCCTGGCCGTACGCGGCGATCGCGGCGGGCAGCTCCCCCGCGCGCTCCGCGAGGTACCCCGCCACGCGGTAGGGTCCGTCGGACTGCGGATTGAGCTCCTCCACCTCGGCAATCCGCCGCCGCGCCTCGGCATCCCGGCCGTAGGCGGCGGCGAGCCGCGCGAGCTGGAGGCGCAGGTTCACGGACTGGGGCCGCAGGAGCAGCCGCTCCTCCAGCACGCCCCGGGCCCGGTCCGGTCGCCCGAGCGACTCGTAGAGCCGCGCGAGGCCGTCCGTCGCGGCCCAGCCTGCGGCGTCGCGGGCGTGGGCGTCACGCCAGAGATCGAGCGCCACGAGCGGCAGCCCCTGCGCCGCCTTCGCCTCGGCCTTCCGCGAGGAGACGGCCGCGAGGCCCGGGTGCGCCTCCTCCTCGCGGTCGAGGAGCTTCTGCTCGGCGATCCAGTATTGCCGCCCGGCGCGCAGCCGCGCGAGGACGTCGAGGGCGAGGGGATCGCTCGGGTTGATCGCGAGGGCCGCCTGCGCCTGCTCTTCCGCCCGCTCGGTCAGCCCCATGTCGAGGTAGACCAGCGCCCGCTGGATCCGCGCCCGCGCGAAGGTCGCGTCCAGGCGCGACGCGGCGGCGAGACCCGAAAGGCCGTGGTCGCGGTCCTCGTCGCCAAGCGCCGAGACCGCCGCGCCCAGCTCGTAGACCGCGGCGCCCGGCGACGCGGCGTGGAGCGCCTCGAAGGCCGCCCGCGCGCGCCGGTAGTAGCCCTCGTCGAAGAGGCGCCAGGCCGCGAGGTACGCTGCGGGGACCGCGAGGTCGTGTTCCGCCGCGAGCGCCTGGTCGAAGGCGTCCTTCGGCGCCGCCGGCCACCGCTCGTCGGCGTCGGCCGGCGCGAAGCGGTGCGCGTCGGGCGAGACCGTGAGGCCGGTCAGCGCGGCCCCGTTCGCGTCGGTGAGCCGCAATCCGAGCGTCCACTCGCCCCAGCGCTGCGCGACCTTGACGAGGAGCTGGTTCCAGCCGGCGTGGAGCCGCACCGCCGCGACGTGCTGCTCGCTCGCGAGCGCGCGGGCCGTGTCGTCGGCGATGGCCTGCCGGCCGTTGACCCAGACCTTGAGGTGGTCGTCCGCCTCGGCCCGCACGATGGCGTCGCGGGCGCGATCGGAGCGGACCCACGTCGCGAGGTAGGCGACGCCCCAGGTCGAGGGGTAGAGGAGGCAATCGAGGCAGATCCGCCCGTCCGGCTCCGCGCCCAGCACGAGCCGCCAGGAGACCTCGGCCTGCTTGCCCGGGTAGCGGGCGGAGAGATCGACGCCGCGCTCGGGCGGATAGGCCACGTCATAGCCGGAGTTCTGATCGTTCTCGAAGGGGCCGATGAGCCGCCAGCGCGTGATCCAGCCCAGCGGAGCGGCGAGCTCGCGCACGGCCGCCATGTCGCCCGCCATCTCGGCCGTCCGGCAGCCGAGGTCGGCGATGGGTCCGCGCAGCGCACCGGCCGCGGGCAGGAGCCGGCGGGCGATCGCGGTGACGCGGCGGCCTTCTTCCTCGGAGGTGTGCAGGCGCCCCCAACCGTCGAGGAGGAAGGCCCCGGCCGATGGACCGCCGAGCACGGCGAGGTCGAGGAAGCGTCGGTTGGCGAGAGCCTCGTCGTCGAGCATCCAGTGGGCGAGGTAGGAGAGCGCGAGCGCCTGCCGCGACGCGGGCTCGCCCGCGAGGACGGCGTCGGCGAGCTTCGCGGCCTCGCGGGCGTTCGTCTTCACGAAGAGGTCGGCCCACGCCTGTCCGAGCTGCGGGGAGGCCTGCTCCGCCGCCGCCTGCGAGGGGTCGGCCGGCTTGACGGCGAGCAGGACGGCGAGTGCGAGCGGGAGCTGGATCATAAGAGCCTTTCGATCGGCGGCGCGTCTTCCCGGCCGGCTCGCGGCCGGCATGGCGTCCGTGAACGACTGGAACAGCCGCCGGGCGCGGAACTATACCAGGCTCTCCCGGCGGCCTTCACCCTTTCCCCGGACTTCGCCGGCCGTTCGTGCGACGAAGCGGCGGATGGAACGCTTCCCCGGCGCCTCGGAGGGGGACCTGCCGAGGACGAGGGCCGTCGCGCGGGAACGCGGGAACGCGGAGCGCGGAGACGGACAACCGGATTCGCGAGCAACGACGCCAAGATACCCGCGCGATCCCCGGGGGAGCGGTGGGGGCGAACGTCTTCTCCCCTGCCGCTCACCGCCGCGCGGGCCACCCGGCCGTCCGCTCATCCCGTTCGCCCCTCCGATGTCCGTCACCAGGGCCTTCTCCTGGGAGAGGCCGGCGTCCCGCCGGCCTCCCCCCCGCGATGAGGTCGACCCGACCACCGAACGACTCTTCCCTTCGCTCCATCACTGCCGGTTTGACGGCGCACGGACGGACGATCGTTCAAGTTCTGGACACCCGCGGGTCTCGAGGGGCGACCGCGGGGGTGTCGTCGGGGACGGAGATCGGCGGAGGTGGGAGGATCGGTCGAGGAGGGCGCGCGGTCGATCCATGGGGCGGCTCATTCGCCCGAGGAGAGGCGACAAACGACCGATCAGGGGGCGCA
>JAKAPL010000016.1 GCA_021807105.1 Myxococcales bacterium | reverse complement strand
GAAGGGCGTGCTCGCTCCTTCCTCCTGCGGCGTGCTTTACGCACGCCTCGTCGGTCGTCGCTGCGCTTGCCCTTCTCGGCTGCGGTCTCGAACGCCTCGCTACGCCGTACCGTGAATAAGACGGGTTAAATGTGAATCCATCCCCTCCCGTCGGCCGGCCGCCGCTCCCGTGCCCATCTGCTTGCCGGGCCCCATCGAAGATTCGGGGTTCCGGCCGCCGCGGCCTTGGCTCCAGCGAGCGAGGCCGCGCCTCGCATCTTTCGACAGGGCCTCGATGGCCTGGCTCGGTCCGGGGATGAAGTCACGAACTCTTTCTCCTCGCGCTCCTGCCTTGGATGAGCACCGTCGTGGTGAAAGTGACTTAGCGGGTCTGCCGAGCGCGACGTCGCGCCGGCTCCTTCCCCTTCGCCCGACCTCTCCGTGGGCGGGGCGAGAAGAAGCGCTTCATCGGCTCGAAGTAGCCGTCGATCCACGCATCCCTGATCCGCGCCCCCTGGCCTTCGGGGAGGCCGGTATGGTGCAGGGTGAGCTTCGTCCCGCCCGGCGCCTCCTCCAAGAGGATCTCGACGACCGAATCCTCGCTCGCCGCCGGGAAGTCCGACGTCCTCCATGCCTGGACGATCCGCCGGCCGCCGGAGAGGGCGAGCGTTCGCCCGCGGATATAGCCATCGCCCGCGACGAAAGCGCCGCCAATGCCCGGCTCGACCTCCGCCTTGCGCCCGGTGAACGCGCCGTGCTCGCGGCCGTCGAGCCAGGCGCGATAGACGCGCAGCGGCGCCGCCGGGATCACCGTCGAGAGTGAAAAACCTTCCGTCACCATCCACTCGATGCGCGGCAGAGGCGCCGCGACCTCGCGAACCTCTGCCAGGCGAGGAGGCTTCGTGTCAAGCAGAGGGGCGATGGAGCTGACCCGCTTTTCGACCACCGCCTCCGCGTCGTTGCCCAAACCCGCCCCCGTTCCCGAACCGTTGCGGTCCGGAACGCTCGGAGGAAACCGCGCGGAGACCCTGCGTTGGGAATCGGAGCCTCGGGAACGGGAACGGGTCCAGGAATCGGGCGGTTGCCTCGGGAAAGATGGGGTGGCTCCTCGTTTCCTCCTCTGGGTATTGCCTCTCCGAAGAACGAACGGCGTCCTCCCCCGAACGGAGGAGGCGGGGATCGAAGATCGCGGGATCTCGCGAGGGTGCGTGCCCCCCCCCCCGGGGGCTCGCCGGGCCTTCGCGCCCCGGGGGCTCGCCGGGCCTTCGCGCCCCGGGGGCCGGATCCGGGGAGGCCGCTCTCATCCCCTCGGAGGCCTCTGACGGCCCCTCGGAGGCCTCGCTGGGCCCATGAGAGGCCTCTCAGGGCCCCTCAGAGGCCTCTCAGGGCCCCTCAGAGGCCTCTCAGGGCCCCTCGGAGGCCTCTCAGGGCCCCTCGGAGGCCTCTCAGGGCCCTTCGGAGGCCTCTCAGGGCCCCTCAGAGGCCTCTCAGGCCCCCTCGGAGGCCTCTCAGGGCCCCTCGGAGGCCTCTGACGGCCCTTCGGAGGCCTCGCTGGGCCCTTCGGAGGTCGTTCTCCTCGATGCCGAGAGGTCTCCCCCAAGTAGACCGCCCGCCCCCGTCTCATCGCTGACGCCCTGACGTCCAGTGGGGAGCCGATCGTGCTTCCCCGGTGGACGAGCGGCGCGCCTCGCCTTCCCCGTTTCCCCCCCGTCCCGTTTGACAGCCGGGCGCCCCCGTGATTGCAGGAGCCATGGCTTGGCCTGGCGCGGTCGCGATGGCCGCAGGGGCGGCGTCTGCCGCCCTCCTTCGCGGTCTGTTCGGGGCGGCGGAAGCCGCGCTCGGGCGGCTCCCCCTCGCCCGCGCGCGCGTGCTCGCGGCGGAGAACGAGGCGGGACGCGCCATGCTCGCCGTCAAGACCGACCCCGAGGGGACGTGGTGGACCACGCGGATGGCCGACCAGTTGCTCACCGCCGTGGTCTCGGCGCTCGCCGCCGGGTGCGCCTGGGACCTCTCGGCGGGCTCGGCCGCGTGGACGATCGCCGGAGGCGCGGTCGGGCTGGCCGCCGCCCTCGGGCTCGATCTGTTCGGCCGCGCCTTCGCGGCGACCGCCGCCGAGCGGTGGGCGCGCGCCCTGGCCGGCCCGCTCGCGGCGGCCGTGAGCGGCGCGAGGCCGGTCCGGCTCGCCGCCGTGGGGCTCGTCGCGCGGATCGCCCGGCGGTTTTGCGGCGGGCGTCCGACGTTCGCCCCCGCTCTCACCTCGATCGAGGACGTCGAAGCGTACCTCGCTCTGGAGGCCGGCGAGGGCCGCCTCGGGAGCACCGACCCGGAGCTGCTCCGATCGGTGCTCGAGTTCTCGGAGAAGACGGCGCGCGAGGTGATGGTGCCCCGGACGCGGGTCGTGGGCGTGGAGCTTTCGACGCCGCCCGCGGAGGTCGTCCGGATCGTCTCCGAGCGCGGCCACTCCCGGCTGCCAGTTTACCGCGAGACGATGGACGACATCGTGGGCATCCTCCACGCCCGCGACCTCGTGCCGCTCCTCGCGCATCCGGACCTGATCGTCATCCAGGACGCCATGCGGCCGGCGACGTTCGTCCCATGGGCGAAGCGCATCGGCGCGCTCCTGCGCGAGATGCAAGGTAAGCGCAGCCACCTCACGATCGTGGTCGACGAGTACGGCGGGGTGATGGGGGTCGTGACCCTGGAGGACATCCTGGAGGAGATCGTCGGCGAGATCGGGGAGGAGCTGCGGCCGGAGGGGCGCGACATCCAGGTGGGGGAGGGCGGCAGCGCGATCGTGCGCGCCGGGATCTCCCTGGGTGAGTTCGAGCGCGCGTTCGGCGTGCGGCTGGCGGGGGGGGAGTACGAGACGCTCGGTGGTTTCCTGAACGCGCAGGCCGGAGCGATCCCGGAGCAGGGCGACCACTTCTACGAGGCCGGCCTCCAGTTCACCGTGGTCGATCGGGGTCCGCGCCGAGTCCGCCGGGTGCGGGTGGTCCGGACGAAGGGGAAGGCCCCGGGGGCCGCGGCGGGCCCCGGCGGCGCCGGCGGCGCGCCGGGAACGCCGTCCGCTTCGCGAAAGCGACCTTGAGCGCGATCACGAGGAGGAAGAGGGCGAGGACGAAGGTGAGCTTCGGGAAGAGCGGCATCGAGCCTTCTCATGCCCGAGCCGCTCGCCGTCCACAAGGACCCCACCACCGGCGGCCGCCCTGCGCCGTGAGCCCTCACGAGGCTCCGCGAGACCGGCTCGAACGCCTCCGCCCGCTCCGCCCGCGACGACGGGAAGATCCAGCGCGCGGTCGTACCCGTCCGGCGGCCCTCCCCCCGTCTGATTCACGGGACGGCGCAGCCCAAGCGTTCGAGGCCGCAGCCGAGGAGGGCGCCGCGGGGGCGGCGGCGGGCGAGGCGGGCAGAGAGCCCTCCCGGGGCGTCGCAAGGGCGGCGAGCCCGCTTCGCAGCCGCGGGAGCGGGCGCCGCGGCCGCCGAACCGCGGCGCGCAACAGGACGGGCTCAGCGGGAAGCGGTCTCGCGGCCCTCCTGCTGCGCGAGTCGGGCGAGCGCCAGCGTGTCCAGCGCGCGCAGGGCCGCGGCCGCGGTCTGCGCGTCCTCCGCCTCCCGGACCGTCGCGCTCGCGATGAGCCTGCCGCCCACCACGACCTTCGCCTCCGCGACCCGGTCGTCCTCGTCGAAGCGCGCGTAGCCGATGGCGCCCGGGAGGACGAGCCGTTCCGCGTCCTCCTCGGCGCCCGTCCCGTCCGCCATCGCCCGGATGGCGTCGGTCGCCCGCGGCTCGAACCGCGCGTCGGCGAGCTTGATCTCGGTCTCCCGCGTCTTCCCGTAGACCCGCGTGACCTCGGAGAGCGCCCGGGGGCCCATCCGCATCATGCTCCCCTCGAGCGGACCGCCGGCCTCGCCGAGGAGCGTGGCGGGCAGGAAGGGCTTGAGCGCCCGATCGCTCAACACCGGGAGCGGACTGGCGGCTGGAGATCCCTGCCGCGAGAAGAGCCGGCTCCAGCCCGCGTGGCTCGCGACGGCCGCGCGGCAGCCACCCGCGAGGACGGCGAAGCCGAGCAGGGCCGGGTGCAGCTTCATGGCGCGTAACCTACCACACACCACGCCCGTGGAGACCGGGGAGAGGTACCGGTTCGAGGGGGACGGGGGTGTCAGGCGGACCGTGGGTCGCTAGCCCGCAGGCGCGCGGATCCGCATCGAGCGGACGATGCCGTCGATGCCCTGAACCACCGCGACCGGGCAGAGGCGGGGCCAAGTCGCGAGCAGCACGTAGACATGGTCCCGCCCCGGCAGGATGGCGACCCTCCCAGCCACCGCGTCGCCGAGCGTGAAGCGGAAGCCCACGCCGTCCTCCGTGCCGGGCAGGGGCGCGGGCGCGCCGGTCACGAAGCCGGGTCTGGCACGCAGCCCATCGGTCAGCCGCCGCGCGAGCCGCGCGGGCGTCGCGATCGCCGGCGCGACCTGGACGACGACCTGCGCGCCGCTGCCCGGGTGGGCTACGATCACGGGCACCGAGATCCCCTCGACGACGGGTTGGCCGGGCGCGAAGAGCCACTCCCCGCCCGGCCGCGTAATCTCGAAGCCGTAGCGGGGGTCGACGTAGCGTCTCCCCTCGATCCGGACCTGTTCGCCCTCCGGGACCTCCCCCCGGCCGATGGCCGCGCTGTCGGCCGGCCGCGCTTCGACGGCCGGCATGGCCGCCGCCGGACGTGAGGCCGCGGCGACCGGATGACCACACGCCAGCAAGAACGACAACGCGACCCCAAGTCCCCGCATCGGAAGCCCTCCTCGCGGGAAGCTCTGTACGGGCCGCCGATACCACAAGGGACGGGGATCGCGAGCGCCGGTCGCGGGGTTTTCGACGACGCCCCCCGCCAGGGGCGAGGAGGCGCCCCGCAGATTCGCCGGGACGCAGGTCGCGAGCCCGTCGCGCTCGCGCCTCGCCGCGCCGTCCCGCGAATCAGCCGGGGTTACGGCAGCTCGCGCACGGCCTCGTGGCCCGGCGCGCGGTAGGCGTCGAAGTAGTGGCGATCGCCCACGCGCCGCAGCACGAGGGCCGCGCCCTTCTCGAAGGGGAGCGGGAAACGGCGGCCGATGAGATCGGAGGCGAGATCCCCGAGCGACGGCTCGTGGCCGCAGAGCGCCGCGTCCACGCCTCCCGGCAGGCCGCGCACCCACTCGACCTGTACGTTGAGCGAGCGACCCGGAGAGAGCGGATCGGCCACCGCGACCTGCGCCTCGCTCCATCCATGCGCGAGGATCTCCGCCGTCTGGACGGCGCGCACCAGCGGACTCGTCCAGATCTGCCGGGAGCCCTCCGGGACCTCGACCGCGAGCCACCCGGCGCTCTCGCGCGCCTGCCGGCGGCCGAGGCTCGTCAACGCGCGCCCGTGATCGCCGAGCGGTCCGGCCAGCTCGGGCTCGGCGTCGCCGTGGCGCAGGAGGACCAGCTTCACGCCGCTTAGCATGCCCCCGGGAGCGGCCGCGTGCAACGGCGGAGGTGGGGTGTGCTACCGTCCCCGCCATGGCTGACGGCGCCGCCGGCTGGTTGCGCTCCGTGGTGGACGGCGTCGAGCTGCTCGTGCACGTACAGCCGCGGGCGGCCCGAACGAGCCTCGCCGGCGAGCACGGAGGACGCCTCAAGGTTCGGGTCGCGGCCCCGCCGGTCGACGGGGCCGCGAACGAGGCGCTCGTCCTCTTCCTCGCCGATCGGCTCTCCGTGCCCCGCCGCGCCGTGCGGATCGTCGCCGGCGAGACGGGCCGCCAGAAGGCCGTGCACGTCTCGGGCGTGACGGCCGAAGCGGCTGCCCGGGCGCTTTCGTGAGCCTCCCATCCGCCCGCAGGCAGCCTCACCCCGTGTCAGGCGCGGCCCTGGCCCTGGACGGCGAGCAGGGTGCAGCTTCGGACGCAGTACAAGAGCCCCGGGGTTCGCTGCGCCCTTATCGATGGAGCCCGGGTGAGCCTCACGCGAGAGGACCCAACTGGTCCTCGGTGGGCTCCGCTCAGCAAAACCATGATTCGGTGAGAGAGGGGACGTGCCCGCGCCTCCGGGGGACCGGCCTGCGCGCGAGGGAGAGACCCAGCGTCTCGGACGTGAGATCCCGGATTCGCGCGAACGTGTCGGCCCGCCCCCGCCCGTCGCGGCGCGCCTCCTTGGCGAGGGCCCAGAGCCGCTGCTGGAGCGCGTCGATCCGCGCGTCGGGGTGGATCCACTCGTAGGAGAGTCCTTCCTCGCGCGGCGGGCGCAGGCCGGGGAGGGCGCCCGTCAGGAGCGCCGAGCCCGGGGGGACGAGCAGGCGGAGCGCGTACTGGACCGGATCGACCCGAGCGGCGAGGCCCCGCCGCTCGACGAACCGGAGGATGTCGCCGAAGCCTTCGGCCGTCGTCCAGGGCGTGAAGGCGACGAACGTGGGGCGCAGCGGCAGGCCGGCCTCCTCGCAAAGGTCGAAGGCCTCCTCGACGCCCGCGCGGGTGTGGCCCTTGTCGAGCCGGGCGAGGACTGCGTCGTCGAGCGATTCGACCGCCGTCGTGACGAACGCGCAGCCGGTCGCGACGAGCATGGGAATCCGGGCGCGATGGCGCAGCAAGTGCTCGATCTTGATCGTCGCGTCGTACGTCACGTCCGGATGGCGCCGGTGCAGCTCGCGGACGATGGCCTCGGTGTGGCCCGGGCCGTTCCAGAAGTCGGGATCGCCGAACGTGACGTGGCGGGCCCCCGAGGCCACCTGTGCCTCGACGTCCTCGAGCACCGAAGCCCGCGGGACCACGAAGAAACGGCCGCCGTAGATCGGCGGGATTGGGCAGTGGCGGCAACGGTACTTGCAGCCGCGACTCGCCTCGGCGTAGGCGGCCGGGACGAGCTTCCCGTCTCCGGGGTCGAGCTTCGCGTAGACGGAGAGCGGCGGCAGGCCACGCCGGTCCGCCACCGGGAAGCGGAGCTTCGCGAGGAGCGGCGCTGCGGGACGTCCGGGCAGCGAAAGCCCGGCGACCGAGGCGAGTTCCCGCCCCGATTCGAGCGCGCGGGCGAGGGCGACGATCGTCTCCTCGCACTCCCCCGCGGTGACCGCCGAGGCGCCGCGCGAAAAGAGAAGGTCCCGCTGGAGCTGCGCGTAAAGGCCCTGGAAGACGACGGGCGCGCGGGGATTCACCGCCGCCAGGCGCGGGAGCAACGCGAGCCCGAGCCGCAAGGCCGTATGCATGGGCGCCGAGATCACCACGAGCCGCGCCCGCGCGATCCGCGCCGGGTCGAACGCCTCGACCGCGAGATCGAGGCAGGCGGGAGAGTACCCCGCGGCCTGCAAGAAGCCGAGCGGGCTCGACAGCCCCGCCGGCGGGTGCCCCAGCTCGTAACAGGAGACGAGGAGAATCCGGCCGGGCTCGCGCAGGGGTCAGCCTTTGGATTGCGGGGGCACGTAATCCGGCGGGAGCTGGGCCCCCTCGCCGAAGAAGAAGTCCTCGCACGCCTGGTGGAGCAGCCCGTACGCCTCCTGCGACGCGGGGTTGAGCCGGTACTCGTTGAGGAGCATCTTCTGGTGCTCGAGCCAGAGCCTCCATGCCTCTTCCGAGACCTTCTCCCAGATCCGATCGCCCAACTCGTCGGGCCAGGGCGGCTCGTCGAGTCCGGGCAGATCCTTGCCGAGCTTGACGCAGTGAACGATTCTCGCCATCGACGACCTCCGGGCCGGGCCTCCTTACTACCGCGCGGCGCGCGCGCCCGCAACGGGAAGGCGTCCCCGCGCATCTCCCTCGATCGATCCCTCTGCCGCCCAGGCAGGAAGAGCAGCCAGGCGCGCACCCGGACCGGTCTACTCCGGCCCGCCCCGGTCGATCCACGCGAGCACGCGCCGCCGGACATCGGGGGGCAGCCCGCCGTCGGGCGGCATGGCCCCCGACTCGATCTTCCCGGCGATCTTCTCCGAATCCTCGCGCACGATCTCGTAGCTGCCGTACCCGGCGTGGCAGGGGAGGCAGCGCCGGTCGAAGACCGTCTCGGCGAAGTTGTCCCAACCGTCGCCGGCGGAGCAAGCCGCGCACGGCAGCAGGAAGAGCAGCAGAAGGCGCCCGAGCCTCACCCGCGCGCCTGGCTAGGGGGCTCATGTCCGATGGGTGCCGTCGCGAGAAAGCCGAGACCCGAGACGAGGCGGGCGCCCGAGGAGTGGGCCGCGGAGACGTACTCTTTTCCGTACGTTTTGCAGCAAAGCGACGAGGCCGCCCGTCGCAGCGAAGGGTTCGGCTTTCGCAGCAGGCAGCCGTTGGACATCAGCCTCTTAGCGCGCGCCGGCCTGCGCGAGCAGCTTCCGGGCCTGCTTCTCGAAGAGCGAACGGGGCGCGAGCCCATCGACGCGCCCGGTGATCGTCCCATCGGCCTGCACGAAGAAGACCGCCGGGACCGCCTCGACGTCCAGCGCCTGGACGAAGGGCCAGGCGTTCTCCACGATCGGCAGGTGGGTCAGCCCCGCGCTCTGGAGAAAGCCCGTCGCTTCCCGCGCGCTCCCCCCCACGAGGACCCCCATCACCGAGACCTTCCCGGCGTACTCCCTCGCCACTTCGTCGAGGCCGGGCAACTCCCGGCGGCACACCCATCAACCGGGCGCCCAGGCGGCCAGGATCGCCGGCTTGCCGGCGAGCGTCTGGTTCGTGACCATGGCCGCCGATCCGAGCAGGCGCCCGGCGAGGGGCGGCAGCGGCCGGTGCTGGGGCTCCACGGAGCCGAACCCGCGGGTGAGGAAGAACGTCAGCCCCACCGCCACGGCGATCGGGAGGAGCCACGGCTCGATGGTCTTCCACGCGGTCTTCAGGGTCGGCGCCATGGCCGGATTCTAGCACCCTGCGATCGCGACCGCAGTCGCCCCCCTCGGGCCCGTTCTTTGACCCCGCGCGCGCGCGGCCTATACTGCGCTCGACGGCAGGAACGGTCTGCCCGTCACGCCGATGGAAGAACCCGACATCGCCGGCCAACGGTTCGGCAAGTACACCCTCATCGACCGAATCGCGGTGGGCGGGATGGCCGAGATCTTCCTCGCGCGCCAGGAGGGGCTCGAGGGGTTCGAGAAGACGATCGTCATCAAGCGGATACGCCCGCACCTGTCGAGCCAGAAGGCCTTCGTCCAGATGTTCCTGAACGAGGCCAAGCTCGCCGCCCAGCTCAACCACCCGAACATCGTCCAGATCTACGACCTCGGCCGGATCAACGAATCGTACTTCATCGCGATGGAGTACATCTTCGGCCGGGACATGCGGCGCATCATCCCGAAGGCCGAAGGGATGGGCATCCCGTTCCCGATGGTCTACGCGCTCAAGATCGCCTCGTCCGTCTGCGAGGGGCTCTATTACGCCCACCAGAGAACGGACATGTACGGCAACGCCCTGCACATCGTCCATCGCGACGTGACGCCGGAGAACATCTTCGTCTCCTTCGACGGCACGGTGAAGATCCTCGACTTCGGGATCGCCAAGGCGGCGAACCAGATCGAGCAGACGCGCGCCGGCGAGATCAAGGGCAAGCTTTCGTACATGAGCCCCGAGCAATGCGGCGGCAAGCCCCTCGACCAGCGGTCGGATCTCTTCTCCCTGGGCGTCGTCCTCTACGAATGGATCACCGGTTTCAAGCTCTTCACCGGCGAGAACGAGGTCGCGATCCTCAAGAGCATCACCGAGGGGAAGATCTACCCTCCGAGCTACTTCAAGGCGGACGTGCCCGAGGCCGTCGAGCACATCCTCATGAAGGCCCTGGACAAGGACCGGACCGCCCGCTACCAGACCGCCTGGGACATGCAGTACGACCTGGACCAGTTCCTTTCCCAGTACGAGTTCACCCCGTCGAACATCCACCTGTCGAACTTCCTCAAGCAGCTCTTCTCCGACGAGCTCGACGAGGAACGCCGCCGCCTGCTCGTCCGCGGCGCCTCCGCGCCGGCGCCCGAGGGCGAGGCCGCCCCCGAGGGGATCGAGGTCCTGGACGACGCCGACATCGAGCCGATCCCCTTGCATTCGCGCCGGGCGCGCGGCGACGGCGCGCGGGTGGCGACGGGCGCGGGCTCGAGCCGGGTGCTCACGCTGGACCTAAACGCCCAGGACTTCGAGGCGCTCAAGGCGCTCGCGGACCGGAACGAAATGGCGGTCGGCGCGCTCGTCGGCGAGATCGTCGCCGCCTACCTCCGATTCCGCTGATCCGACGCTGGAACAGCGGCGCGCCGCCGCGCGTTTCAAGGATAGGAAGGGCCGCGGGAACGCCCGGGTCGAGCGGCGGTTCGCGAGGTTCGCGCTCCACGAAGCGGAGGGGGCGGGCCGGACGAGAGGCCGGAGGTCGAGGTGGGGGGACCCGAGGAGAGCTGGGAGGAGGGGGCTCCGTCGGGAATTCCGGCCGGCGCTGCTGGCCGGCCGGAAGCTCGGCCACGGCGAACACGCTGCCGGATCGCAAGCCTTGGGTCCGGGTCGGCGAGAGGAGAGAAGGCGCCGGTCCTCTCGCCCGCCAAGGTCTCGCCGGGCGATGACCGCGGCGACGCGCCTCGACTCCATATCGGGGCGCGTCCCCCTTCCGCCGCGGCCGGCGGTCGCGGCCCACGGAGGTTCGCGGGCCCGCTATGATGCGCCGGGTGGAGGCCGCGCAGACCCTCAAGCTGGTCGTCTCTTACGACGGCACCGAGTTCGCGGGCTGGCAGGTGCAGCCCGGAGAACGGACGGTCCAGGGAGAGCTGGAGGCCGCACTCGGCAGGCTCCTGGGCAGGCCCGTGCGGGCCACAGCCGCCGGACGGACCGACGCGGGCGTCCACGCCGAGGGTCAGGTGGTCTCGTTCCCCCTCGCCGCCGGCGAGCGGCTGCCCGCCCGGGCGTTCGTCCATGGCCTCAACGGCCTCCTGCCCGAAGACCTCGCGGTCCGGTCCGCCGGCCCGGCGCCCGCGGGCTTCGACGCCCGCCGCTCGGCGCGCGGGAAGCTCTACCGCTACCGGATCGCCAACCAGCCCGTCCGGGCGCCGCTCGACCGGCGAACCCACTGGCTGGTATTCCAGCCGCTCGACCTCGCGGCCATGCGGGCGGCCGCCACGGACTTCCTGGGCGAGCACGACTTCTCCGCTCTCCGCGCGGCCGACTGTCCGGCGCGGACGGCGGTCCGCCGGCTCGATCGCGTGGACCTCTGCGCGGACCCCGCCGGGCAGATCGTCCTGGAGATCCGAGGGACCGCGTTCCTCAAGCACATGGTCCGCGCCATCGCGGGCACGCTGGTCGAGGTGGGCCGCGGCCGGTTCGCCCCGGACATCGTCCCCGGCCTGCTGGCCGGACGGAACCGGGCTCTCGCCGGCCCCACCGCCCCGGCCCACGGCCTCTGCCTCGTCGAGGTCTACTATGAGTGACGCCGCTCACGCCCC
The DNA here is from genome assembly GCA_021807105.1 of Myxococcales bacterium. GTDB lineage: Bacteria > Myxococcota > Myxococcia > Myxococcales > JAKAPL01 > JAKAPL01. Next base: position 49,081 of record JAKAPL010000016.1, on the reverse strand, counting down.
CCGGGAGCCCGGCGACGCCGGGGTCTCCGCCCCCGGCCCCGCCGCCCCGACGCCCGCGCACGAACCCCCTTCGCGGGCGTCGCCTTCTCCCGGCCCGGTCCGCCTCGCCTCCCGTCTCCTCCTCTGGTCGATCCTCCTCGGCGGCGCGTCCGTCCTCTTCGCCGGCCCCGTCGCCCGCCGGGTCGTGGGTCCCGCCGTCCACCTCCTCGTTCGCCCTCCGGCGGCGTCCTGGAACCCGGCCGTCGCCGGATTGTCCTTCTTCCTCGCGGGCCTCCTCGTGGCGTTCATCCTCGGCCTCGTCATCGAGCTCCCCCCAGCCATCGTCGCGGCGGGCCTCGGGGGGGGCGGCGCGGCATGGCTCGCCCTCCTCGTCTATCTCACGCAGGGGCCCCGCGCGCTCGCCCGCCTCCCGTTCCTCGCGCAGATCGCCGTCGCCGCCGCGACCGCGTGGGCGGCCGCCGCCGTCGCCCGCCGGCGGGCGCGCAAGGGTTAGGCCCGCGCCGGCCGCGATGGGGTGCGCCGGCCCTTCGCGTGGCCGAAGACCAGCTTGCCGTCCGCCGCGGAGACCTCGATCCCGTCCCCCGGCGCGAATTCGCCGGAGAGGACCGCGAGCGCGAGCGGATTGGCGAGCAGCCGCTGGATGGCGCGCTTGAGGGGCCGGGCGCCGAAGGCGGGGTCGTAGCCCTCGGCCACCAGGAGGTCCCGTGCCGGCGCCGTGAGCACGAGCGAGAGCTGCTTGTCGGCGAGCAGCCTCCGCGTCCGGTCGAGCTGGATCTCGACGATCCGCGCGAGGTCCTCGCGGGAGAGCGGCCCGAAGACCACGGTCTCGTCGATCCGGTTGACGAACTCCGGCCGGAACGCCTCGCGCAGCGCCTCCTGGGCCGCGCGCCGCAGCACCCCATCCGCCTCGCCCGCCCCGGAGAGCCGCTGCAGCTCGTCGCTCCCGAGGTTGCTCGTCATGATCACGACGGCGTTGCGGAAGTCGACGGTGCGCCCCTGGCCGTCGGTGAGCCGCCCGTCGTCGAGGACCTGGAGCAGGACGTTGAAGACGTCGCGGTGGGCCTTCTCGATCTCGTCGAGGAGGATGACGGCGTAGGGCCGGCGCCGGATCGCCTCGGTGAGCTGGCCGCCCTCCTCGTAGCCGACGTAGCCGGGCGGCGCCCCGATGAGCCGCGCGACCGCGTGCTTCTCCATGTATTCGGACATGTCGAGGCGGACCATCGCCTGCTCGTCGTCGAAGAGGAACTCGGCGATCGCCCTCGCGGTCTCGGTCTTCCCGACGCCGGTGGGGCCGAGGAAGAGGAACGAGCCGATGGGGCGGTTCGGGTCCTGGAGGCCCGAGCGGGCGCGGCGCACGGCGTCGGAGACGGCGCGGAGGGCCTCGGCCTGCCCGACCACCCGCTCCCCGAGTCGCTCCTCCATGTGGACGAGCTTCTGCATCTCGGCTTCGAGCAGCTTCGCGACCGGGATGCCGGTCCACTTGGAGACGACCGCCGCGACGTCCTCGGCGTCGACCTCCTCCTTGAGCATCTTGCGATCCTTCTGGAGCCCGGCGAGCTTCTCGTTCTGCCGGGCGAGATCCTTCTCCAGCGCGGGGAGCCGGCCGAACTTCAGCTCCGCGGCCCGGTCCAGCTCGCCCCGCCGCTCCGCCTCGGCCATCGCGGCCTTCTCCTCCTCGATGCGCGCCTTCACCGCGCGGATGGCCTGGATGGCCGCCTTCTCCGACTTCCAGTGGGCCTCCAGCCCCGCGAACCGCTCGCGCAGCGCGGCCACTTCCTTCTCGATCTCGGCGAGCCGACCGCGGGAGAGCGGGTCCACCTCCTTGCGCAGCCCCTGGCGCTCGATCTCGAGCTGCTGGATCTTGCGCCGCACCTCGTCCACGTCGGAGGGCATCGAATCGATCTCGATGCGCAGCCGACTCGCCGCCTCGTCCACGAGGTCGATGGCCTTGTCCGGCAGGAACCGGTCGGCGATGTAGCGCTGCGAGAGCTGGGCGGCGGCGATCAGCGCGGCGTCCTGGATGCGCACGCCGTGGTGGATCTCGTAGCGCTCCTTGAGCCCGCGCAGGATGCTGATCGTGTCGGCGACCGACGGCTCGCCGACGACCACCGGCTGGAAGCGCCGTTCGAGCGCAGGATCCTTCTCGACCTTCCGGTACTCGTTGAGCGTCGTCGCGCCGATGCAGTGCAGCTCGCCGCGGGCGAGGGCCGGCTTGAGCATGTTGCCCGCGTCCATCGCACCCTCGGCCCCGCCGGCCCCGACGAGGGTATGCAGTTCGTCGATGAAGAGGAGGATCTCGCCCGCCCCGCGCGTGACCTCCTTGAGCACGGCCTTGAGTCGCTCCTCGAACTCGCCGCGGTACTTGGCCCCGGCGACGAGCGCGCCGAGGTCGAGGGCGAGCAGCCGCTTCTTCTTGAGCCCTTCCGGCACGTCGCCGTCCACGATCCGGCGGGCGAGCCCCTCGACGATCGCCGTCTTGCCGACGCCCGGATCGCCGATCAGGACCGGGTTGTTCTTTGTGCGCCGCGACAGGACCTGGATCACCCGGCGGATCTCCTCGTCGCGGCCGATCACCGGGTCGAGCTTGCCGGCCCGCGCCTGATCGGTGAGGTCCCGCGCGTATTTCTGGAGCGCCTCGTACTGCGCCTCCGGGTTGTCGCTCGTCACCCTGGCGCCGCCCCTGACCTCGCCGATGACCGCGAGGATCCGGGCGCGGGTCACGCCCGACGACTTCAGGACCTCGGCGATGCCCCCGCCGAGCGGGCCCGGCGGCGAGGCGGCGAGGCCGAGGAGGAGGTGCTCGGTCGAGACGTACTCGTCCGACAGCTTCGAAGCCTCGTCCTTGGCGCGATCGAGGACCTTGAGCAGCCGTTGCGAGAGGTACGGCTCTCCGCCCGCGACCTGCGGCAGGCGGCGCAGGTCCTCGTCGATCCGGGCGCCCACCAGCTTGGCGTCCGCGCCGATGCGCGCGAGCAGCGGGCGGACGATCCCTTCGTCCTGGTCGAGGAGCGCGCGGGCTAGGTGCTCCGGCTCGATTGCCTGCTGCTCCTGCCGCCGCGCGAGGGTCTGCGCCTCCTGGACGGCCTCCTGCGCCTTGAGCGTGAGCTTGTCCGTCTTCATGGTGACGCTAACCTAACGCAGGAACGGCGGGTGACAACCGGGAGTGACCTCCGAGCGCGATGGACGCCCGCCTCCTCGGGTGGTGGACGATCACCGGTGCAGAAGGCGCTCGCCGCGAAGAAGGGCGCAGGGCACCAAGGCGATCACGGGGACCGGCCGGGGCAAGAGGCAACTCCGGGCGATCACCCTTGGTGGATCTCCGGGTCTTCAGGCCGTCGATCCGAACGGGACGCAGGGAGCGGTGGTCCAGGAGACCCGTGTCCAATGGGTGCCGTCGCGAGAAAGCCGAGACCGAATCGAGACGGGCGCCCGGCCTCCCAGGCTCCGATCGCCCCGGCGAAGCTGCCGGGCGCTTCGGACTTGGCGCCAGCGGGCGAGCCGGCCCCCGGCGAAGGGCCCGCCTCCAAGTAGGGGCGGGTGAATCAGCGGCGGCCCTCGAAGCCGAGCCGCGGCCACTGGAGGGTGCTCCGGCCGAAGCCCCCGGACGGCGACCGCGCGTCCCGGGGCTGCGCGTCTTCTCCGCCCCGCCGCGCCGTCCTGTTGAAGAGATGGGCTCAGCCCACGGTCACCGGCACGATCGGCGCCGAGTTGTTCTCGTACTCCATCCGGTCCGGGCCGGAGATGCTGTACCCGAGGCCGAGATCCTCGTCGGAGGCGAACGGCTGGCTGGTGCCGCCCGCGTCGGTCGCCCGAGCGAGGACGAGACGCGGCCCGGGGACCCTCGGGATCCAGGTATAGCGGAAGCGGCGCCAGCAGAAGGGGTTGGCCGGGTCGAGGAAGGTCGCCGACGCGAAGGAGCGGCCACCGTCGACGCTGATCTCCACCCGGGCGGCGCCCCCATGGCCGCCCCAGGCGACGCCGAGCACGTCGACCGCGAGTCCCGCGGGCAGCTTGTCCCCAGGGCGCGGATGCGCGATCTCCGACTGGACGCGCAGCTCGCCGACGGGCCTGCCCACCGGGTCCGCGGGCGAGGCCCGCCGGTAGCGCCGGGTCGCGTAGTAGCCGTCGAACGGCTGGTCGATCGCCCGGATCCGCGCGAGCCACTTGACCGAATCCGTCGCATAGCGGCCCGGGAAGAGCGCCCGCACCGGTCCTCCGTGTAGAGCGGGCAGCGGGGCGCCGTTCATCCGCGTGGCGAGCATGGCCGAGGGGGCCAGGGCCGCCTCCAGCGGCACGGCCTCGGCGAACGTGCGCGCACGCGCGTCGCCCCGCTCCGTGCCCTCGTCCGCGCCCTCGAAGACAACCTCGACGACGCCCGGCCGCACGCCCGCCCGCGCGAGCAGCGGCGCGATGGGGAAGCCCTGGAACAGCGCGCTGCTCGCGCCGCCGTACGCGCGACCGGCGCCGGGCCAGCCGACGCCGTTGCGGCCGGCGTTGCCCGCGCATTCGAGCGTCACGGGCAGCTCGACCGGCGTCTCGCGGGCGAGCTCTTCGAGCGAGAGCGTGAACGGCCGGTCGACGTCGCCCTCCACGCGGAGGGTCCAGGGGTGAAGGTGGTGCGCGGCCGCCGGCACCCCGAAGTGGTCGCGGACGAAGAAGTCCGAGGTCGGGGTGAGGAAGCTGTCGACCCGCCAGATCGGGAATCCTGCGAAGCGGGCGCCCTCCCGGCGGACTTGGCGCGGGAAGCCGAGCCTGCGGCAGGCCGCGTCGCCGAGTGCCAGGGCCACGAGGCTCCCGAGCAGTTCCCGGCGCGAGGAGCCGGCGCCGGGCCCCCCGGGCAGGAGAGGCTTTCGCACGGCCATTGAGGGCCACTATACTCGTTGCCACGCCCGAGCGCGCGAGGAACGACGAGATCCTTGATCTTCTCTCGCGAAGGGCGTTAGTCTGGCGGCCTATGAAGAGCATCATCAAGCATGGCTTCTTGGCGGCGGGGCTGCTCGCGGGCTGGCTCGCGCTCGCGCCCGCCCGCCCGGCGCGGGCCCAGGTGGTGGTCTACCGGCCCTGGGTCTATCACCCGTACGTGTATCGGCCGGTCGTCCCCGTTTATCGGCCCTATGTGTACCACCCCTACATCTACCGCCCGTACGTCTATCACCCGTACGCGTACCGGCCGATCGTTCGGGTCTGGTAGGCGAAGCGCGTGCATTTTTGGCGGAGACAGCGGTTTGATGATTGACGATTGACCAAGCGTGCGCGCGAGCGCACGCGGGAGGCTATTCATGACCTCGGTTCTCGCGGTGCTAGGGATGACGTTCTCGATGGGGCTCGCGCAGGCGGCCGATCCCTGCCAGGCCAACGCCAGCAAGTCGCCCAGGACCTTCACGATCCTGGTCCAACCCGACGGCCGCTTCGTGCGTTGCCTCGGCGAGGATTCGACGGACGAGGAGCCGCTGTCCCACCAGCGGGTCGTCTTGCAACTCCCGGCGTCGGACCCGGATTCGCCCTACCGGTACCGGCTCTACTACCCGAGCGGCGCCGGCACGGCCCATGGCCACAAGCACATGCTGCGCCACCAGCTTGCCGTCATCCAGGGCTACGCCGAGGCGCTCCACGACCTCGCGACCTCCCCGGAGAGCGTCGGCGAGGCGCTCTCCCACCTCCAGCCCGTCGAGGCCGCCCAGGGCGAGGCCGCGGAGGCGAAGGGTCGCGCCGCGCCAGCTCCGGCCCCGACGGCGGAGAGCCGTGACCTGCTCCAGGCCAACGCGATGGAAGCGCGCTACCAGAGCCTCGTCACGCCCGCCTTCGTGAAAGCGTTTCATGAGATTCACCGGAGCTTCGGGAAGGTCGAGACCGCCGCCGAGCGCGTCGACCTCGTCTGCTCGATCTCGGTTGACCGCGTGCACGAGGGCAAGCTTCGCGACGCGGTGGTGAAGCTGTGCGCGGGCAAGGGCCCCGGCGAGAAGCTTCTCGAGGGGCTCCGGCCCTTCGCCGGCGAGGTGAAGGCGTTCTTCGCCGCCCGGGAGCCGGCCAAGGAAGCCGTGCTCAACCTCGCCCTCACCCCCTCGTCCCCGCAGGAGCAGGACGCCGCCGCCCGCGAGGTCGTCGCGAAGCTCGGCGCCGCCGAGGCAGCGGCGCGCAAGGTCATCGTGGACGCCGACGCGGCCGCCCTCGCCGTCGGTCGATTCGGCCGCGACGTCGAGTTCCTGCGCGCCGCCCTCTCCTTCCCTGCGAGCACCGAGCCCGAGCGAGTCCACCTGGGCCGCTTCCCGGCGAACGGCATCTTCTCCGCGCCGGACATCTATCAGCTCCGCGTGCTCAAGGAGGCGTCCCCGCTCTTCGACCTTGGGGAGGCCCCCTCGGCCGCCCCGGAGGAGCGCGAGATCCTGACCGACCACTTCCAGCCGGTCCCCCGCGATTACTTCTCGCTGGGTGTGGCGGTTGTCTATTCAGCAGGCCTCCCGGATCATCCCGCGCTCCTCGGCCGGGTGGGGGAGCAGCAGCTCCAGATGACGCCGACCGAAGGATTCCTGGGTGGCGTCTCCGCGAGCCTGATCCCGCTCTCTTTCACGAACCTTTCCGACCCCTGGGCCTCGCTGCTCCGCCTGCCGACCGTGATCATCCCGTTCACGGAACGGCCCGACCAGAACTACTTCATCGGCGGCGGCATCGGCCTCAAATGGATCGGGTCGATCGACGCGGGGGCCCACCTAGCCTTGACACGGACGCCGGCCACCTCGGCGCCGGCGTGCACCTCATCGGTGAGCGGCGGCAACGGGGCCTGCTACCAGTTCAATACGTCGCCCATCGAGCTTTCGCACGTGACCGCGCCGGGCCCGATCGGGGCCGGATACTTCGTCAGCCTGAGCCTGGACGTGGTGGGCATCATCCACCTGCTCATCGGTGAGGCCCATCCGACCATCCGCGACGTGACGGTCCGGTCGGAACAGCCGGCCCAATCGACGGAAGTGGCGACCTCCAAGCCCGGCCTCACGAACGCCTCGCCTTAACTTCGTCTTATTTACGGTCCGGTTGCTGCGGCGTCCGATCCCCCGCTCGCGCAGGGGGGCTTGCCACCCCTGCAACGACCGGGGGGCTGCTCACCCCTCCCTGCGGGAGCCTTGCCCCCCCTTACGACAACTCGGGAGGATGGGCTTTAAGCCCGCCTGTCCGTCGTCGCTCTCGCTCGCCCTTCTCGGCTGCGGTCTCGAACGCCGATAAGACGGGGTAACGGCGGGCGGGCCGCGGGGGGCCAACCGCCTGAGACGGCTTCAGGGCGCGACGATCCGGGCGAAGGTCTTCCCCCGTTGTCTGGCTACGCGACCTCGCCCCGGCTCGACGGCTTTTCGCGCCCTACCCTGAACGGTTTACCGGCTCAGGCCCGCGGCCGCCCCCTCCCAGCCCCGGACCTCGTGCGAGTCTCGGCTAACTGCAGCCGCCGCAGCCGCCGCCGCCGCCGCAGCCACCGCAGGCGCCACCGCCGCACGAGGCGCCACAAGCGGCGACCGCCGCGCCGCAGGCGCCACCGCACGCGCCGCAGGAAACGACGACGCCCGGCCCGCAGGCAGGTCCGACGACGACCGGCCCGCAGCCGCAGCCCACGAAGACGACGCCCGCACACGCCACGGGAACGATGACTCCGTAAGGGTAGTATTGCTGCCTGCCGGACACGGTCACGGTGCAGCCGCCGTCCGACTCGCAGCGGTAGGTACGGGAGACCGTCGGCCTGGGCGAACCGCAGGCGGTACCGAAGGCCATCGCGAGGATGGCGGCGCCGGGAAGAAGACGATGGGTCACGCTCATGTCACTTGTCCTCGGGGACGGCGTCTGCCCCGGGAGCCTCTTCCCCGGCGGGCGCCCAGAGCGGGCGGTAGACGTGGAAGCCGACCCAGGCGAGGCCGCGCGGGACCTGCACCAGCTCGCGGGCCGCACTGGAATTGGCCTGAATCCATACAATCAGGCCGTCCATCGCGTCCTGGTGGGCGCGCATGAACCGGTCCAGCACCGGCCAGTCGGCGTGGCTCGCCGCGAAGTCCTCGAACCGCTGGCCCGGATGGTCGGCCGCCCAGGCGACTAAGGCCTTCGTGCGCAGGGGATGGCGGCGATCCCACTTGAAGACCCGACGGGCGCCCGCTGGGTGCTGGTGGACCCAATCGCCCAGGGCGCGGGCCGCGTCCGGGTGGTGCTGATCCCAGTCTGTGACGATGGCCGGCGGACCGGCGTTCGCCGCGGCCGGCGGGGCGGCCGGCGGGGCGGACGGCATGGGCGCCGCCTGTGCGAACGCCAGAGAAGAAGACGAGGTCAGGACGGCCAGCAGAGCGTAACGCAAGCACTTCATCGGCGATTTCCTTTCGGGCAACCGCAGCGGGGCATGTCGCCCACCATGGGTATCGGTAGCAGCCCGATCGTATTCCTGTCAAGAAGCTCGGCCACTTCTTCCCCGGTCAAGGTCTCCACGAGAGACCGACGCGACCAGCGGGTGGTTCATTCACCGCACGTTGCCGCGCGAGTCGGCGTCGGATAGAGTTCACCGCCATGCGGCGAGAGACGCGACGGATGCCGGGAAGCCCCTTGACGCGACGGGCATTTTTGGGGGCCGCGGGCGGAGCGATCGCCGCGTATGGTTGCAGCCGGAAGTCCCATCCCCGCGGCCACATCCAGGGCCGGGCCCCGGGCCGCGCGCTCGGCGCAGAGGAGTTGGCGGTCTGCGAGGCAGCCTGCGAGCGCATCTTCCCTGCGGACGCCGATCCCGGCGCGACGCGGCTCGGTGCCGTGGACTACATCGACCGGCGCCTCTCCCGCCCGGGTCCGAGGGCGCGCCGCGTCCGGCGTAAGCTCAAGAAGGGCCTCGCCCTTCTCGTCGATTGGAGCCGTAAGCGCCAGGGCGCGCACTTCCTGGATCTCGAGCCGGCCAGCCAGGACGTGGCGCTGGCCTCGCTCGCCGCCGAAGGAGGCGACGATGGCTACAGGTTTGTCCGCCAGCTCTTGGTGCTGACGGTGGAGGGCGTCCTTTGCGACCCCGCATACGGGGGCAATCGCGACCGGGGGGGCTGGAAGATCATCGGGTTCGACGCGCCTTGCCCGAATCCGCGCTGCGAATAGGAGAGTCGCTTGGCCTTCCCAGACGTTCACGATGTCCTGGTCATCGGCAGCGGCGCCGGTGGGGGGCCGCTCGCCTACGAGCTCGCACGCGCCGGCGCCCGGGTGCTCGTACTGGAGAAGGGGCCGCGCTACTCCCGCGGGGATCTCATCCACGACGAGATCAAGATCTGCCGGGAGAACTTCTTCGTCCCCTACGAGGGCGACGAGCCACACGTGCTCGTTTACGGGGGGGGAAAGCCCGTGCGGAGCAAGCAGGGCTGGATCGCCTCCTGCGTCGGCGGCGGCACCGTCCACATGAGCGGCTTCTTCCTGCGGCTCAAGCCCGAGGATTTCAAGCTCCACAGCCGGCTCGGGGACGTCGACGGCGCGGACATCATCGACTGGCCAATTTCGTACGGCGACCTCGCGCCCTATTACGATCGCGTCGAAGAGATCGTCGGAGTCTCGGGTACGGCGGGCGTCAACCCCTTCGAGGAGCCGCGGAGCGGGCCGTTCCCTTTCCCCGCTCTCGACGAACACCCCATCGCGAAGGAGATCGACCGGGCCTGCGCCGGGCTCGGCTATCACGCTTTCCCGCTGCCCCGCGCGATCCTGAGCCGCCCGATGGCGGCGCTCCCCGGCCGCGGCATTTGCAGTTACTGCGCGCTCTGCGGTTCCTACGGTTGTGAAAACGGTGCCAAGAGCAGCACGGCCGAGACCGTGCTGCCGCTCGCTGAGGCCACCGGGCGCTGCGAGATCCGGCCGCGCTGTATGGCCTACCAGGTCGAGACCGATGGGAAGGGCCGCGCGACGGGCGTCCTCTATTTCGACGCGGACGGCAAGACGCAGCGGGCCCGGGCGCGAGCCGTCGTGGTCTCGTGCAGCGCCATCGAGTCGGCGCGCCTCCTCCTCAACTCCCGCTGCTCACTCTTCCCGGACGGCCTCGGCAACGGGAACGGCCAGGTGGGCAGGAACCTGACCTTCTCGAACCATCGCGACGGCTTCGCCCGCTTCGACCTGGAGAAGCAGCTCGGGGCACGTCCGTGGTTGTCGAGTCAGGAGCCGTTCGTTCACCGCTGCGTCCAGGACTTCTACTTCGATCCGACCCCGGACAGCCCGACGGGCGGAACGCTCAGCTTCCTCCTCGCCCATAGGAACCCCATCGGCAACGCCGAAGTCCAGGCGATCAGCGGGGCGGGCGACCTCACTTTCGGCGTGCAGCTCAAGGAGCGGCTGCGCCGGCGCATCCGCGGCGCGGTGAACCTCTCTTTCGAGAGCTTCTGCGAGAGCCTGCCCAACGCGGAGATGCACGTCACCATCGATCCGGACGTGCGCGACCGCTGGGGTGTTCCCTCGGCGCGGATCACGCTCGCCCATCACCGGTATGACCTGCTCGCCGCCGAGGCGGTCCACGAGAAGGGGATGCAGATCCTGATGGCCCTCCGACCCGACGAAACCTGGTCGCCCTACCCCTTCGCGGAGTCGATGATCCTCCAGTACGGGACTTGCCGGTTCGGGAAGGACCCGAACTCCTCGGTGCTCGACGCCGACTGCCGCAGCCACGAGGTCAGGAACCTCTGGGTCGTGGACGGCAGCTTCATCCCGAACCCCGGCGGGGTGCCGCCGACGCTGACCATCATGGCGAATAGCTTCCGCGTCGGCTCGGCCATGGCCCATGCCTTCCGGCGCCGTGAGATCCCGGGATAGCGAACCCTCCGGCCGCCGTCTGGCTCTCCCTTCCCTGACCCTCGCTCAGGAGACCCAATCCCCATGTGCACGCGTGTCACCTGCCGCCGCTGCGGCAAGCCCACCTACTCCGGCTGCGGCCGCCATGTCGAACAGGTGCTCGCCGGCGTGGCCCCCGAGCGGCGCTGCCGCTGCCGGGAGAACCAGCGCACGGTGCGGAACAAAGGCGGCGGCCTCCTACGCCGCCTCCTCGGCCTTTGATTACCGCGTGACGCCGGCGGTTCGCCGCGGCCGAAGCTGCTCGCGGCCCCCCGAAACGTACTGCCCGCAACCGGCGCCCGCCGCGACCTCCGCGACGCTTCCCGGCACGGCCTCCACCTCGTAGCCGGCCTCGCGGAACCCGCCGGCCAGCCCTTCGAGTGCCGCCGCATCGCCGACGGCCGTCAAGGCGGAAAGGCCGCTGTGCTGGCCCGCCACGGTCGGAAGGAGCGCCTGCAGGCGAACACGGAAGAAGGCCGGTGAGAACCGCCGTGAGATCGCCCTCGCGTCGATGGGCAGCCCCTCCGCGGCCAGGAACACGAGTGTCACCTTGGATCCGCTCGCCGCGGCGAAGCGTTCCCCGTATGCGGCGACCTCCGCCAGCCCCTGCGTTCGGACCGGCACGAGCCGGGACCGCGCAACCTCGTCGGTCGTCTGCAGCGAGATTCGGAGCCGCAGCCTCCCCGGGGCGTAGAGCGACGCGAGCCCGATGAGCGCCTCCAGGAAACGTTCGGTCTGCGCCGGCGCGATCGTCGAGACGACCACCCCGAGATCGGGCAGGGCGTGCCGACCGAGCAGGGCCCGCAACGCGACGAGCACATCGGGATTAAACGACGGCTCGCCCATGCGGGTAAGGTGAAGCTCGATGTTGGAGCCGGTGGAGGCGGTCTCCGCCGCACGCGCTCGCTCGATGAGCCAGTCGGCTTGATCGAGGATCTCCGACGCCGTGAGCCGCCCTTCGTAATGGCCCCCGGCGTCGCAGAAGGCGCACCGGGCGGGGCACCCGAGGAGCGTAGCGACCGACAGCACACGCTGCCCGGCCTCGAACGTCTCCGAAAACTCGACGAGGTGACCATCCCCCGTCCGAGCGGTGAACACCCGCGCCCCTTCGCCACGCGCGGTGACCAGGGTGAGGGGGCTCCCGACCCCTCGCTCCGGCCCTGACGGCCTGTCCGCCACGGACGACGGGTGAGCGTCCCGCTCCGTCGGGAGCGAGAAGGCCTGGCTCAGAAAACGCTGCCGGCCCATCGGCTATCCCTGGAATCAGTCACGACGAGATCGACGAACTCGCCGCTGACGGCCGAGCAGGGACACCACTCGACCCGGTAGCGAATCTCCAGACGGGCCTTTTCGAGCGCCTGCTCACGCGTCTCGCCCACGACGGTGACATCACCGGCAACGGTGCCCAGGGAGCGGACCAGCCATTGGCCATCGATGAGCCGCTTGATCGTCGCGGGGAACTCCACGCTCGGGACGTTATCCGCCTACAACACCGCCGTCCAGCCCGCCCGGCGTGTTCGCGCAGACCCCGCTCTCCGGGACGCACGTCTCGCCCGCGTCATTCCCTTGCGCGTCCGTCGCGACGACGCACTGCCCCTGGGCGGCGCTGCACGCCTTCCCGCAGGGTTCGCTGCAATAGTCGCCGCCGTCAGGGAAGGAAAGGCAGAGGCCCCCTGAGGCGCAATCGGCGGTCGTCGCGCAGGGCTCACAGAAGCCGTGGTTCGCGGGTAGGCAGTTGCCCTTCTGGCAGCTCTGGCCGGGATCGCACTGCGGGTCGACGAGACACGGCCGGGGGAAGAGTTGGCATCCGCCGCCGGCACAGTGATAGCCCCTCGGGCAGTCCTGGTCCGTAGCGCAGCCGTCAACGGGGTTGATCCCTGATTGCACGGGCGGAGCCGAACAGCCGAGGAGCAACGCGGCGATCCACCCGCCGCTTCGGGCAGCCATACTCATTCGGAGCCTCCGTCGCTCTCGATCGGCACGAAGATTCGGCCTGGGGCCGGCAGGAAGTTCGCGACCGGCGGGACCTGCGGCGGCGGCAAGACATGGCAGGCATTACAGGAAACCGCCGTCCCGCCGGGACCGGTGGCGGGGGGCGGCTCCGCCATCCGCATTCGCTTGCCGCCGTACTGTACCTCCACGTGGATCGGTGGCTGCAGCGTTTCGGCGGTGTAAAAGTTGCCCGCGGAGTTGGTGAGTAGGGTGAGGGCGGTGCCGTTGGCGTCGGTGACCAGGACCTCGGCGTTCGCGACGCCTGCGTCGGGCGGTGCGTCGGGGGCAGGAAAGACCGTGCCAGCAACCGTCCACTGCCGCCCGGACGCAAGGCCCCCCGCGGAGTGACACGCCATGCAGTCCTGGCCTGGCCACATATCCGGGGTGCCGCTCCAACCCGCGACGTCGGAGCAACCCCCGGCGAAGACGAAGAAGAACGCCAGCTTACGCGCCGTCACGGTTGAACCAGATGTCGACGGTGATCTTCATCGCGTCGTTGATGGGGATGAACAGCAGCGTGGGGCGCTTGATGCCAAACCCCTCGACGCTCTCGTTGAAGACGCCAGTCACGTGGGCCGCGCCCGGCGTCGGGAAGCTGACCGTGAGCGGCACGTCCTCCGTCTGCTTCACGCCGTGCAATTTGGCCTCGACCCGGGCTGTCCCATCCCGAGTTCCAGAGGCGACCAATCCCTTCATGAGCGCCCTGACCAAGACCTCCGGAAACTTCTCGGCCTCCACCGTCTCGAGCATGTGCTCGTCGCGGTTGGAGTTGCCGGAATCGAAGTCCTTGACCTGGCCGCGGATCTCGACCTGGACCGTCCCATCGGGGAGCACCCGCGCTCTTCCCTGAAGCCGGTGATCCGTCCCGGTGAACTGGTGGAGCTTGTGAACAAGTTGGTAGCTCACCTGGGAGCGGGAGGCGTCGAGAGTCCAGGTCTGAGGGGAGGCGAGGACGAGGGCGGCGGCGAGCGAGAGGATCATGGGGTCTCCGGTCTGTCTAGAAAAAGAGCGCGGTCGCGCCGGTCGCGAGCGCCGCCGCGGTCACGTAACCAACCACGAGGTGCGTCAAGGCCATCGTCCCCTGGTTGACGTACCCCTCGCGCGACACCGTGTAGATGCCGAGCGGAATCTCCGAGGCCATGCCGATCGTCGCCACCAGCATCGACCACTTATGGACCGTCACGGTGTCGACCCCCTCCTTCTCGCGGTCGAACGGAACGGGGGCGAGCAGCGCGAGCAGGCCAGCGGTCGCGAAGCTGACGGTCGTGGCCGCCTCGAGGCCGTCGTGCAGGAGTTCGAACCGGCCGCTGCTGCCGCCCCCACCGAACCGGTCGCTGTAGTTGAGCTGTCCAGTGATGACCGTTCCCGCCATCAGCGCCGCGGTGGCGATGCCAAAGCCCTGGTGCACCTGGAGCATCGTGCGGCGGCGCTTGATCCTCTTCTCGACGTCCGTGGCGGCGGATGCGGTCGGCTGGCTCTGCGGCAGCAGGTCGAAGTCCATGCCGGATTGCGCGGCCTCGGGACGCCTCGCCTCGCCGGATCCAACGGGCAAGGTGGCCGGGGCCTCTTCACCCGCCTCGGCTCCGGCGGCGCCTTGAACGACGTGCCGGGGGGGCTCGGGGATCGCCTCCTCCGGTGACGGCGGTGGCGGCGCCGGAGGAGCGGCCTTCTGTCGATGATGGCGCTCGCGCTTCGCGTGCCGTCGCCTCTTCTTCGGCTCATGCCGATGCCGCACCCGTTTGACCGATGGCGCCGGCTTCTCCGTGGACACATCGTCGCTCTTCGGCGCGGAAGGCGGCGCCGCGGGGGCCGGTGCCGGTAATGGGGTCTCGGGACTGGCCTTCCCGGACGGCCGGACGACGTGATGGGACGTCGGCATCGGCAACGAGTCGAGGTCGTCGTCCTCCTGCGCGGCGGCAGGCAGGGCGCTCGCGACGGCCAGCGCCGCGGCGATGAGCATCATTCTGGATGGAAGCCCCTGGGTTCGGGGCAGCGTCACTGGGGCATTCCGCAATTGATCCAAGTCGTGATGCGCTGAACGTCTTGGCTGCTCACCCCTCCGTAAGGCGGCATCGAGCCGTCCTGGAGCTTCTGCTCGATCCGCGACGAGTCACCCTGCACGCTCGAGTAGCTGTCGAAATACGAGTGGCACTGGGTGCAGTTGTTGTCAAAGAAGGCGTGAGCGTAGTTGCTCCAGGTGTCGGGCGTACACTGCGGGGTACCCGAGCTACTGCCGGAGCCGGAGCTGCCGGAGGCGGATCCGCTCGAAGAGCCCGAGCCGGAGCTGCCGGAACCGTTGCCCGAGGATCCGTTCGAGCCGCCAGAGGTCGTCCCGCTCGAACCACCGCTGGAGCCGCTGGAGCCGCCGGAGGTCGTCCCGCTCGTCCCGCTCGAACCACCGCTGGAGCCACCGGAGGTCGTTCCGCTCGTCCCATTTGTCCCGCTCGTCCCGCTCGTGACGCTGCCCGAACCGCCTGAAGTCGTTCCGCTCGACCCGCCCGTGACGCCGCTCGACTCCCCGCCGCCCCCGCTCCCCGAACCGCTCCCAGAGGTCTCCGAGCCGGATGAGCCTCCCGACGCCCCCCCGACGGGGACGCCTCCGCTCCCGCCGTTGCCGTCTCCCACGCCGCCGCTGCTCGTGGCCACGTTCCCCGACGAGCTCGCCGGGCCGCCGGGCGCATCGACTTGCACGCAGAGATGAGTCGCGGGATCGCACGTCTCGCCGGCGAGGCAGCCCGACAGACTGCAATCGGAGATGCACTGACCATAGGGGCAGAACTCACCCGAAGGGCAGTCCGCGGCAGTTCGACAGGCCCCGTGGATGAGCTGCTGGCAAACGCCGCCGACGCAGGCCTCCCCCTTCACGCAGTCGACGTCCTCGAGGCAACTGCTACCCGGGCCGGAGCCGCAGGAGAGACACGACACTGCCGCCAGGAGAATGGCAGCCGAGGTAATGAGGGAGCGCATGGGCTGTCTGGATAGCCTTCAGTCACGATAAATGCAAGGCTTGCCGGTTTTTGCTTTAACGGCTCACATGGATCGCGAAATGGCGCAGGGTTTGCGCGGAGCCCAAGCGTCGCGTCGGTCGAACTGACCGACGGGCCGATTGGCTTCCTTCCCCCCCGGATCCGTCCAAAAGGTACAGGGCGATGGAGGGAGAGGGCGGGGGGAAGGGGGGTTCCGGAAATTCTGCGGACTTGGAGGGCTGAATCATCGAAGACCAAAGACGGCCCTTCCGCCGTGTTGGGTTACGGCGATGATTGGCCGCGCTACAGGGACGGACCTCCGAACCCACGGGCGCCCCGCTCCGACGGCGGGTTGGCTTCGGATCGACGACGGGTGCCCCGCCAGGGCGTCTTCTCCGCAGCCCGAGGCGCCCGGGTAGGTGAGCCTGGCCGCGCCCGCGGCTGTGATATGAGGATCCCGCCCCGATGGCCGCTCTCCCCTCTCTTCTCTGCGCGGGGCTCCTGTGCGCCCCGACGCCGCCTGCGCACGTGCGGATCGCATTCTCGCGGGCGGGCGCGGAGGCGTGCGTCCCGCAGGCGGCGCTCGAGGGCGCGATCTCGGCCCTGCTGGGCTACGACCCGTTCGCGGGCAGAGCCGCGCCCGACCGAGAGGTCGAGCTTTCGATCACCCCGGAGGCGAACGGCTTCTCGGCACGGCTGACGCTGCGCGACGCGCGGGGCACCTTCCTCGGCGAGCGGACCCTCGCCGTGATGGCCGGCGGCTGCGAGGACCTGACCGAGGCTCTCGCGCTCGCGCTCGCGACCGCCATCGATCCCGTCCGCTTGGCCGCGAGGGCTCCCGTCGCGCCGGCTCCCGCCGCTCCTGCCTCACCCGCGGCCCCCGCCCCGGTCTGCGAGGCCCAGGCCCCGCCGCCCGCGCCCCCGCGCCCGGCGGCCCCGCCACCCGAGCTGACCGCCAGCCTGGGCGCGCTGGGCGCGCTGGGCGCTGCGCCGCGGCTCAACCCGGGGGCGCTGCTCGACCTGACGCTACGCTTCCCGCGCTTCGCGCTCATGCTCGGTGGGCGCGCCGACTGGCCGGCCTCCGCGTCCTTCGGAGGAGGGAACGTCTCCACCGCGCTGCTCACCGGCGAGATCGCGCCGTGCTTCCGGGCCGGCGGCTTCGGAGCTTGCGCGCTCGCGCTCGTCGGGTCGGAGACGGCCGCCGCGTCCGGCCTGCCCGGGTCGACGCCCCGCGCGGCGTTCTACGCCGCGGCCGGGGCGCGGCTGCTGGGCGAGTGGACGATCGCGGGTCCCTTCGCGGTGAGGGCGGCGGCGGACTTGACGGCGCCGCTCACCCGGGAGAACGTCCTGGTCGGCGACGCGCTCGCCTTCACGAGCCCCGCCCTGGCGATCGCGGGTTCGCTCTCCGCGGTCCTGCGGCTCTACTGACCGGCGGTCGTCTCCGCGGCCGCCCTCCTCGCCCGCCCTCCTCGAACGCCGGGCCGCATCGTCCGGGGAATCCCGCGGGCTACCAGGCCGCGCGCAGGAGCGCCTCGAAGTCGGCGAGCGCGACCGGGCGGGGGTTCTGCGCGTGGCAGCCGTCGGCGAGCGCGCGGGCCGCGACCTCGGGGATCCGCGCCTCCACGAGACCGACGTCGCGCACCCTCGTCGGGATCCCGAGCGAGCCGACGAGCGCGGCGATCTGCTCGGCCGCCGTCCCCCGCCCGCCGATCGCTGCCGCGACCTTCTCGATTCGCTCCGGCGCGGCCGGCGCGTTGAATCTCGCAACGTGCTGGATCAGGATGGCGTTCGCGAGTCCGTGGGCGACTCCGCAGGTGGGGGTGAGGGCGTGCGCGAGGCTGTGGCACGCCCCGAGCCCCTTCTGGAAGGCGACCGCGCCCATGAGCGCCGCGGTCATCATCTCCCCGCGCGCCGCGAGGTTTCCCGGCTCGGCGACCGCGACCGGCAGCGCGCGCGCCGCCCGGGCGAGCCCGTCGATCGCGATGGCGTCCGCGAGCGGGTGCGTGCCCCTCGCGCAGTAGGCTTCGAGGCAGTGGACGAAAGCGTCCATGCCGGTCGCCGCCGTGATCCGCGCCGGCAGTCCCACCGTCAGCTCCGGGTCGCAGAGCGCGACCGAGGGGATCAGCGCCGGGGCGAAGACGACGATCTTGCGCCCCGGCCTCTCACCGATCGTGACGACCGCGCTCCGCCCGACCTCGCTCCCGGTGCCCGCGGTCGTCGGGATCGCGATCATGGGTGGCAGCGGGCGGACGACGCGCTGGCCTCCGCCCGCGAGGTCGTCATACTGGGCGAGCGGCCCGTCGTGGGTCGAAAGCAGCCGGACGAGCTTGGCCGCGTCCATGGCCGAGCCGCCGCCGAGGCCG
Source organism: Myxococcales bacterium (assembly GCA_021807105.1). GTDB lineage: Bacteria > Myxococcota > Myxococcia > Myxococcales > JAKAPL01 > JAKAPL01. Next base: position 30,957 of record JAKAPL010000016.1, on the reverse strand, counting down.
ACGACCGAATCCGCTCCCGCCCGCCGGTACGCCTCCGCCGCGCGGAGGCAGTCCTCCTCCAGCGGGTTCTCCTGGACGCCGGAGAAGAGCGCGGGCGAGAAGCCGGCCCGCGAGAGGGTCTCCTGGACGGGCTCGTGAAGACCGGCCTTCACGACGCCGGGGTCGGTGACGACGAGCGGCGCGGCGGCGCCGAGCTCGGAGAGCCGCGCGGGCAACTCGGCCAGCGCGCCCGCGCCGAAGACGATGCGGGTAGGGAAAGCCATCTCGTAAGTCGCCATCACACCGCCTCGAAGTAACGCGCGAGCTCCCAGTCGGTCACCGCGCGCCGGTACTTGTTCCACTCCCACTCCCGCGTGCGCGCGTAATGGTCGACGAACTCGGCGCCGAGCAGATCACGGGCGGCGCGGCCGTCGCGCAGCGCCACCGCCGCCTCGCCGAGGTCGCGCGGCAGCGCCTTGGCTTTCCCGTCGTCATAAGCATTGCCCGTCACGGGTGGGGGCAGCTCGGGCCGGGTCCGAAGGCCCCAGAGCCCCGAGGCGACGGACGCCGCCAGCGCGAGGTAAGGGTTCATGTCGGCGCCCGGGACGCGAAACTCGACGCGGGTCGCGGACTCCGACGGTCGGATGACGCGCAGCGCGCAAGTCCGGTTCTCGACACCCCAGGTCGCGGCGGTCGGCGCCCAGGTATGGGGGACCGCGCGCTTATAACTGTTGACCGTCGGGCAGGCGAGCGCCGTCAGCTCGGGCAGGAGCGCGAGCTGACCGGCGACATAGGCAGCGAGATCCGCCGAGAGCCCGTGCGGCCCGCCCTCCCCGGCAAAGAGGTTCCGCTCGCCGGCGAGGTCCCAGACTGACTGGTGGAGGTGGCCGCTGCAGCCCGGCAGCGCCTCGTTCCACTTCGCCATGAAGCAGGCGGTGAGGCCGTGGCGCGCCGCGATCTCCTTGACCGCGGTCTTGAAGAGGGCGGCCTTGTCCGCGGCGGGCAGGAGGTCGTCGTAGGCAATCGCGGCCTCGAAGACGCCGGGGCCCGTCTCCGTGTGGAATCCCTCGACCGGGACGCCGAAGTCGGCGAGCCCGTCGAGCAGGGCATGGACGAGCGCGGCCGATTCGCTCGACCGGACCCACGAGTAACCGAACATCCCCGGGGAGAGGGGGACGAGGTCGCGGAAGCCCTTCTCGTGCAGCGTCGCCGGCGTCTCGCGGAAGAAGAAGAACTCGTACTCCGCGCCGCACTTGACCCGCAGCCGCTGCTCGCGAGCGCGGGCGTCGATCCGCTGGAGGAGCTGGCGCGGGCTCACCGGGAGCGGCGCGCCCGAGGGCTCACAGAAGTCGAGGATGAACGCGGCGGTCGCCGGCTCCCAGGGGATGACCCGGAAGGTGGACAGGTCGATCCGGGCGAGGGTGTCCGGGTAGCCGGTGTGCCAGCCCGTGACCTTGGCGTTGTCGTAGAGCGCGTCGCCCACGTCCCAGCCGAAGACCACGTCGCAGAAGCCGAACCCGCCCTGCGCGGCCCCCCAAAACTTGTCGAGCGCGAGGTACTTGCCGCGGAAGACCCCGTCCACGTCGAAGCCGCCGACCTTGACCCGCCGGATCCCCCGCCGCGCGAACTCGTCGCGCAGCCGGCCGAGCGCCTCCCGGCCCTCTCCAGCCCGCGCCCGCCGCGCGCCCGCCTGGCGCGTGGCCTGGACCTTCGCCGCCCGTTCGTTCTTCATTGCCGCGGATGTATGCCCGGGCGCCCCGCGGGTCAACCACGGCTGGTCCTGACCTCTCCCCCGCCGGGGACGAGCACCGGGGTGAGAGGTCCCTGCTTCCCCCGGCCACCTCTAATTGCGCATCCGCATCTCGAGCGGAACGATCGCGTCCTTCGGGGTCAGGGCGAGTTCGTCGGGCTCCTCGTCGGACTCGGGGTCCTGGAGGTCCGCGTACCGCGCCTTGCCCCAGCGGATGAGCGCCTCCATCTCGTCCGGCGACAGCAGGGCGACGACACGCGCCCAGTGCCGGTCGAACGGGATCCACTCGAGGGCGACCTGGAGGGCGTCGAACAGGTCGCCCTCGTCGTCGTCGTTCGCGAACTGGTACTCCGAGTTGCGGGTCTCGTCCCAGGTGGTCTTCTTCTCCTGCTTCGCGCGTTCGAGCCGTGCCTCCAGATCGTCGATCCAGCGGACCCACTCCCCGCCGATGGCGATCAAGGGCCCCGCCTTCTTGGCGGGGATCGCCCAGCTCTCGATGTCCGCGGGGGTCTCCTTCCCCAGGTGGTAGAGCAGGATCCGCCACATCCAGTGCCACCGGGGCTCGTTTTCACCGGAGGCCTGGGCCCAATCCCAGAGCGCCCGGACCGCCGCCTCGCCCTGCGAGAGGCCAAGCTCTCCGAGGAATCGCCACGAACGCCAGAGGAGCTTCGCCTCGTCGTCGTCCTCGGTCATGTCCATGTCCAGGCTCTCGCGGGAGGAGATGAACCGCCGCACCGCCGCGAACGCCTCGTCGGGGTCCTTGAGCGGCAGCCCCAGATCCTTCCAGAAGGGCCTCGCTCGATCCAGACTCAAGAGTTCGAGCGTGGCCTCCCAGCTCTCCCGGACCTCGGATTCGTGCAGGGCTTTGAGGATGTCGAGCACGTTCACCGTCCCGGCGGCTTCGACCGCCGGGGAGACTCTTACCGCCAAACCGGACCGGACGCCAATGGGGTCAGAGGGGCTTGCGCAGAAGGCAGAAGAGCGCCTTCGGGTGGGGCTCGATGGTACCCTCAAAGATCGACCGATCGATCGAAACCACGTCGAGCGCCCCGGCGAAGGCGCCGCGAAGCTCCAGCGGGCTGAGCCGATGGGGTCCCTCCGTCCCGGGCTGCTCCTCGGAGAAGCACTTCAGGAAGAGCCAGCCGCCGGGCGCGAGGAGTCCGGCGACGGTCCGCGCGTAGACCGGCCGCGCCGGGGGATCGAAGACGTGGAAGCAGCCACGGTCGATGGCGAGGACGAACGGCCCGTCGACATCGTTCTTCAGGATGTCGTTCTCCACGAACTGGAGGCGGGCCTTCCGCTCCTCCGCCCGCCGGCGCGCCCCGGCGAGCGCAGCCGGCGAGAGGTCGGTCGCGACCACCTCGAAGCCTCGTTCGGCGAGGCCGATGCTCTGGGTGCCGGGGCCGCAGCCGATGTCGAGCGCCCTCCCGGACGCGATCTCCAGCCGATCGAGCGCCCGCGCGAAGTCGGCGTCGAGCGCCGGCGTGTACCAGGGCAGCTCCTCGGGCGGCCGGCTGCGATAGACCTCGTCCCACGGGCGTTCGTGCATTCCTGAATCCTCCGGTCGCGCGAAAGTAATCGACCCACGGGCGCGCCGCAAGGAGCCACTGCAGGAGCACGGCGGCCGGGGGGGAAGCCGGCGTTGAGCCCCGCTCAAGGGGGGCTCGTTCCCCGCAGCCTCGCGACCTCGGCGCGCAGGGCGCCGACCTCGCTGCGCAAGGCGTCCAACTCGGCACGCAGGCCGCCCGCGTCGCCGGGCCCCCCCTCACCGCGCAGCCGGGCGGCCGCTTCGAGCGCGGCGCGCTGCACCCGCCCGCTGGGGTCGCGGCGGGCGAGCCGCTCGAGCGCCGCGCGTCCCTGCGAGAAGCGCCCTTGGCCGATGGCCTCGCAGGCGGCGAGCCGGACGTAGAAGTCCGGGTCGTCGACGAGTTGGACGAGCCGGTCGATCGCCTCGGCCATTTCGGGCCGGCCCTCGGCGATCCTGCCGAGCGCACGCGTGGCCGCGACGCGCGCCTGCATCGGCTCTCCATAGCGGACCCGCTCGAACACCGCCGGCAGCGCCGCCGGGTCGCGGCTCTCGCCGAGCCCATCGAGGGCGAGCGCGCGGACGGTCGCGCACCAGGATTCGCGCGCCAGCGCGGCGATGACAGCCTCCCGGCTGCCGGGCTGGCGCGTACGGGCGAGCGCCCAAAGCGCCTGTCCCTCCACGAAGTACGACGGGTCTCCGGCGGCGGGCTTGCCGAGCAGCTCGGCCGCCCTCTTCTCGCGAAATTGGCCGAGCGCGCGGACCACCGCGCGGCGCGCCTTCGGGTGGCGGATCGCGAGCCCCTCGCCGAGCGCCTCGAGCGCCGCCGGACCACGGATCGCGCCGAGCGCCGCGGCGGCCTGCGCCTGGACGAGCCAGAAGGGATCGGAAAGTAGCGCCTCGCGCAGCGCGGGCACGGACGCCACCGCGACCGCCGCCCCGAGCGCGCGGGCGGCGCGAGCGCGGCAGACCGCGGTCGGCCCCTCGCGCAGCTCCGCGTCCCAGAGATCGCGAGGCTTGACGATCTCGCCCCCGAAGAGGACCACGCCCTCCGGGTCGAGCGCGGCCCAGCGGGCGCGGCCGGGGAGCGGGACGTCGAACACGTCCTCGCGCCCGCGAACGGGGAGTACCACCGTCCGGTCGAAGGCGCCGCCCACGGCGCGCAGCGCGAGGTCGAGGTGAAAGGGCTCCTCGCCCTTCGGCTGCCCGACGCGTACGCGCAGGCCGGCGCCTTCGCGCTCGACCGCGATCTTCAAGTTCGGGTGGCCGGGCCGGAAGATCCACTGCTCGAAGAACGGATCGAGGTTGCGGCCGGTCGCCCGCTCGATCGCGCGGGCGAGATCGACCGTCTCGACGGTCCCGTGCCGGTTCCCGCGGACATACTCGCGGATGGCGGCACGAAACGCCTCGTCGCCGAGCGAGGCGCGGAGCATGTGCAGCACCCACGCCCCCTTCTCATAGAGGTGGCGATCGAAGAGGTCGGAGGGCGTGTGGTAGTGCGTTTCGACGATCGGCCGCCGGTAGCGCGAGGAGTCCTCGTCGAAGTAGGCGTCGGCTGCGGTCCACAGCTCCGCGTCCCTCTCCTCACGCCCCTGGCTCTCCTCCGTCCAGAGCATCTGGAAGTAGGTCGCGAAGCCCTCGTTGAGCCAGCCGTGACTCCAGGCGCGGCAGGTGAGGAGATCTCCGAACCACTGGTGGGCCAGCTCGTGGGCGACGAGCGGCTCGCTCGAGAAGTCGAGGTGCGCGCGCGCGTCGTGCAGCGTCCGGTCGGTCAGAGTCGTAGCCGAGGTGTTCTCCATCCCCCCAAAGATGAAGTCCGCGACGCAGGCCTGGCTGTACTTGGCCCAGGCGTATGGCTCCCCAGTGAAGGTCCCGAAGAAGCGGGCCATCTCCGGGGTCCGGTCGAACGAGCGATGCCCGTCCTCCGTACGCCCCTTCGGCACGTGGTAGGCGAAGGCGACCCCGTCCCGCTCCTCGCGCCAGGTCTCCATCTCGCCCGCGACGAGCGAGACGAGGTACGGGCTGTGGGGCGACTCCTGCCGCCAGTGCCAGCGGACGCGGCCGTCCGGGAGCACGCGCCGCTCGATAAGCGCGCCGTTGCTCACGACCTCGAAGGCGGCGTCCTCGGCCGGGACGTTCACGATCAGCTCGGTCGTCGCCTTCTGGTTCGGCGCGTCGAGGCAGGGGTACCAGTAACGGCTGTAGTCGTCCTCCCCCTGGCTCCAGACCTGCCGCGGGCGGTCCGGGTAGCCCTCGTCGGGGCCGAGGAAGAAGAGGCCGAAGCGCGGCGTCGCCGCGTAGTCGATCGCGACCGTGAACGCCTCTCCGGCCGCCGGCGATCGCGGCAGCTCGATCCGCACCTTCCTCTCCTCGACGTGGAATTGGGCGGGCGTCCCCATCGTCTCCACCGCCGAGACGGCAAGCTCGACCGCGTCGAAGGAGACCTCGGTCGTCCCCGGCGCGGCGGCCTCCAGGGTCACGGTGCAGCGCCCGCGGATCGATCGCTGCGCGACGAGCAGGTCCAGCTCCAACCGGAGATGGCGCATCCGGACCCGCGTCTCCGCGGCCGGATGCGACCCCTCCCCTTGCACATCGAAGCGCGGCAGCCTCTCGCCGCCGCAGGAACACGTGGCCATCTCGATCTCCGTTCCGCTCACCGGCAGGCGAGCGGCCCCCCTCTGGAGGCTGGTGTCAAATGGGTGCCGTCGCGAGAAAGCCGAGACCGAGGCGAGACGGGCGCCCGAGGAGTGAACAGCGGAAACGGACTCTTTGCAGCACGTTGAGCAGCGAAGCGACGAGGCCGCCCGTCGCAGCGAAGGGTTCGGCTTTCGCAGTAGGCAGCCATTGGACACCAGCCTCCTAGCACGCCACCCGCTCCGCGAGGAAGCGTTCCACGCGCGCGTGGAAGAGGGCGGACTGCTCGAAGAGGGCGGCGTGGGTGCCGCCGGGGAGGATCTCGAGCTCGGACCCCTGGATCATCGTCGCCATGCGCCGGGCGACCTCGATCGGCACGAACAGGTCGCGCTCGGCGCCGATGATGAGGGTCGGGACCCGGAGGGCCGGCAGGACGTCGGCCGCGTCGTGGGTGAGCAGGTCGCCGACGAGGTTCCCGAAGACGCGGTAATCGAGCCGGGTCATGTGCTCGAAGTACTCGCGCAGGGGCGGGCCATGCGGATCGACGATGTGGGTCAGGCGCGCCAGGCGCTCCAGCAGATCCCGGCGGACGAGCGGCGAGATCGCCAGGGGCAGGACGCGCTCGAGCCGCGGGAGGGTCCGGCTCGCGAGCTTCGCGACCCGGCGGGCGATCGCGGGCTGTCCGAAGAAGGTCTCGACCGCGCGCCCGTAGGTGCCGAGGGTGGGGATCAGGGCGAGCACACGGCCGGCGTGGCGGCGGCACAGCTCGAAGTTCACCTGCGTGCCCATCGAGTGACCGAGGAGGACCGCCTGGCCGGCGCCGACCGCGTCCATGACCGTGATCTCGTCCTCGGCGAACGCGGCGATGGTCGCCCGTGATCCGTCAGGGGGATCGCTCGAACGTCCGTGGCCGAGGTAGTCCCACAACACGACGCGGTGGCGGGGAGCAAAGGAGGCGGCGAAGACCTCCCAGAAGAAGGTCGAGACGCCGAGACCGTTTGCGCAGACCAGGAACGTCCCGGTGTCGCCGTAGACGCGGTAGGTGAGGCCCATGTCGTCGGGCGTCGTGGCGACGCCCTGCCGGAACGTCGCGGGCGCGCGGGAGTCGCCGTTCGGCGTCACGTCAGGGGTGGTGCTCCCACCGGCGGCTTGCTCACTCGTCGCTCTCGCCGGTCTTCACGATGTGGAACTCGACGCGCCGGTTCTTCGCGCGGCCGATCCGCGTCGCGTTGGACGCGATCGGCCGGGAGAAGCCATAGCCCCGCGCGATCAGCCGATCGGCATCGATGCCGCGCTCGATCAGGTACTCGACGACCGACTCGGCGCGGTGCTGGGAGAGCTTCTCGTTGAAGGAGGCGCCGCCGACGTTGTCGGTGTGCCCCTCGACGCGCACCCGGAGCTTCGGGCTGCTGCGAATCGCGTCCGCGACCTCGTTGAGCAGCTCATAGCTGTCGGGCAGGATGCGCCACCGGCCGGTCGCGAAGTGGACCTGCTGCTTGATCTCGATCCGGTCCTGCTTGACCACGACGAGCTTGTAGACCTTCGGACAGCCGTCCGGCGGGACGCCCGGCACGGTCGGGCACTTGTCGAGCCGATCGGGGATGCCGTCGCCGTCGGTATCCACGTCGGGGCAGCCTTGCAGCTCCGGGATGCCCTTCACGGTCGGGCACTTGTCGAGGCGGTCGGGAATGCCGTCGCCATCCGTGTCGACGTCGGGGCAGCCCTGCAGCTCGGGGATGCCCGGCACGTCCGGGCACTTGTCGAGGTTGTCCGGGATCCCGTCGTGGTCCCGGTCGCCCCAGGGGCAGCCGAAGTTCTCCTTGGGTCCGGGGATCGTCGGGCAGCGATCGATGTCGTCGGGGATGCCGTCGCCGTCCGTGTCCTTCGGCGTCGCTTTTGCGATCACCACCTGCTTCGGCCCGCAGTTCTTCGAAAGCTCGATTGCCTTCTTCGCCGCCCCCTCCGCCGTGTCCGCGAGCTCGTCGGCTGCGGTGGAGTGGCCGTCGGAGAGCTCGTGGCGCGAGAACGCGAGGTCGGCCTCGGCGGTCGCCAGCTCGCGCGGCGCGCAGCGGTAAGCCCCGCTGTGGCGCGCCTGCGCGACATCGTGGTCGATGACCTCGTCGCGGCGCTCGACCTGCTCACCCGACACGCAGGCCGTGAAGAAGAGCGCCGCGAGCCAGATGAGCGGGCGATGGATACGGGCCACGCGTCAGTCCTTCGGATGGTTCTCGGCCTTCTCCTTCGCCTGGTGGGCGAAGTCCTCCGCCTTTTCGGCGTCCTCGAACGCCTCCTGGTAGTAGCTGCCGGAGCGGCCGAGCAGTGCCTTGGCGTGCGCGAGGTAGAGCGTGGCGGAGGTGTACTCGTAAGGCGCCCACTTCTCGGCGTCGGCGCTCTTCGCCGCAGCGATCTCCGCCTTCGCGTCCGAGAGGTCCGACAGGGCCATCGCCGGCCCGATGCAGGCGGCGCACATCAGCGGCAGGGTGGCGATCACGAGCCGGGCGTGTCTCACCCGCGGCGCAGGAGGCAGCGACGGAGCGGCGACGCGCGGTTCTCCGTCCCTGGGCTCGATCTTCGGCGGTCGATAGTCTCTCATCCCCACCGTGACCTCTTTAGGCAGGAATCCGAACCTTTGCGCCACAGCGGCGCCGAGCGAAAAAGCCAGGATCTTCAACGGGCTGCCTGGTAGGCTGCTGTCCAATGACTGCCTACTGCGAAAGCAGTAGCAGAGCGATTCCATGTGTGTCAAGAAAGGTCCGATGCGCGCCTCCTCCGATCCCGCGGCCGGCTTCCGCCTCGGGTCCGGCGCTCCCCACTGCTTGCTGCTGCACGGCTTCACGGGAAGCCCGGCCGAGATGGTCTACCTCGCGGCGCGGCTCGCGCAGGACGGCTTCTCCGTCGCTGTGCCCTGTCTGCCGGGTCACGGCGAGGACGCCGGGCGAGACGCGGAGTCCGCGGACTGGCTCACCACGGCCCGCGCGGCCGCCGCGAAGCTGCAACCTCCGATCTGCGTGGCGGGCCTCTCGATGGGCGCGCTCCTCGCCCTCTCGCTCGCGGCAGGGCGGCCAGACGAGATCGCCGCTCTCGCCCTCCTAGCGCCGGCCGTCGGGCTCGCGGAACCCGGACGCACGGCGGCTCGCCTCGCCCGCCATCCCGGCTTCCAGCGCCTGTTGCCGCGGCTGCCCAAGATCGGAGGAAGCGACATGCGCGACCCGGCCGCGCGCCGCTGGAACCCGAGCGGGAGGTCCATCTCCACGCGCGGTCTGGCGGGCCTCCGGTCGCTCTCCGGCGAGGCGCGCGCGTGGGCCGCCCGCGTACGCTGTCCCACGCTGGTCCTGCTCGCCGGCCGGGACCGGACCGTGGACAACGACGCCGCGCGCGCCCTCGCCGCCGCCATCCCCGACTGCGAGCTGCGGCTGCTCGGGGAGAGCGGCCATGTGATCCCGCTGGACGTGGCCCGCGGCGAGGCGGCGGACCGAGTCATCGCCCACTTCCGCCGGCGACGCGGTCCTGCTTGACGGCGACCCGCGGGCAGGGCTCGGCTCACCGTGCCGGCAGCGCGCGGTCGAAGGCGGCGAGCCAGCGATGCAGCGCGCGGGCGTTCTCGGGGCCCATGCGCAGGAGTTGCTTCTGGGGCGGGGCGAGCCTCTCCAGCGCCGGGTCCGCGTAGAAGAAGGTGCTTCCGCTCGCGTTCAGCTCCGGCGCTTCGACCGGGACAGGCGTCGCGAGCAACTCCCGGACGGCTTGGTGCAGCACGGGCGTGAAGCGCTCACCCGGCCGGGCGATCTCGCGATAGGCGGCCTCGAAGTACGGCGCGAGCCGGCCGTAGACGCGGGCGGCCCGGACCGGATCGATGGCGGTGAGGATGCCCGTGACGAGGTCGTAGCGCGCGTACGTCCGGGGCGCGGCGAACCGCTCGTCGCCGCGAGAGACGACCGTGAACGGTCCGTCCGGGGCGAGAAAGAGGAGCAGCGGGCGCGGGTTCTCCCCCTCCGCGACGCGCCGCGCCGCGGCCGCGAGGCGGGAGATGAGCTGCGCCTCGTCGAGCCACCTCGCCCATTCGGCGCGCCGGGAAAGGCCGCCAGCGGCCCGCCGGAGCGCGGTCGCGGCGTCGATGTTGGCCGGCGGCGCCGGCGGCGGCGGCTCGCCCGCGTCGATCTCGGGGAGCGCAGGGGCGGCGGGCGGGGCGACGGGTGTGGCCGGCAGGGGCGCCGGCTGCCGGCCGCGCCACCACAAGAGGCCGGCCGCGACCGCCGCGGCGGCCACTAGGACCACCATCACCGCGGCGTGACGGCGCGGTTCTTGCGGCGACTGACGGTCGGGATACCAGGGCTCCTGATCCATCTCGGATCTCCTTGGCGGAGTAACCCGCGTCCGCCGCGTCTATTCCACGCGCGGCGTCCCCGCCGCATCCGGAACCTGAGATTCGGAGTAGGTCCGTACGGGTGACGTGGCGCACGTCCAGGGCGAGGGCAGCGGGACGCGATTTCAACGGGTTAAACCCTCGGCTGCCGCTCGCGATCGAGCCGAGAGGTCGTGGACGGCAGGAGGTCGGCGTGTGATTGTCGGGCGATTGCGAAGCGGAAACCCCTACTCCGAATCGCGGCCGGAACGAAATCTCTTGCCATCTCGCCCGAATCGTTGAAGACTACCCGCTCCACAAGGAGCGAGACGGACGCCATGGCCGAGAAGATTCTGCTTCGCATCAAGCGCGGCACGCCGGGGGCGCAGTTCTGGGAATCGTTCGCCGTCGAGGTGGACCGCGGCGCGAACGTTATCTCCTGCCTCATGAAGATCCAGCAGAACCCGGTCACCGCCGAGGGGAAGAAGACGACGCCGGTCGTCTGGGACAGCAACTGCCTCGAAGAGGTCTGCGGGGCGTGCAGCATGGTCATCAATGGGCGGGTCCGGCAGGCCTGCTCGGCCCTGGTCAGCAAGCTCTCGCAGCCAATCTCCCTGGAGCCGATGACGAAGTTCCCGCTCGTCCGCGACCTGATCGTCGACCGGCAGTTCATGTTCGACAGCTTGAAGCGCGTCAAGGCATGGATCCCGCTGGACGGGACTTACGACCTCGGCATGGGCCCGCGCGTCGACCCGGATGTCCAGGCGGACCGGTACGTGCTCTCGACCTGCATGACGTGCGGCTGCTGCCTGGAAGCCTGCCCGCAGGTCAACGGCCATTCGCCGTACATCGGCGCGGCGCCCATCTCGCAGGTCCGACTCTTCAACCTCCACCCGACCGGGAAGCTCCTCGCGGCCGAGCGGCTGCGCGGGCTCATGGGGCCGGGCGGGGTCGGCGACTGCAACAAGAACCAGAACTGCGTGCGCGTCTGCCCCAAGCACATCCCGCTCACCAGCTCGATCACCGCCATGTCGCGCGCGACGCTCGGCCAGGCGGCGCGCGACCTGATCTACTCCGACCACGGCGAACAGACGCACGACGACCCGCGCTACCGGTAGGCGCGTGGCCTCCCCCGAACCCTCCCGAGGCGTCCCGACATGAAGATCCACGAGTACCAGGCGAAAGAGATCCTCCGCCGGCACGGCGTGCCGGTGCCGGGGGGGCGTGTGGCGGCGACGCCCGAAGAGGCCGAGGCCGTCGCGCGCGAGCTGGGCGGCGGGACGGTCGTCGTCAAGGCGCAGATCCACGCGGGCGGCCGCGGCAAGGGCGGCGGCGTCAAGCTCGCCCGCGGCCCGGAGGAGGCGCGGGCACGGGCGACCGAGATCCTCGGCATGCAGCTCGTGACGCACCAGACCGGGCCCGGCGGCCAGAAGGTCCGCCGGGTCCTCGTCGAACAGGGCTGTGACATCGCCCGGGAGCTGTACCTGGGCATGACGCTCGACCGCGAGAGCGGCCGGCTGACGCTCATGGCCTCGGCCGAGGGAGGCGTCGAGATCGAGGAGGTCGCCGCGAAGCACCCCGACAAGATCCTGAAGACGGCCATCGACCCGGCTGTCGGGCTGTCGGCCTTCCAGGGGCGCAAGCTCGGCTTCGGCCTCGGCCTCGACAGGGACGTGCCTCGGCGACTCGGCGACTTCGCGAGCGCCCTCGCCGTGGCGTACGAGCGGTCGGACGCGTCCCTCGCGGAGATCAACCCGCTCGTCGTGACCAGGACCGGCGATCTGCTCGCGCTCGACGCCAAGGTAAATCTCGACGACAACGCGCTCTTCCGCCACCCGGACCTCGCCGCGCTGCGCGATCCCGACGAGGAGGACCCGAAGGAGAACGAGGCGAAGCGGTTCGATCTCTCCTACATCGCGCTCGACGGCGACATCGGCTGCATGGTCAACGGCGCGGGGCTCGCCATGGCGACCATGGACATCATCAAGCTCGCGGGCGGCTCGCCGGCGAACTTCCTGGACGTCGGCGGCGGCGCGGACGCGGCAAAGGTGACCGCAGCCTTCAAGATCCTCCTCTCTGACGCCCACGTGAAGGCGGTGCTCGTCAACATCTTCGGCGGCATCATGAAGTGCGACGTAATCGCCGAGGGGATCGTCGCCGCCGCCAAGGAGGTCGGGCTCACGCTGCCGCTCGTCGTGCGCCTGGAGGGGACGAACGTCGAGCGCGGCAAGGAGATTCTTGCCAAGAGCGGCCTGCCGATTACTCCGGCCGAAGGGATGCGCGACGCGGCCGAGAAGGCCGTCGCCGCGGTCCGTGGCGCACGCGCCGCCGCCTTGGCGGGCTAGCCGACAACTCAAGGAGAGCGCATGTCCATCCTCGTCGACAGGAACACCAAGGTCCTCTGCCAGGGGATCACCGGCTCGGCCGGCAGCTTCCACGCCGGCCAGATGCTCGCCTACGGGACGAAGCTCGCCGGGGGCGTGACGCCGGGCAAGGGCGGCAGCAGGTTCACCTCGCCCGCCGCGCCGGGCAAGGAAGTCCCGATCTTCGACACCGTCGGCCAGGCGGTCGCCGCGACCGGCGCCAGCGCGTCGGTCCTCTTCGTGCCGCCACCTTTTGCCGCCGACGCGATCCTGGAGGCCGCGGATGCGGGCATCCGGCTCGTCGTCGCGATCACGGAAGGCATACCGGTCCTCGACATGGTTCGCGTCAAGCGGGCGCTCGCGAGCCAGGACGTGCGGCTCGTCGGGCCGAACTGTCCGGGCGTCATCACGCCCGGCGCGTGCAAGATCGGCATCATGCCCGGTCCCATCCACCGGCGCGGGCGGATCGGCGTGGTCTCGCGCTCGGGGACCTTGACCTACGAGGCGGTCCACCAGCTCACCCTCGCCGGCATCGGCCAGTCCACCTGCGTCGGCATCGGCGGCGACCCGGTCAACGGGACCGACTTCGTCGATTGTCTTGAGCGTTTCCAGGCCGACCCCGAGACGGACGGAGTCGTGCTGATCGGCGAGATTGGCGGAACCGCCGAGGAGAAGGCGGCTGCGTATATTCGTTCGGAGATGACCAAGCCGGTGGTGGGCTTCATCGCCGGACGGACCGCGCCGCCTGGCCGGCGGATGGGGCACGCGGGCGCGATCATCAGCGGCGGCAAGGGGACCGCCGCGGATAAGGTCGACGCACTGCGGGCGGCGGGGGTGCGCGTAGTCGAGAGTCCGGCGGACATGGGGGCCGAGATGAAGCGGGTGCTCGAGCGGCGTCTTGCCCGTAGCAAGCCGCGTTCCCTCCGGGCGAAGTCGGCGAGCCGCCCCGCCGCGACCGCCAAACACCGCAGGAAGGCTGCGAAGCCGGCCGGGGGTGCGCGGAAGAAGACCGCGCGCCGGGCCGCCGCAAGGCGTCGGCGCGGCTAGGAGGCTTGTGTGAAATGGGTGCCGTCGCGAGAAAACCGAGACCTAAGCCCGTCTTATTCACGGTACGGCGTAGCGAGGCGTTCGAGACCGCAGCCGAGAAGGGCAAGCGAGAGCGACGACCGACGAGGCGTGCGTAAAGCACGCCGCAGGAGGAAGGAGCGAGCACGCCCTTCGCAGGCGCGGGATCGGACGCCGCAGCAGCCGGACCGTGAATAAGACGGGCTAAGGCGAGACGGGTGCCCGAGGAGTAAGCAGCGTCAAACGTACTCTTTGCAGTACAACGTACTCTTTGCAGTACGTTGAGCAGCGAAGCGACGAGGCCGCCCGTCGCAGCGAAGGGATCGGCTTTCGCAGCAGGCAGCCATTTCACACCAGCCTCCTAGGGCGAGCAGGACGCGACAGGGGAGAGGTCTAGGTTCGACGGGCCGGCGCCGTGGGGCGCCGCTGCGGCGAAGAACGACCTGCGCGCGGCACTGGAACGGGGGCGCGGTCTCGCGCCAGTCCTTCGCCGCGAGGATCCATAGGGCGCTGGCGCTCCCGCGCCTCACCGCCCCCGCCGTCTGATACTGGTCTACTACTTCCGAGAATGCTCGTGCGGCACGAAGATTCTTGCAGGCTGAAGCGAGGGCGAGAGTCGATGGGGGGTGCGGGGCGAGGTAGGCTCCCCCGGCCAGAGGACCGCCGCCAGGCGGTCCGGAAGAGGGTGCGCGGCCGAGCCCCTTGGCCGCGTTTGGTTGCGGCGGTGCTTGGCCGCGCTACGACACCCTCGACTACTGCGCGAGGATCCGGCGAACCTTCGCCTTGTCGTCGGGGAACGCGAAGTGGCCGTACAACGTGAAGGAGTCCTGCGGGTCGACCAGGCTGCGATGGGTGATGGCCACCACCTTCACCTTGTCGTCCGGGAAGGCGAAGAGGTCGATGAGCCGGCCGACCTGGGCGCAGGTGAAGAAGGCCCCCTGGGCGGCCGTCCGCAGCACCTGGAGCTTGTTGCTCGGGAACGCCTCGGCGTTGATGGCCGAGACCAGGCTGCCGAAGGCGCCCGGGTCCATCGGCCCGGGACCGGCCGCGACCGGCTGCGGCGGGGGCGCGTAGGCCGCCGGGGGGGAAGGCGCCGGCTGGTACGCGGGAGCGACGTAGCTGGGCGCGGGTGCCGGAGCGACATAGGTGGGCGACGGCGCAGCCATGGCGACGGCTCCGCTCACATTGACGACCGCGGTCATGCCCGGCTGGGCGACGACGGGTTGGTTCCACGCGGAACCGTCCGGATTGTGCAGGGTGACGCCGTACTCGAGGCCCGGCACGGCCGGCACCCAGAGCGACGAGACACCCTCCGCGAGAGGCTGCGCTCCGCGCAGGATGCGGATGCGGGCGCCCGCGGGCGCGAAGACCTGGATGCCGCTGCCCCCCATCTCGCTCGGCCGATACGCGACCGTGGCCGCGCCTCCCTGGATCTCCATGACGCCGCCCGGATATCCGCCCATCTGGATCGTGACCTGGGCGAAGGCGGGCGCCGACGACGCGACGAGAGCGGCGGCCAACATCGAGCGCATGAACTCCTCCTTGGCCGGAACTTGACCGGCCGCGTTCCCTTCTAGCCGATCGACGAGGGCCCCGCCAGCGGTTGCGGCCCCCCCATGGCCGGGTGTAGGGAGATCGACCATGCGCACCCTCGCGGCGGCGCCCCTCGTGGTCCTTCTCTCCTGCTCGGGCGGCAGCGGCCCGGGGGACGCGGGCGCGGCCTCGGGTGCCACGGGAGCCTCCGGCCCCACCGGGGCGAAGAGCGGCGGCGCGGGGACGCCGGCCGACGCAGGGCCCGACGGGGGCCTGCCCGCCGCCTCCTCGTGCACGCCGCTGACGGCGCCGGATCCGGACGGCGGAATCGACGTGGTCATCGTCTCCGGCGCAGAGTTCGGCAGCTCGGCCCCGCAGGACTTCACCGTCTGCCTGCCACCGGGACCGTTCGCGCAGGCCTTCCTGCGGTATCAGGCCGTGGGCGGCTCGGGCGCGGATTGCGCGATCCCGGCGGGCTGGTACTCGGGGATCTGCAGCCCGAGCGGCGACCACGTGGACCGGGTCATCTCGAACGGGATCGTCCTTCCGCCCGAGCAGGGCGACGCCGGCATGGCGGACGGCGGCTTCTACCTGGAGCTCAATCGTGGCGTGACGACCTACGGGGGGACGACGGCCTACGAGCAGGACATCTCGTTCGCCGCGCCGCTCCTCTCGGGCGAGACGACGTTCCGCCTCCTGCTCGAAAACGGTTGCACCAAAGGCGGCTGGGCGGTCTCGGCCTCGGTCCGCCTCGTACCCGGCCCCTCCTCCTCCTCCGCGTTCTCGCGGGCCGCGCCCGCCTTCACCCTCCAGCGGATCGCCGACGACCCGTCCGCGCAGGGGAGCGGCGCGCAGGCGTGGGTCGATCTGCCCGCGGCCTTCCCGAGCGCGCGGCTGCTCGTCTTCGCGACCGGTCACAACAACCAGGGGACGGGCTGCGAGGAGTTCTGCCCGGGGCACGCGATCTCCTTCGCCGTGGACGGCGCGGACGCGGGGACGGTGAAGCCGAGCCTGGGACAGGGCGATCCGTCCTGCGTCGGCTGCTGCGACGGCTGCGGGGGGCCGGGGGGCTGCGCGGCGAACGCGGGCTGGTGCGGCCAGGAGCAACAGAGAGGCGCGTGCGGCGGCGCCACGATGTCCTGCGACGCCGCGTCGGGCTGCTGCGGGGCGTCGGGCGTCGGGCGCGAGGGATGGTGCCCGGGAAAGCCCGCGCCCGCGTATCTCTTCCCGGTGGGGGATCTCGAGGCCGGGCGCCACGCCGTCCACTTCGTGGCCCCCGGTTCGGCGACCGCCGGGGGCTACTGGCTCATCTCCGCCGCGGTCGTCGCGCCCTGACCGGCTCGCCTACGGCAGGCAGGCGGGGATCGGCGTGCCGGGGAGGAACTGGCAGTGGGCGCTGCCGGGGCAGAAGGTGATGCAGCAGGTGCCCCCGCAGAAGAGCCAGTCCAGCCACGCGTCGCCCTGGCAGATCTTGTTGCAGTCCGGGGCGTCGACGATGGGCCCCAGGCACATGACGTCGACCGGGCATGTGGCCACGCAGAGGCCGATGTTCTGCCCGAACGGCCAGTAACAGCCGTAGCCGTACGGGCAGAGCGTCGGGCCGTTGAACGGGCTGCACATCGGCAGGCAGGTCGTGTTCGTGCTGCCGTTGTCCGGCGACTGGACGCAGATGGATCCGGGCTTGCAGAAGTTCTCGCCCCGCATCGGATCGCAGCTCCCGAAGTTGTCGACGCTGCCGCCCGCGAGACACTGGCCGCATCCGTTGGGGAGCTGGCAGTTCAGGAGCTCGGTCAGGTCGGGGGGCAGCACGCAGGTGCCGTTGGGACTCCCCGGGACCGAGCAGGATCCGAAGTAGTTCTTGCACTCGTCTTCCTGGCAAGTCTTCGCCTGCACGACCAGCGAGTCCTGGCAGCTCGTGTACAGGGACTTGCAGTCCGCGTTGGAGTTGCACGTCTGGTAGCACAGGTACTGGGATCCATCCCCTCCCCTGGCCGCCACGCACTGGATCGGGACGTTCGCGAGCGACTGGCAGCCGACGTTCGGCTGGCAGGGCTCGCCGACCGTGGGAAGCTGGCAGGTGTTGGTCGTCGGGTCGCAGAACAGGCCGGACGGCATGCAGGGATCGGGGTACTGACCCAGCGTGCACGAGGCGCCGGTGCCGCTCGACCCGCTGCCGCCGCTCGTCCCATTGCCGCCGCTCGATCCGCTCGTCCCGCTCCCGCCGCTCGACCCGCTCGTCCCGCCGCAGGCGCCCGGGAACCAGCAGCCAACGGTACCCGAGCTTCCACCCAACGGCTGGCCGTAGCACATCCCGTTGGGCTCGCAGGTCGCCCCGGCCGGACAGCTCCCGCCGTCGAGGCAGGTGCCCATCACGGTGCCGGGGTAGGTCTCGCCCCCGTCCGCCAGATAGCCGGGCGTGCCGCTGCTCGCGCCCCCGCTCGCGCCGAGCCCGCTGCTCGACCCCGTCCAGGTGTAGCCGCTCGTCCCGCTCGTCCCGAAACCACTGGTGCCGCTGGTTCCGCTCGTGCCCGACGCGCCGCTCGTCCCGCTGGCTCCGCTCGTGCCGCCTTGCTCCACGCAGACGCCGGTCGTCCCGGCGACGGGCTGGCAGGTGCCGCCGAGCGGGCAGGTGCCGCCGTCCGTGCAGGAACCGGTGACGACGATGCTCCCGGAGGAACCTCCCGAGGACGCCCCCCCGGATGCGCCGCCGGTCGAATAGCAGAGGTAGTTCGACGAGTTGCAGACGCTGCCCGGCGGGCACGCCGCCCCGCCATAACAGGCCCCGACGGCGCTGCCGCTCGAGCTGCTCGTGACGCCCGAGGTCGATCCCGTGCCGGAAGAGGAAGAGGAGCTGCCGGTCCCGTTCTGGTAACAGACCGAGTTCTGCGTGTCGCACCAGCTCCCGGTCGGGCAGGGGGCGCCGCCCACGCAGCTCCCGGTCACGACGCCGCCCGATGCTCCGCCGGAGCCGCCGCTCGCCGCGCCGGAGCTGGCCCCGCCCGCGTAGCAGTTGCCGTCCGCGGCGCACCAGCTCCCGGTCGGGCAGGGGGTGTTGTTGGCGCAGCTCCCCACGATGCCGCTGGACGCGCCGTATCCGCTCGTCCCCGACCCGCTCGTCCCGCCGTTCACGCAGCACTTCTGGGTGCAGCCATCGCACTCGCTGCCCGCGGGGCAGTACGCCCCGTTCGCGCAGCTCCCGGTCACGGTGCAGTTGGGGATCTCCGCGGTGCACAGGCCCCCCGGGCCGGCGTCCGCGCCGGTCGAACCGGCCGGCGCCGCCGCCGAGCAGGCGACCAGCATCCCAGCGGCGACGGCGATCCAGGTAGGCGTCCTCATACGGTCCTCCCGCGTTGGCGGCGGGACGGATCCTGGCACGCCTGCCGCGCGGCTGCAAGCCGCCCAGCCGACGGCTTCAACGCCGCGCCGGGAGCGGGAGGCCCGGCTTGGCCGCGGCCACGGGCAGATGTCCACTCTCGGCCGCGCCGACGAGCTGGTCGAGATCGAAGCTCACCTGGCTCCAGAGGTCGTGCTGGTCACCGGCCCGCGCGCGCAGCGCCGCGCGCTCCGTGGCCGCCCGGTCGTGGGCGACGGGATCGAGCCCGGCGCGCAGGGCCACGGCGCGGTAGTCGAGGACCCCCATGAGCTGGCGCCAGAGGTCCGCGTAGAGCCGATCGAAGTGGTCGCGCGTGGCGGCGTCGAGCGCCGCCACGGGCACGGTGTCGCCCTGTCCCTCCACGCGGAAGCCGACCGCGTCGAGCGTCCCGAAGCCGCTCTCTCCCCGGTCGTCCCAGAGCACGACGGCGCTCGCCTCCGAGAGCGGGAAATCGTCACCCAGGATCGAGAAGCGCAGGCGCCCGGGATCGGTCAGCTCGACCCGCGCCGTCCGGTCCGCGTAAGGGAAGAGCAGCCGGTGGGACCGCTCGGCGAAGAGGAGGTTGATGACCCGCTCGCGATCGGCGGGCGTGACCTCCACGTTGCGCAAGGAGTCGCGGCGCGGGACCCGAAGCGAGGCGATCTCGTTCTTCACCTGGTCGATCGCGATCACGACGTTGAGCGCGGCGGCGTCGGCGTAGGCGGCATGGTAGATGCCCACCAGCTCCAGCTCGCCGGTCTGACAGGAGATGGCGAAGACCGGGCTGCCGCTGTTGCCCTGGTTCAGGAGGGCGTCCGTCACAAAATCCTCGTGCGCCCATCCCCGGTCGCTGTCCCACTGGCCGGTGCTGATCACCTTTCCGTTGTTCGACGCCGAGAACGCGCCCAGGGGATAGCCGCGCACGAGCACCGCGTTGCCGGTCTTGAGCGCGGAGGAGTCGCCGACGCGCCAGGGCATCACCTCGAGCTTCTTGTGCACCTTGATCACGGCGAGGTCCATCGCCGGGTCGGCGAGCACGCGGGAGGCGAGGGTCTGGCCGGGCTCGTAGTCGTCCTCCTGGTTCCGGACGAGCCTCACCACCTCCCGGACCTTGCGGCTGCCCGCCGGGACGCCGTCCACGGTGTGGGCGTCGTCGGTCACCTCGGGCTGGTCGGCGACGTGGCGGTTGGTGACGAGGAGCGTGTCGCCGTTCTTGTCCACCCGCAACGCGAAGCCCGTGCCGTGGATCTGGCTGTGCAGGTACGTCCGCCGCAGCTTGCCGTCCGCGCCGTAGTAAACATGCTCGTAGGTCGCGTCGTCCCGGATGCAGTAGACGTAGTTGTGGTCCGGGAGCCTCTCGTAGGACTCCGCCGACGCGCTCTCGACGGCGAGACCATCCGCGTAGCGGGACCGGCAGAGCCTCCCCTCCGGCGGCGCGGTCTCGGCCGGGGCCGCGGGCGCCGACGCCAGGGGTGGGGCCGCGCGCGCGGGGGCCTGGGAAGGCCGGACGGCCACGGGCGGCTTGCCGGCCGCGGCGACCGCGAGGAGGGCGAGGACGGCGAGCATTCCAGCCCATTCTAACCCCGCCGGCCGCCGGAGCCTTCCCGGGCCTCACGCCGCTCGGAACGCCGCGAGCACGCTGTCGATCGCCACCGGGTCGACGGGGCAGTAAAGGCAGGCGGCTTCGCCGAACGTCAGCACGTCGCCCACCCGCAGCGGGGTTCCCCGGCCGGTCCCCACCGGGACCCCGTTGCGCAGCGTGCCGTTGCGGCTCCTCGCGTCCTCGATCGACCATGAGATCCCGCCCCCTCGCAGCGTCGCGTGGAAGCGGGAGACCGACTCCTGGTCGATCACCACGTCGTTCTGCGCGGACCGGCCGATCGACACGCCGGCGCCGCCGCGACGGGTCGCGATCGCCACGAGGACCTGCGCCCCCGGCGCCGGCATCCGCCCGCCGAGCGCGGAGTGGACCAGCTCGAGCATCGAGACGCCGGAGGCCGTGGGATCCTCGTCGTCTTCGAGCCGCGGCCCCACGGCCCCGAGCCCCTGCCTGCCGACGCTGATCGTGTGCTGGCCCGCCGACGGCCGATCCCAGGGAGCGAGCGGGATGAGCAGGGGCCCTCCGTACTCCTCCGTGAACCCGGTGAACCCCCGGGTGCGCCACCGCCGCACCAGGTCCTCGAACGTCACCCCCGTAGAATACCACGGCGGCGGTCACTCTTGAAGGCGGGCGAGCTCCCGGCGAATGGCGGGGAGCTGCGGGTCGGTGTCCGGCGCGACGGCGAGGTAGCGGCGCCACGCCGCGGCCGTGCGCGCCTTCTGGCGCGGCGTCTCCGTCCCGAGCCGCCCGAGGGCGACCGCGAGGCTCCGGAAGAACTGCGGCGCTGGATGGGGGTCCTGCCGGACGATCCCGTCGAGGATGGCGGCGGCCGAAAGGAGCCACGCGCGCTTGTCGGGGTCGTGGCCCGCGAGGTCCATGAGCTTGATGGCCCTCATCTGCCGGGCCGCGAAGGCGTCGTCCCGGACGACCTCATCCCAGGTCCCGGGGCGGAGCGGCCCCGCGGGGATTGCCGGCAGCGCCGCGAGACTCCCGGCCACCCACGCCGGCACGTCCGGCGTGTCGCTCCGGGGCCGGACGAGGTCGCACAACCCCCACGGCCAGAGCGAGAAGCGGGCGAGGAGCGCCGGATTCCCCTCCTCGACGCCGCCGCAGAGCATCACCGGATAGCGATCGAAGTTCGCCGCGACGAGCGCCGCGGGATCGACGCGGCCAGGCCCTCCCGGCCGCGCGACATTCGGGGGGACGATCACATCGGGGAGGATCTCCGTGACGCGGCGCCGCCCCCAGGGAAGGGCGAGGAAGCCGTCGGGGACCACGCGCACGTCCGGGCGGAGCTGTTCGGCGACCTGGAGGTAGCGCACGGAGTTGACGATGAGATCGCCGCGGGCGATGAGCAGCGCGCCCGGCGGCGCGATCCGCAGGATGTCGCGCCCATAGCCCTCCACGATCCGATCGTGGCCGCGGTCCATCTCCGGGTAGCGGAGCGCGGGAGCGGGGAGCCCGAGGAGGACCATGAGGGCCGCGGCGAGCCGGCGCGACGGCATCCGGGCCGCGAGCAGGGCGATCGCCGGGGCCGCGAAGAGGCAGGCCACGAGGAGCGGCTGCTGCCAGAAGCGGGCGTAGGTCGCGACCTTGAGCGCGTCGGCCAGCGGGAGGTTTCCGAGGGCCGCGAAGACGGCGACGGGCAGGAGCATCGCCCCAAGGAGCGCGATCGCGAATCCCCGGTCGCTCCGCCAGAGGACGAGCACGCCTGCCGGAGCGGCGGCGACTCCGACGGCGCCGAGGTTCTTGCCCATCGAGAGCGCCCAGGCGAGGAGGAGGGAGCCGGCGCCCGGCCCGCCAGCGTCGGTCGAGAGCCGGAAGGTTCCGTACTCCCGCCGCAGGACGTGGATCCAGAAGCCCGACCAGGTGTCGGTCGCCCCCCACGTCACGACGGCGGGGTGCGCGCCGGCGATCGGCAAGTAGAGGTAGGGGGAGAGACCGGCCGCGAAGGCCCCGGCGAGCGCGAAGAGACGCCGCCCGCGCACGAGCGACGGATCGCGGGCGGCGGCGAAGACGGCGAGGGGCAGCGCGGAGAGGAGGCTCTCGGGGTGATCGGCGAGCGCGAGGCCGAAGAAGAGGGCGCAGAGGAGCGCGAAGCGGCGCCGGCAGGCCAGCGGCGCCCTCGTCGCGGCTTCGCCGGGGCCCCGCCGTGCCCTTGGGCTCGCCGGTCCGTCCTCCGCCTCGCCCGCGGGGGCGATCCGGGCGTGCCTCGCCGCCTCCTCCAGCCGGACGGCGCAGTAGAGCACGGCCGCGACGAGCAGGTTGTCGAGCGCGAAGACCTCCGCGCCCTGCGCGTAGCGCCAGACGACCGGCGAGGACGCGAAGAGCGAGGCGGCGACGAGCGCGGCGCCCGGCGAGGCGGTCAGCCGGGCGGCGGCGAGGAAGAGGAGCGTGGTCGCGCCCGCCCCGCAGCCGGCCGAGAGGAGGTTCTCACGCCACGCGAGAGCGCCCCAGGGCAGCCGCGCCGCCAGGCGGCCGAGCAGGAGCCAGAGCGGGAATCCCGGAGGATGCGCGACGCCTCCCGAGGCCGCCGCGGCGATGAGCTCGCCCGCGTCGCCCCCGGGCAGGCCGGGGAAGGCCGTCGCCGCGTAGACCGCGAAGGCTCCGGCGAAGACCGCGAGCGCGAGCAGGGGCGGCGGCGCCCGGGACGACAGGCTGGCGCGGGGGAGCCCGGTTCCCCCCACCCCCCCCCGCCCCCCTAGGAGCAGCCCTGGATCTGTGAGCGGCGAGAGCATTCTCGGGGGACTGCCGCGCATTGTAGCCGCTCCGAGCCCCTCCTGATTCACGGGACGGAGTGGGGGGCAGGGCCCCGGCAAAGTCGCGGCGCGCGAACCTGGCTATGAGGAATCCATGAAACCAGGAGGTTTTCCTCCTGCCTTCCTGGTTTCCTCATCAAAGTTTCGCTCGCTGCACGACTTTGCCGGGGCCCTGGAGCGGCGGGGCGTTCGAGACCGCAGCCGGGGAGGGCGAGCGCGGGCGACGACCGCCGAGGCGCACCGGAGCACCTCCCCCCAGGTCGTCGTAAGGGAGGCAAGCCCCCGCAGTCGGCGGGGGGCGAGCCCTCGTGTCGTTGGAGGCGCGGCCAGCCCCCTTCGCAGCCGCAGCTTTGGACGCCGCGGTCGCCGGACCGTTGGGTGCGGCGGGCTCAGCCGCGAAGGCGGGGCGCCGGCCTGCCGAGTTCGGGAGCGGGCCCTGCCCCTCTCGCGCGCCCCCGTTGACGCGCCCGGCCGTTTTCGGTAGATGCTCCGGCGCTTCGGAAGGGCGCCTAGCTCAATTGGCAGAGCAACGGACTCTTAATCCGTTGGTTGAAGGTTCGATTCCTTCGGCGCTCACCACGGGCTGTCGGAGAACGCCTCGCGAAGGTGCCTTTATCGCTCCGATACGCTCGTGCGAGAGTGGCGGAACCGGTAGACGCACCAGACTTAGGATCTGGCGGGTAATCCCATGGGGGTTCGAGTCCCCCCTCTCGCAACCCTCGCCGGAAGGTCGAACGTGAAGGTCCAACTCGAAGAGCTTTCGCCCATCGTCCGCCGGCTGACCGTCGAGCTGCCTCCCGTCCGGGTCGACGAGGCGCTCGCCGACGCCTATCGGTCCCTCGGCCGCACCGTGAAGATCCGCGGCTTCCGGCCGGGGAAGGCCCCGCGCCGCATCCTGGAGGAGCTCTACAAGGACCAGGTCGAGCGCGACGTCTCGACCCGTCTCGTCGAGGGGTCGCTCGCCGGCGCGCTCGCCGAGAAGGCGATCGCCGCGGTCGCCACGCCCGTGATCGAGCAGGACCGCCTCGTGCAGGGCCAGCCCTACCGCTACCGCGCGCTCATCGAGGTCATGCCGAAGATCGAGCCGAAGGACTACCGCGGCCTCTCCCTCGTCGCGAAGGGCGCCGCCGCCGGCGACGACGCGGTGGAGGCCGAGCTCGCGCGGATCCGGGAGTCGCTCGCCACGCTCGATCCCGTGCCGGACCGGAAGGTCGCGCTCGAAGGCGACGTCGCGATCATCGACTACGACTTCTCCGGCCTGCCGGAGGGCGCCCCGAAGGCCGAGGGCAACCGCGACACGGCGGTCGAGGTCGCGCCGGGCTCGATCCTCGCTGGTTTCCTCGTCGAGCTGAAAGGCGTCGAGATCGGACAGAGGATCGATGTCCCGGTCGCTTTCCCGGTCGACCACCCCGTCGAGAAGCTCCGCGGCGTCCAGGCGACGTGCCGGGTGACGCTCAAGGCGCTTCGCCGCCGCGACGTGCCCGCCCTCGACGACGAGATGGTCAAGGACCTGGATGAGCCCGGCCTCACGACGCTCTCCGCCCTCCGCGCGCGGATCGGCCAGCGGCTGGCCCAGGCGGCGGAGGCGGAGGCCGCGCACGACCGCCGGGAGCAGATCGTCGCTCAACTCCTCGAGAAGAACCGCTTCGAGGCCCCGACGGCGCTCATCGATCGGGCGGCCGAAGGCATGCTCCGCCGGATCGCCGAGCGGATCGTCGAGGCAGGCGCCGATCCGAAAGAGCTGCGGGTGGACCAGGCGAAGCTGCGCGCGATGGCCGAGCAGCGGATCAAGGGGGAGATGATCCTCGCGGCGATCGCCGACCGGGAGGGCATCACCGTGGGCGAACCGGAGGTCGATGCCTACCTCGAGAAGGTCGCCCGCGACGAGGAGGTGCCGCTCGCCAAGGCGAAGGCCCGGTTCGCGCGCGCGCCGGCGCGCGCCGCGCTCGTCGCGAAGCTGCGCGAGGAGAAGACCCTTGCCTTCCTCGCCGCCGAGGCTAACATCGACAAAGGCCAGCCCTAGGGTCACCTCGGCCCGCGACCCGGCCAGAGGACGAACATGGACCCGAGAGCCCCCCGCGCCAACTACATCCCCATGCCGTTCGTCGTGGAGCAGACCCACCGCGGCGAGCGCTCCTACGACATCTATTCCCGGCTCCTGAAGGACCGGATCATCTTCCTCGGCGTCCCCATCGACGACGACGTGGCGAACGTCGTGATCGCCCAGCTCCTCTTCCTCGAATCCGAGGATCCGGACAAGGACATCAACCTCTACATCAATTCGCCCGGCGGCTCGGTGACCTCCGGCCTCGCGATCTACGACACCATGCAGTACGTCAAGCCGCAGGTCTCGACGATCTGCATGGGCCAGGCGGCGAGCATGGCGGCCGTGCTGCTGACCGCGGGCGCGAAAGGGAAGCGGATCAGCCTCCCGCACGCCCGCATCATGATCCACCAGGTCATGGGCGGCGTGCAGGGGCAGGCCACCGACATCGAGATCCACGCCAAGGAGATCCTCCGGCTCAAGACGAAGCTCAACGAGATCCTGCAGAAGCACACCGGGCAGACGCTCGATCGGATCGGGAAGGACACCGAGCGCGACTACTTCATGGGCGCGGGCGAGGCGAAGGAGTATGGCCTCATCGACGAGGTCATGGCCCACAAGAAGGCGGCCCCGAAGGCCGGGTAGCGAAAGGGGAGGTGGGGGCCGTGACGGACGCGCGGCGCGGGGCTAAGATTGGGGTGGTGATGCAAGCCGATCGAGGCGCGCGTGGATAAAGCGCTCTGTTGCTCTTTCTGCGGGAAGAGCCAGAAGGACGTGAAGAAGCTCATCGCGGGCCCAACGGTCTACATCTGCGACGAGTGCATCGGGCTCTGCAACGACATCATCGCCGAGGAGGCCGAGCGGTCCGGGGGGAAGGAATCGCGGCTGCGGATCCCCCGCCCCGCCGAGATCAAGGCGGTCCTCGACGAGTACGTGATCGGCCAGGAGCGGGCGAAGAAGACGCTCGCGGTCGCCGTCCACAACCACTACAAGAGGATCGACAACAAGCGCGAGACGCCCCCGGCCGGCGGCGCGGGCTCCCCGGGGGCGGCCGCCGGGGCGGCCGGCGGCGAGGTCGAGCTCCAGAAGTCGAACATCCTCCTGCTCGGCCCGACGGGCAGCGGCAAGACGCTCCTCGCCCAGACCCTCGCGCGCATCCTGAACGTCCCGTTCACCATCGCGGACGCGACGACCCTCACCGAGGCGGGCTACGTCGGCGAGGACGTCGAGAACATCATCGTCAACCTCCTCCAGGCCGCCGACCACGACATCGAACGGACCCAGCGCGGGATCGTCTACATCGACGAGATCGACAAGATCGCGCGCAAGAGCGAGAACCCGTCGATCACCCGCGACGTGTCCGGCGAGGGCGTGCAGCAGGCGCTGCTCAAGATCATGGAGGGGACCGTCGCGAACGTCCCGCCCAAGGGGGGGCGCAAGCACCCGCAGCAGGAGTTCCTCCAGATCGACACCACGAACATCCTCTTCATCTGCGGCGGCGCCTTCTGCGGCTTGGAGCAGATCGTCGAACGGCGCCTCGGCGGCCGGTCGATGGGGTTCGGCGCGGAGGTGAAGAGCCGCGACGACCGGAACGTGAGCCAGCTCTTGCGGGAAGTCCAGCCGGAGGACCTGCTCAAGTTCGGGATGATCCCGGAGTTCATCGGCCGCCTGCCGGTGGTCGCGACGCTCGACGAGCTCGACGAGAAGGCGCTCGTGGACATCCTGGTCGCCCCGAAGAACGCCCTCGTCAAGCAGTACCGCAAGCTCCTCGAGATGGACGGCGTGGAGCTCAAGTTCACCGACGCCGCGCTCTCCGCGGTCGCCCGGGAGGCCATCCGCCGCAAGGCGGGCGCGCGCGGCCTGCGGGCGATCCTAGAGTCGGCGATGCTCGACGTGATGTTCGACATCCCCTCCCGCAAGACCGCCAAGGAGGTCATCCTCAACGAGGAGTCGGTGCGGCGCGAGGAGCCGCCCCTGGTCCTCTACGAGAAGGCAGCGGAGTCGGCCTGAGCCCGTCTTATTCACGGTACGGCGTAGCGAGGCGTTCGAGACCGCAGCCGAGAAGGGCAAGCGCAGCGACGACCGACGAGGCGTGCGTAAAGCACGCCGCAGGAGGAAGGAGCGAGCACGCCCTTCGCAGGCGCGGGATCGGACGCCGCAGCAGCCGGACCGTGAATAAGACGGGCTGAGCCCGGGGGGGGCGGCGAGGCGAAGCCCCAGTCCGCCCCACCCGTGTGAGGCGCGGCCCTTTCCGGCGGGAAGGGTGGAGCTCCCCGGCTTCGCTCTTGGCCCTGGGAGCAGACGGATCGGGGGCGATACGGCCGCCCGGGCGGGCTCGCGCCTGCCCGCCCGCCTCCCTGCCTCCCCGGGGGATAGCTCCTCCCGCGTCGCGATCGCTTCCCGGTAGTATCGGGCGCGGTTGCCTTGTTATAAACGGCGAACGTCGGGGAGCTTTCACCTCAAGGAGTACGCATGTTCTCGTTTCGCGGCGACGACGGCAAGAAGGGCGACGGACCCCACCTGCGGGTCGTGCCCCTCTTGCCCCTGCGCGACATCGTCATCTTCCCGCACATGGTCGTCCCCCTCTTCGTCGGCCGGGAGCGCTCCATCGCCGCCATCGAGGAGGCGATCCGCCATGACAACGACATCCTCCTCGCCGCCCAGAAGAAGGCGAAGATCAACGAGCCGACGGCCGAGGACATCTTCACCCACGGGACGCTCGGCACGATCATCCATCCGGGCGTCGTCCGCCTCCAGGACGGCACGGTCAAGGTCCTCGTCGAGGGCAAGAAGCGGGCGGTGATCCGCCGTCACGTGCCGGCGACCGGTTTCCACCAGGTGGAGATCGAGGAGATCGACGAGGGGCTCGATCGCTCCGTGGAGCTCGAGGCCCTCATCCGCTCGGTGCAGGGCGTCTTCGAGAGCTTCGTCCGCCTGAACAAGCGTATCCAGCCCGAGATGCTCGTGGCGATCCACGCGATCGACGATCCGGGGCGGCTCGCGGACACGATCGCCGCCCAGCTCACCCTCAAGCTCAACGACAAGCAGGCGCTCCTCGAGACCGCCTCCCCTCAAGAGAGGCTCGAGAAGCTCTACGAGCTGATGCAGGGGGAGATCGAGATCCTCCAGGTCGAGAAGAAGATCCGGACCCGGGTCAAGAAGCAGATGGAGAAGACGCAGAAGGAGTACTACCTCAACGAGCAGATGCAGGCGATCCAGCGGGAGCTCGGCGAGCGCGACGAGTTCAAGAACGAGATCCAGGAGCTCGAGGACAAGATCAAGGAGAAGAAGCTCTCCAAGGAGGCGGCGCTGCGCTGCCGGAAGGAGCTGAAGAAGCTCAAGATGATGTCGCCGATGAGCGCCGAGGCGACCGTCGTGCGCAACTACCTGGACTGGATCCTCTCCCTCCCCTGGGACGAGCACACCCAGGACAAGATCGACCTCGACGCGGCCAAGAAGGTCCTCGACGAGGACCACTTCGGCCTCAAGAAGGCGAAGGAGCGGATCCTCGAGTACCTGGCGGTGCAGGCCCTGGTCAGCCAGATCAAGGGGCCGATCCTCTGCCTCGTCGGGCCGCCGGGCGTGGGCAAGACCTCGCTCGCCAAGTCGATCGCCCGCTGCACCGGCCGCCGCTTCGTCCGCCTCTCGCTCGGCGGGGTCCGCGACGAGGCGGAGATCCGCGGCCACCGGCGCACCTACATCGGCGCCCTGCCGGGCAAGATCCTCCAGTCGCTGCGAAAGGCCGGCTCGGGCAACCCCGTCTTCCTGCTCGACGAGGTCGACAAGATGTCCACGGACTTCCGGGGCGATCCCTCGTCGGCCCTCCTGGAGGTCCTGGACCCGGAGCAGAACCACACCTTCAACGACCACTACCTGGACCTCGACTACGACCTCTCCCGGGTCCTCTTCCTCTGCACCGCGAACACCCTCCACGGCATCCCGCTCCCCTTGCAGGACCGGATGGAGATCCTCCGGCTCGCCGGCTACACGGATCTGGAGAAGATGGCGATCGCCCGCCGCTACCTCGTGCCCAAACAGCGCGAGGCGAACGGCATCGCGGACATCCCGGTCGCCTTCACCGGGCGGGCGCTCCGCTCGCTCATCCACACCTACACGAAGGAGGCGGGCGTCCGCGGCCTGGAGCGCGAGATCGCCGCCATCTGCCGCAAGATCGCGAAGGAGGTCCTCGCCAAGGGCAAGGACCAGCGGTTCGTGGTGACGAAGAAGAGCCTCGGGAGGTACCTGGGCCCGCCCCGCTTCCGCTACGGGGTCGCCGAGGAGCACGACCAGGTGGGGCTCGTGACCGGCCTCGCCTGGACGGAGCTGGGGGGGGAGCTGCTCACCACGGAGGTGACGGTGATGCCGGGGAAGGGGAAGCTCATCATCACGGGCCAGCTCGGCCAGGTGATGCAGGAGTCGGCCCAGGCGGCGATGAGCTATGTCCGGTCCCGCGCGGAGCGGTTCGGGCTCGACCGGAAGTTCGCCGAGACGATCGACGTCCACATCCACGTCCCCGAGGGAGCCATCCCGAAGGACGGCCCGTCGGCGGGCATCACCATGGCGACGGCCCTGGTCTCCGCCCTCGCGCGCATCCCGGTGAGGAGGGACCTCGCGATGACGGGCGAGATCACCCTGCGAGGCCGGGTGCTGCCCATCGGGGGGCTCAAGGAGAAGGCGATGGCCGCCCACCGCGGCGGCATCCGCACGATCCTGATCCCGAAGGAGAACGAGAAGGACGTGCGGGAGATCCCGAAGAAGGCCCGGAGCGAGATGCGGATCGTGCCCGTCGGCCACATGGACGAGGTCCTGCGCGAGGCGCTGGTGCTCGTTAACCCCGAGGCCTTCTTCCGGACGCCGGAGGAGAAGCCGGCGGCGCAGCCGACGGCGTAGGGGAGCCGCCGGCGGCCCTCGCAGGGCTCTTTCGGCCGCCGCGGAGCTCCCGTAGCGCTCGCGCCCGCTCGGGGTCCAGAAGAGGGGTGGCTCCCCCTTGGACGCGCCTCTCTGCCGCGCGATACTCGCCCGGTGCTCTTCGCCACGCTCCTCCTCCTCGCCGCGCCCGCCCAGCTCGCCGACGCGCCCCTCGCCGCGCAGCGCGAGTACGCCGCCGGGGCGCGCGACTTCGCCGAGAAGCGCTACTTCGAGGCGCTCGAACACTTCCGGGCGGCCGACCGGCTCCGCCCCTCGGCGAACCTCGCCTACGACATCGCCCGCTGCGACGAGCAGCTCGGCGACCTCCTCTCCGCCCGCCGCGCCTACCTCGAGGTCCTGCGCCGGGCGCCCGGGGCGCCGGACCGCGACGAGGTCGACGCCGCGATCGCGTCGATCGACGCCCGGCTGACGCTCGGCGACGTGACCTCCGCGCCGGGGAGCGGCGGCCGGCAGGCGGCAGGCCCGTCCGGTCCGTCCGGCGAGCCCCGCGCTCCCGGGGCGGCGCCGCCCGGGGAGACGCCCGGCAGGAGCCACCTCCTCGCCTGGTCTCTCCTCGGCGCCGGGGCGGCGGCCCTCATCGGGGGCGGGGTCCTGAACCTCCTCGCCGCGCAGCAGGTCGGCTCTCCCGACGCGCTCGCCGAGCCGCCGGCGGTCGTCTCGGCGCAGAACCCGCGCGCGCAGGGGCTCTTCACGGCGGCCATCGTCTGTTACGCCGCCGGCGCGGCGCTCGGCGTCGGTGGCCTGCTGGATTACTGGCTTTCGAGGTGACGTGGCGTCGAGGGGCGCCGGCCCGGCAATCGCTGCCGCCCCTTCGGAGCACCGGCCGGAGAGGCCGCCCTGCCGAGCGCTGGTCTCTGCCTGTCGAGCGCTGGTCTCGCCTAGACGAGCGCTGGTCTCGCCTAGACGGCCGCTCGTCTCGCCCAGACGGCCGCTCGTCTCGCCTAGACGGCCGCTCGTCTCGCCCAGACGGCCGCTCGTCTCGCCCAGACGGCCGCTCGTCTCGCCTAGACGGCCGCTCGTCTCGCCCAGACGGCCGCTCGTCTCGCCCAGACGGCCGCTCGTCTCGCCCAGACGGCCGCTCGTCT
>JAKAPL010000015.1 GCA_021807105.1 Myxococcales bacterium | reverse complement strand
CCGCAGGAGGAAGGAGCGAGCACACCCCCCCATATCGTTGTAGGGGTGGCAAGCCCCCCCTTCGCAGGCGCGGGATCGGACGCCGCAGCAGCCGGACCGTGAATAAGACGGGCTTAGCTCTCGGTTTTCTCGCGACGGAACCCATCTCACACCAGCCTCCTAGCCCGCCCGGCGACCGTGGCGGCGAACGACTCTCCTACCCGACGGCGGCCGACTTGTGGCATCAATGGGCCGGAGGAGGACGTCACGGGACCGGAGAGCATGGCGGACGACCAAGGGCTCTCGGAGGGCGAGGCCGCGGCTCGCTTGCGCGCGGAGGGGCCGAACGAGCTCTCCGGCGCCTCCCGGCTGCCGATCCTGGCGAGCGCCGCGGGGATCCTGCGCGAGCCGATGACCGCGTTGCTGCTGGGTTGCGGGGCCATCTACTTCTTCATCGGTGATCGGCAGGAGGCGCTGATGCTCCTCGGCTTCGTCCTGCTCATCGCGGCGATCACGCTCTTTCAGGAGACGAAGACTGAGCGGGCCCTGGTCGCGCTGCGGACGATGGCGAGCCCTCGGGCGCTCGTCATCCGGGGGGGGCGGCGGCGGCGCATCGCCGGGCGGGAGGTGGTGCGCGGCGACCTCCTCGTGCTCGCGGAGGGCGACCGGGTGCCGGCGGACGCCTTCGTGCTCTCGACGGCCGGCTGCGCGGCGGACGAGTCGCTCCTGACCGGCGAGTCGGCCCCGGTGCGCAAGCGGGCCTGGGGCGGAGCCGAACCGTTCGGGCGGCCGGGCGGCGAGGATCGTCCGTTCGTGTACGCCGGGACGCTCGTCGTCCAGGGGGGGGCGCGGGCGCGAGCCTGCGCGGTCGGTGCGCGCACGGAGATGGGCCGGATCGGAGCCTTGCTCTCCGCGGGCGAGGGAGGGGCGCCGCCCGCCACCCGCTTGCAGCAGGAGACGCGGCGGCTCGTCTTCCGGATCGCGGTCGCGGCCGGCGCGCTCTCACTGCTCGCCTTCGTGCTCCACGGCCTCGCGACGCGGAGCTGGGTGAAGGGGCTGCTCGCGGGGCTGACGCTCGCGATGGCGATTCTCCCGAACGAGCTGCCCGTGGTCGTGACGGTCTTCCTCGCGCTGGGCGCCTTCCGGCTGTCGCGGCACGGGGTCCTCGCGCGGCGGGTGCCGGCGG
This sequence comes from Myxococcales bacterium, assembly GCA_021807105.1. Taxonomy (GTDB): domain Bacteria; phylum Myxococcota; class Myxococcia; order Myxococcales; family JAKAPL01; genus JAKAPL01. The sequence continues at coordinate 59,307 of JAKAPL010000015.1, read as the reverse complement.
TGGAGACGCTCGGATCGGCGACGGTGCTCTGCGTGGACAAGACCGGGACGCTGACGCGCAACGAGATGGCGGTCAGCCGCTTCCACGCGGCCGGTCTCGACTACCGGACCGAGCGGCTGGGGACCGAAACGCTGCCAGAGCCCTTCCATCCCTTGCTCGAGTACAGCATCCTCGCGAGCCGACCGGACCCGTTCGACCCGATGGAGCGCGCCTTCCACGCGCTCGGGAACGTCCAGCTCCAGGGGAGCGAGCACCTCCACCCGGATTGGGCGCTCGTTCGCGAGTACCCGATGGGCCCTGTGCTCGCGGTCGGCCAGCTCTGGAGGACGCCGGCCGGCCGGCTCGTCGCGGCGGTCAAGGGCGCACCGGAGGCGGTGGCCTCGCTCACGCGCGTCCCGCCGGTCGAGCGCGAGGAGCTATCGGCCGCCGCCGGAGCCATGGCGGGCGATGGGCTGCGAGTCCTCGCGGTCGCGGGCGGGGAGGTCGAAACGGCGCCGCCCACGATCGAGGCGCTGCCCTTGCGTATGCTCGGACTCGTGGGACTCGTCGACCCGGTCCGCGACGGCGTCCCGGAGGCGGTCGGAGAGTGCCGCGCCGCGGGCATCCGCGTCGCGGTCGTCAGCGGCGACTTCCCGGCGACCGTGCAGAGCGTCGCGCGGGCGATCGGCATCACGCGCGGAACGGTGATGACCGGACCGGAGCTGGCCGCGATCCCCGACGCCGAACTGCCCCGGAGGGTTCGCGGCGTGGACCTCTTCGCGCGCGTGCTTCCAGAGGAGAAGCTGCGTCTCGTCCGGGCACTCCAGGCGGACGGGGAGATCGTCGCGATGACCGGCGACGGCGTCAACGACGCCCCGGCGCTGCGCGCGGCGGATATCGGAGTCGCCATGGGCGAACGGGGCACCGACGTCGCCCGTGAGGCTGGACAGCTCGTGCTGCTTCACGACGACTTCACCTCGCTCGCCGCCGCGGTCCGGATAGGACGGCGGGTCGTGGACAACCTGCGAAAAGCCCTCGCCTATCTCCTGGCCATCCACCTGCCGATCCTCGGCCTCACGCTCGTCCCGATCGCTCTCTCCTGGCCGCTCGTCCTCTTGCCGGCGCACATCGCCTTCCTCCACCTGATCATCGACCCGGCCAGCTCCGTCGCCTTCGAGGCCGAGCCCGAGGAGGCGGGCGTCATGCGCCGTCCGCCCCGGGCGCCGCGTTCATCGCTCTTCGACGCGGGGGTCATCGCGTCGAGCGCCGCGCAGGGCGCGCTCGTGCTCGGGGCCCTGCTGTCGCTGCTCGGCTGGGCGCGGCACGCCGGGCGGAGCGAGGATGCGGTGCGCGCGCTCGGCTTCGCCGCGCTCGTGGTCGCGAACCTTTCCCTCGCCGTGCTCAACGCCACTGCGCCGGGCGGCCGGCCGGGAGAGGCGCCGCCGCGCCGCCAGCGTAACCTCGCGCTCTGGTGGGTCGTCGCCGGCACGGTCCTGCTCCTCGCGCTTGTGCTCGCGATCCCGGCGGTCCAAGCGCCGTTCCGTCTCGCCCCGCCCCGCGGGGGCGACCTCCTCCTCGCCCTCGTCGCGGGCCTGATCGGGCCGGCGCTCTACGCCGCGGGCCGCCGGTTCTCCGGCGGCAGGAGGAACGATCCCCGCCGCGGCTCGAACGGCCCGGTGGCTTCTGCTGGGTGAAAGGCCATGGCTAAGCCCGTCTTATTCACGGTACGGCGTAGCGAGGCGTTCGAGACCGCAGCCGAGAAGGGCAAGCGAGAGCGACGACCGACGAGGCGTCGCGTAAAGCACCTCCCCCCAAGTCGTTTGGAGGGTGGCAAGCCCCCCTTCGGGAGGCGCGGGATCGGACGCCGCAGCAGCCGGACCGTGAATAAGACGGGGTGAGGCCTCTCACGGAAGCGTTGACTGCGGCCGGCCGGTCTGTTACCAGTGCCGATCTTTCAGCACGGGTGGCATCCGAGCGAACGGCTCGCCGGCAGCCCTCCGCGCAGCCGGAGTGAACCTCATGATTCGATGGTCCATGGGGGTGAAACCTTGAACCAGAAGGACGTCAAGCGATTCAAAAGGATGTTGGAGGAGAGTAAGCGGGCCCTCTTGCAGAGCGCCCGGAAGACTCTCATGGAGGAGTCGAACTTCGACACCGACGATCTCCCGGACGAGATCGACCTCGCCAGCTCAGAATACAGCCAGTCGATGATCTTCAGGCTGCGCGACCGTGAGAAGTTCCTGCTCAAGAAGATCGACCGAGCCTTGCAGCGGATCGCGGGCGGTACGTTCGGCAACTGCGAGCGCTGTGACGAGGAGATCTCCATGAAGCGGCTGGAGGCGCGGCCGGTGACCACGCTCTGCATCCGGTGCAAGGAGGAGCAGGAGAAGAAAGAGAAGAGCTACGGGTAGCCCCCTGCGGGGAGCGGCCCCCATCCCTCCCCATGACCTCGAACCCTTCCCATGACGCGTCTTGGTCGTGTGAGGAGGGGTGAGGCGGGCCCGGCCGAAGAAGCAGATGCACCCGTATCGACCCAGCGAGCCGTTCGGGGCCCCAGGCAGGGGAGCCGATATCCCCCGCACCCCTCGTTCCGCCTCTGCTTCGTGTGAGTCCTCCCTGAATCTCCGCGGGGTACGGTCCTTCTCGGGCTGCCGTTCACCGATCGGAGGGGCAATGGCCGATGAGGAAACCGGAGGCCAGGAGGCATGGGGCGGATGCTCTTTGCTGGTTTCATGGCCCCGTGATGAGCATTTTCGGCGGGAAACACGGATTCGCCCCGTGACCGGTTCCCTTCTCGGAGGTCGCAGCCGAGGAGGGGGGCTGAATGGAAGGGCAGGGGTTTGCGTCGAAAGAGCATGATTCGGCTCCGGGCCGTCCTCTTGGTCGCCGTCTTCGGCTCGGCGTGCGCCCATGGCGCCGCTCGCGTGCGCTACGTCGTCGAGGGGCGCGTCGTGGACGCGACGACTGGGCAGCCGATCCCGGGCGCCCTGGTTCACGTCCATTGGCCCTCGAGGATGCCCGGGTACGGCGCCATGTCGGGTCCGCTCGGCCAGATCCGGACCGGCCCGCGCGGCCGGTTCTGGGTGACCCGCCTGGCGCCGCAGCCGGCGCGGTACTGTGCCTGCGGCATCGGCAGGCCGTGCAGCATCGACCCCGGCTCGGCGGCTGGAACGGCGCTCACGATCCACTGCCCCACCTGCAAGCCCCTCTCGGTGGGGGTGGGCGAGAGGACGATGGACGTGCTCGTCCGTGACGAGGCTGGAGCGGTCCGGGTGGTCCGATCGGTCCCGCGGCCAGCCGATCTCGTACGGGGCAACGAGGCGGGCGGTCTGCTGGTCCGCACGCGGCTGCCCGACATCGTCGTCGAGCCCGGACGTGTCCCGACAGCGCCTCCGCCGGCCTTACCGCCGCGCCCCCTGCGCCCGGCGGGCGGCGACACGCCGCCTTCGAGCGACGGCGACGGCGTCCCGACGATCTGAGCCCGTCTTATTCACGGTCCGGCTGCTGCGGCGTCCGATCCCGCGCCTGCGAAGGGGGGGCTTGCCACCCCTACAACGATATGGGGGGGTGTGCTCGCTCCTTCCTCCTGCGGCGTGCTTTACGCACGCCTCGTCGGTCGTCGCTGCGCTTGCCCTTCTCGGCTGCGGTCTCGAACGCCTCGCTACGCCGTACCGTGAATAAGACGGGCTAAGGCGAGACGGGCGCCCGAGGGGTGCAGAGCGTCAAACGTACTCTTTGCAGTACGTTTTGCAGCGAAGCGACGAGGCCGCCCGTCGCAGCGAAGGGATCGGCTTTCGCATCAGGCAGCCATTTCACGCTAGCCTCCTAGCGCGACTGACCTTGCGCCGGCAGGAGCGGGCCGCCGGGTTTCGCGAGCGGTGGAGAGCCAACGAAGTCGCGCCGGTAGATCCGGACGACGGCGGTCAGCAGCGAGACGACGAGCGGACCGACCAGGAATCCGGCGAAGCCGAAGAGCGAGACGCCCCCGAGGATCGAGAGCAGCAGCAGGAAGGGATGGAGGGCCATGCGCCCTCGCATGAGATGCGGGCGGACGAGCTGTTCGAGGAAGAGGCTCGTGACGGCCATGAAGACGAGGAGGAAGATCCCCGCGCCGACGCGGCCGGCGAGCAGGAGCCCGAGGGAGACTGGGATCCACAGGAACGCGGTCCCGATCACGGGCACGAATGCGAACAGGAGCTGCAGCGTGGCGAGGACGAGCGCGTGGGGGGCGCCGGCCACCGAGTAGCCGATGCCGCCCGCGATTCCGTGCAGCAACGCGAGGCTCGTCATCCCGAAGAGGACCGCGCCCGCCACGTCGCGGAACGCTCGAACGAACTCACGCGCGTGACGCTCTTCGAGGGGGACCATGTGCACGGTCTCCTCCAGGATCCTCCGGCCATCCGCGAACGTGTAGAACATCGCGAAGCAGAACAGGAGAAGGTCGAGCAGCGTCCGTCCGGTGAAGGCGAAGAGACCGGAGGCCGCTACCGCCAGGGAGCGGCGCAACCCGGACAGCACCGAGCCGAGCTGCGCCTCGCGCAGCCCCGTCCAGCCGAGCAGTTGCTCGAGCGCCCGCGCGGCCCCCGGCGGCAGGCGCCCCTCCCAGAGCTGCGCGAGCCCCTGGGTCCCGAGATGGCCCCGGGCGAAGGAGAGCAGCCGGAGCGTCTCCTCGACGATGAGCGCCCCGAGGAGCGCCAGCGGGAGCAGGATGACGAGGACGACCGCCAGCGTCGAGAGGACGGCGGCGATCTGGCTGCGTCCTTTGCACCAGCTCCGGAGTTGATCGTCGAGGCCCATGAAGACCGCCGCGGTGAACACGCCGAAGAGGACCGCGAGCAGGTAGGCGCGGACGATCTCATAGAAGAGCCAGGCCCCGGCGACGAAGAGCGTGAAGAGCAACCAGTTGGATAGGCGGGCGGTACCCATCGGTGGCTTCGCGGCGGCGGACGCGGCCGTTCAAAGATGGGAACGGTGACGAGCCGGCGGGGACCGGGCGCGCGACGACGTGCGCCAGACGGCGCGCCAGGAGAGAGAGCGGCTCGCGCGGTCCCGGGGCTCTTGCCCGCGAGCGGGGAGCCACGCGCCGCCGGCGGGGGGCGCGACCGCCTGGCTAAGGCCGCAGATCGACGAGGCCGCCCGAATACAGGAGGCAAAGGATACGGCGAATCTCACCCTCGCTCACCCGGCCGGTGAGCTGGCCGACGAGGGTTTCGAGAGTCGGCGATGCGTCGAGCAGCTCGATCACCTGGGCCTCGTCCGATCCCAAAGGAGAGTGGCCCCGAAGGTGCTCGCCCGCCACCAGACGAGTCCTGGGCAGCAGCGCTGTGTTGAACGCCTCGAGCTCCTCCTCGGGGACCTCTCGCGGGCCAGCCGGCGCCAGGGGCGGCCGATCGGCGGCCCCCTTCGGCTCGGCCACGATCTCGACCGGCGCGAGCAGATCCTCGTCCTCGTCCTCGACGATGATCTCGTCCAGATCGAGATCGAGCTCCAGGTCCGGCGCAGGACCCATCGCTGCGAGCTCGATCCCGGCTGGCCCGGCTTCTCGCTCGCCCGCGTCCGCGATCGCTCGCTCCGGAGCCGAGGGCGCCGCGGCCGCCTCCTCCGCACCCGAGACCCTCGCGAGCAAGCCGCGCAGGCCGATCTCCCGCGCCTCGCTCTTCTTGAGCTCCAGAGCGAGACGGTCTCCGCGCTCGCGTTGCAGCCGCGTCTCTTCCCGTTCGCGCGCGAGCTTGCGGGTGAGCGCCTCGAACTCCCTCGTCACCACCTCGAGCTGTTCCTTGGCCCTCACCTGCTCGCTTTCCACCCGGCCAACGGCCTCCGCGAGCCGCCGCCGCAGGTCATCGCATTCCGCCACGATGGGCCCGCTCTCGGCGTCCCGCGCCTCCAGGACATGGACCCGTTGGGAGAGCGCCTCCACCTGACCGCGCGCCTCGGCCAATTCGACCTCCAACCGAGCCGCCTTCTCCCTGGCCGCCGCCGCCTCGATGGACGCGGACGCGGCTGAAGCCCCAGTCGTCTCCGTCCCGGTCGCGGGGGCGGAGCGATGCTCGGCAACGAGCGCCTCGAGCTGGCGGCTGACGCTGGGCGCCACGTTCACGAAGCGAATCGCCATTCCCGGCGACCGTCCCTCGGCTGCCGCCGCCGCGGCGTCGAGGCTGCGCACCACCTGCCCCTCGATGTCCAACGCGTGATCCCAGCCGGGCGGCCAAAGCTCCAGCGTCACCGCCGCACCGGCGGGCAACGCCCTCTCCGCCCTCACGAAGAGGCCGCCTGCGGCCACGTCCTCGAGGTAGAGGGCGCGGAAGCGATCCGCGCTCGGGATTCGAACGACGACGCGAAACGACGCCGCCCGCTGGCGCCGGTCGCTGGGCGGGGGCGGAGCGATGGGCGGAGGCATACGGCGGCGATCCTACACCGGCACCGGCGGCCGTGCCATGATGCCCGACGTGTTCTCCCGCCGGCTGACCTGGGACCTCACGCCCAATGCCCTCACGCTCGCGATCGAGCGGCGCAGGGCCCGGGGTGATGCCCTCCTCGACCTCACGGGATCCAATCCGACGGCGGCAGGACTGCCGATCGCCGGAGGCGAGATCCTGGCTGCCCTCGGCGATCCGGAGGCCCTCGTGTACCGCCCCGATCCGCGCGGCCTCCCCTCCGCTCGCGAGGCGCTCGCCGCGTGGCTCGGGCGAGACGGCCGGCGTGTCTCCCCCGAGCGCCTTTTCCTCTCGTCGTCGACGAGCGAGGCGTACGGCTGGCTCTTCGAGCTGCTGGCCGATCCGGGCGACGCGATCCTCACGCCGACGCCCAGTTATCCGCTCTTCGAGTACCTCGCCGGCCGGGCCGGACTGGTCTTGCGCCCCTGGCGGCTCGAGTACGACGGCCGCTGGAACATCGATCGCGCTTCGGTCCTCGATGCGGCGCGCGCCGGCGCCCGGGCCATCGTCGCCATCCACCCGAACAACCCGACCGGCTCCTTCCTCTCGAACGGCGACCTCGCCTTCCTCGCCGAGACCGCCGGCCGGGATCTCGCCCTCATCAGCGACGAGGTCTTCGTCGACTTCGCGCTCACCGAGGCCCCGGGTCGCGCGCCGACCGCTCTCGCCCAGGAGCGCTGCCTGACCTTCGTGCTCGGCGGCCTCTCGAAGGCCGCGGGCCTCCCGCAGATGAAGCTCGCCTGGATCGTCGTCGGCGGTCCGGACGACCTGGTCGAACAGGCCATCGCCCGTCTCGAGCTGATCGCCGACAGCGTCCTCTCGCCCTCCGCGCCCATCCAGCATGCGCTGCCCCGGATCCTAGCGCTCATCCCGGCGTTCCAGGCGGCGGCGCGCGCCCGTCTCCGCGCGAACCTCGCCGTCGCCGCGCGCGTCTTCGCGCCGCCCGCTGCTGCGAGCTTGCTCCCCGTCGAGGGGGGCTGGACTTTGCCGCTCCGCCTCCCCGCCGTCCACACAGGGGAGCAGTGGGCGATCCAGCTCGTCGATGACGAAGGGATCCTCGTCCAGCCCGGCTACTTCTACGACTTTGAGGGCGAAGCGTTCGTGGTGGTGAGCTTGCTCACCCCGGAGCTCGATTTCGCCGCCGGACTCTCGCGCTTGCGCGCCGCGGTAGACCGCTCGATCATTCCCACTTGACCGGGAATAACCTCTGAACTAGACGTGACTATCGTCCTCTCGAACGACGCGAGGAGTGCCGCCCCGTGCCCGAGAACACCCAAGCCAAGCGGATCGCAGACGATCTCGTGCACCGCCGCGATCGCTCGTGGCGGAAGGTGCTCGCCGGCCTCAACTATCTCCGCGACGCCCAGCAGACCGTGATGGATCTGCAAAGGAACCTCGACGATTGTCTGGTCGAGTACGCGGAGACGGTCGCCGCGCTCGAACGGCGCCGCCCGCGCCGGACCAAGCGCCGCCCCTGACCCCGTCGAAGATCTTCCGCGTCGGGCCTCATCGCGTGACGGGGGGCCTGGAGGTCGCTCGGGCCTCCGTCGCGTTCGCATAGAGCGCGAAGGCTTCGCTCCCGTCCCGGTAGAGCTCCGGCAGAACGAGTCGCAGCTCCACCCCGTACTCGATGATCCGGGGCGGCGGTTTCCCGTCGTAGGCGGCGAGCGGGCCCGCCTCCCCGAGGACGACGGTCTTCGCTCGCCGGAGCGCCGCCAGGTCGAACGGCGTCCGCAAGTAGTCGCCCTCGGCGGGGATAGAGACCAGCTTCCCCGGCGCGAGCAGCGCCGTGAAGACGTAGCTCTCCCAGTAACCATTGACGAGGGGGCTCCCCGGTGCGCGGGCGGCGAGCGCCGCCGCCGTGCGGGAGAGCCGCTCGAATCGCGGGTCTGGGGCCCATCTCGGCCTGGTCCAGAAGAGGGCGAGGGCGAGGGCGGCGGCGGCGAGCGCCTCGGCCGCCCCCCGGAGCCGCGAGCAGCCGATACGGGTGGCCGCCAACGCTCCGCCAGCCCAGACGGCGCCGCTCGCGAAGGCCAGGGTCGGCGTAAAATAACGGTTGTTGTATCCATTCGCCCGGACGTGGTTGACGAGGACGAGCACGGGGATGGGGAGCACGGCGAGGGCGAAGAGGCCCAGCGCGACGGCCACGAGATCGCGCCGTTCCGGCCCGCCCGCCACCCGCGCCCCCCGCCAGGTGCCGGCGGCGAGTAGAGACGCGGCGAGAAGGAGGACCGGCCACGCGTCGGGGGCGAGCAGCCGGCGCGTCACGGCGAGGAAGTTCGCTTCGAGGTGTCCCACGTCGAGGTGGATCCGCGTCACGTACGGGTGGCCGTACCGGGCGAGGGCAAAGGCGTGGTAGGCGACGCGCAGTGCGAGCTCCGCCGCCCCGGCGACCGCCGCGGGCAGCAGGGCTCGCCCGAGGCCCCGGAGAAACGGCCGCGTCCTCGCCCGTACCGCTTCGATCGCGGCGAGGCCCGCAAGCAACGGAAGGCTCAAGGTCGAGGTCCAGACCGCGAGCACGGCCGGCAGGAACGCGGAGATCCCCCTCCCCGCCCCGCCTCGCTCCGTCCAACGCCGGCAGCCCCACCAGGCCCAGAGGAGCGCGGCGAGCTGCCACGCGTACGGCTGTCCGAGATCCGAGACCTGCCTTCGGACCTCTCCCGGCAAGCCGAGGGCAGCCAGCCAGGCGAGCCCACCGGTGGCGGGCCGCTTCCCGCCAAGCAGCGCCGCGGGCACGACGCCCGAGAAGAGCCAGAGCGTCTGGAGCGCGTGGAGCGAGGCGGGCGTCCACGCGAACCGGAGGAGCCTCCCCAACGCGCTCGCCGCGAGGAACGGCCACGCCCCGAACCGGTCCTGGCCGAAGTAGTACGCATGGAAGAGGTCGAACCGCGGGTCGTTCGCCATCAGGACCGGCACGGCCGCGTCCGACCCGAACAGCGGCGCCGCCGCGCTGCCCGGCGCGAGCGCATGGAGGTAGCTCCCCGCGCAGACGGCGAGCGCCGCCGCGAACACGACCCACGCCGCGCTGCGGCGAATCACGCGCGCCGATCGCCGGCTACAGGATGTCGAACTCGACCCGCCGGTTGAGCGCCCTTCCCCGCCTCGTCAGGTTCGGCGCGATCGGCTTCGTGTCGCCGTACCCAACCGCCTCGATCTTGTCGGCGGGGATGCCGGCCTTCTCCAGATACTCCATGACCGCGGCCGCCCGCGCCTGCGACAGGACGAGGTTCTTCTCCTTGCTGCCCACGTTGTCGGTGTGCCCCTCCACGCGCAGCTTCTGGACGTGGTGCTGGATGATCGCGTCCACGACCTGGTCCAGGAGGGCGTCGCTGTCGGGAAGGATGCGCGCCTCGTTGTTCGCGAAGTGGATCTGCTGCTTCAGGCGGATCTTATCGTGGGAGATGACGATCAGCGTCCGCCTCGGCTGCGGCGACAGGACGATCTCGACCGACGGCGCACGCCCCGCGACGGCCTCCACGCTCGCCGCCTTCGCGAGGAACCCGCGCGCGCTCGCCGCGAGCGCGTAGGTCCCCGGGTTCGGCAGCGTCACCTCCACCGACCCGCTCGCCGGCGCCTCCACGCTCGTCGAGAAACCCTTGGGCCCCGAGACGGTCACGGCCGCGGCGACGGGCTTGCCCTTCACCGACCGGACGGAGACGTGCAACCGAACGGGCCGCCGGCTCGCCTTGAGCGCCACGGTCACGCGCGCGACGCGCCCTTGCTGCACCACGGCGTGCGCGCTCCCAGGATCGTATCCGTCCCGCGTCACGGTCAGGTCCACGGGCCCGTCGGGCAGCCCGTAGGTCGCGAACCGCCCCTCGACGGCGCTCGTCGCGACGGGCGGCAGCGAGCTCCCGGCGATCTCGACGATCGCCCCGCCGATGGCCTGGCCGGTCGTCGCGTCGGACACGGCCCCTTCGACGGTCCCGGGCGTCACCTGCACGGCGACCTTCTTCTCCACGGTCTTCGTGACCTCGACCGTCCGGACCGCCGGCTTCGCCGTCGGATCCCAGTTGTAGGAGACGCCGATGAAGAGCTGCCAGATGGGTAGGATGGGCACGCCCATCGCGACCTGACTCTGGAACGCGACGTCCAGGGCGGCGAGGAACGAGACGTCGGGGAGCGCCGTCACGCGCGCGCCGATGTCGAAGTCGTTCGGGAGCGCGGACAGGTAGCTCACGGGATCGCCGTGCGGGTTGTTCAGCGGGTCCGATCCGGTGAAGGGGGCGAGCATCTCGTACTCGACGAAGGGCGTCACGTACGGGAGCGGCGCCTCGACGCCGATGCCCGCCCGGAACTGGTCGTAGGGCGTGTAGCCGTAAACGAACTGCTCGGCGGCCCGGAGCGTCACCGGCTGTCCGGCCGTGTTGGTCGTGGTGAGGTTGCCCATCGAGTCGACGAAGAGGCCCACGTCGAGGTGGAGCTTCAGCGGGATGCCTTGCGGCAGGAAGCTGTAGGTGAAGAGCCCGGTCGGGGCGAAGGCGACCGCGCCCTCGCCCTCGGCGCCGACGGCGGAGTAGCCGTACAGCCGCAGATCGCCGCCGGCCGACAGCCCCCGCGCGACGGGCCAGGCGCCCTGCGCGCCGAGCCACCAGTCCCCCAGGCCGCTCTGGAAGCCCGGGCTGGTCGCCCCGTCGCCGCTCGTGTAGTTCGAGAAGATCCGCGTCCCGCCGTAGACGTTCAGCCAGTCGAGCGGCGTGTACGAGAGGTTCAGGATGCCAACGGCGCGGTAGTCGTGCGTGTTGGCGACGGGAAACGAGATCCCCGCCCAGTCGCTGTTGAAGTACTGGCCATAGATCGCCATCCGCATCACGTCCTTCTGCCCGACGTCGGCGGCCTCCACGTGGTAGAGGCCGACGGCCCCGAGGCTCCCGGCCGTGTGGCGCACGGTCGCGGGGTCGCCCACGTGCGCGCCGGCGCTGCCCGGCGTCTTCCCCTCCTCGGGCGCGACGGTCTCTTGCGCGGCGCTGCCCGCCGGGGCCGCTGGGGCGGCTTGCGCCGGTGGGCTCCACGGCGCGGGCGCCGCACTCGGTGGGGGCACGGCCGGCGGCGCAGCGGGGGGGGCGACCGGAGCGATCACCGGCGGCGGCGCCGTGTTGAAACCGGACCAGTCGCCCGAGGACTGTGCGGTGGCCGGCGCGGCGAAGAGCCCCAGTGCGGCGGGAAGCAGCAGGACGGCGGGGAAGGTCTCGGACCTCGTCAATCGCATCGATGCTCCCGGTTGGGCAGGAAACGACCGGGCGGATTATAGCCCGCCCCCTGGACCCGTCCAGAGCGCTCCTCCCGGCCTCGGGAGGGGGGGGAGAAACCAGGCTCCCTACGCCGGCGCCGGGCCGCGCACCACGACCCTCTCCGCGATCAGACGGACGAGGATCTCCATCGTCCGCACCCGCGGCAAGCCGCTCACCTGGACGAGCTGCGCCGCGGTGAGCGGGCAGCCTTGGAGCCGGCTCGCCACGAACGCCTCGGGCGGCGTCAGCGAGAGCGGCCGCAGGTCGGCCGTGAGGAGGCGCAGCGGGCGCGGATCGTCAAACAGCGCGGAGCCGGCCGGTGGCGGCAGCGGCACCGCCGCCTCGCACCTGGGCAGATCGACCGCGTCGCCGTCGGGCCCGACGATCGCGCGGCGGAGCGCCGCGGCGCAGTCGGTCATCTGCTGCGGCCGCCGGTCGGGGTCCTTTTCGAGCATCCGGCGGACGAGCGCGAGCAGCTCCTCCGGTACGCGCGCGCGCCGGTTGAAGTCGAGGATCGGCGGCGGCGGCTCGCTGCGGTGCAGGAGGAGCACCTGGAGCGGATCGGCGTGGAGGAACGGCGGCCGGCCAGCGAGCATCTCGTAGAGCACGACGCCGAGGGCGTAGATATCCGCGCGCCGGTCGATCGGCAGGCCGGAGGCCTGCTCGGGCGACATGTACTCGGGGGTGCCGAGGATCGCACCCGCGCGGGTGATCCGGAGGTCGCTCGGCCCCACCTTCGAGATGCCGAAGTCGAGGACCTTCACCCGCTCGGGCGGTCCCGGGAGGACCATCACGTTGTCGGGCTTCAGGTCGCGGTGGACGATGCCCATGGCGTGGGCGGCGGCGAGCGCGCGGGCGACCTGGATGCCGACGGCCGCAGCCCGGACAGCAGAGAGACTCCGATCCGCGGCCAGGACGCGGGCGAGGGAGCGGCCGCGCAGCTCCTCCATGACGAGGTACGCCCGCCCGTCCTCGCTCCAGCCGAAGTCGGTGACCGTGACGATGTTCTCGTGGCCGATCCGGCTCGCCGCGATGGCTTCGTTGTGGAAGCGGGCGGACAGCTCCGGGTCGGCGGAGACGGCGGGGTGGAGGATCTTCATCGCCATCCGCTTGCGCAGGAGCACGTGCTCGACCGCGTAGACCACCCCCATCCCGCCCTCGCCGATCTTCTCCAGGACGCGGTAGCGATCGAGCTGCCGGCCGACGTTCGGGTCGTTCCTCGCGGCCTCCGCCAACAGATCGGTGGGCAGCCCCTCCACGGGCCAGAGGTAGGAGCAGGAGGGCGAAGGCGCAAGGGGATCGTTGGGAAACCAGCCGGGTGTCGCGTTCGTTCGCCGCGACCGTTCACCGCTCGGACCGGTCAGGCCACAGATCAGGCCACATAGAGGGATCCAGGAAGCCGGGAGGCATGGAGCGCAGGCTCCCTCCTGGTGATTGGGTAGGCGGGGGAGGTTCCAGCCCCCCGCCCCCCACGGATCCGGACTCGCGGATTTCCCGCATCCGCCTCTTCGGGCTCACGGATTCGCTGCTCGACTTCTCGTGCCAGCCCCGGCGCTGCCGGCGACACGGGCGGCGTGACCTGTTCGGAGCACGTGACGCCGCCCGTCTGGGATCGGGAGCGTCTGGAGCGGGATCGCGGCGAGGCGATCCGTCGCTTTCGCGCCGAGCGGATCTTCTAAGGAGCCCCTCGATCGCCGGCGCTTCCCATGGCTCGCGCAGGACCGTGAACCGACGGTCGAGGAGCGGGAGCACATGATCCTGGCGTCGGCGGTCCTGCTCGCGAGCCGCCGCGTCGAGACCGAACGGCGCAACGTGAGCAAGTCGGCGCAAGAGCAGACCGTCCGCGAGGCGCTCCGGCTGCACGGGCTCCAGGAGACGTACCCGATTGCGCACGTCTTGGCCCACGGTCTTCAGGAGCTGCTCGCTTTCATCGACGCGACCCGTCCGTCGCTACGCCCGTAATACTCCAGCGGTCTCCGCGTCGACCGCTAGCCTCGGGCGGACGGCCTCGGCTTCATCCTCCACGGAGTCCGGCATCGCCGGGATGGATCCCAACTCTTCCGGGATACAAGCCAGCCTCGGGCGGACGGCCTCGGCTTCATCCGCCATGGAAGCCGGCATCGCCGGGATCGATCCCAACTCTTCCGGGATGGAAGCCAGCCTCGGGCGGACGGCCTCGGCTTCATCCGCCACGGAGTCCGGGGCAGGGCCTAGGCAGCCGGGTCATCCCCGCTGCAACGCAGGTTCATCCGCCTGCAACGCAGAGTCATCCGCCTGCAACGCAGAGTCATCCGCCTGCAACGCAGAGTCATCCGCCTGCAACGCAGAGTCATCCGCCTGCAACGCAGAGTCATCCGCCTGCAAGGCAGGGTCATCCGCCTGGAATGCCGAGTCTCGCGGCTGGAACGTCTGGACACGGGCCTGGAAACGCCTCTCATCCTGGAGGAACGCAGACTCATCCGCCCGCGATCGGGGTTCATCCCGGAGGAGAGCGTCTTCATCCGGCACGAACGCTTTTCATGGCCGATGGTTCGAGCTTCATCCGCGATGTAAAGCAGATCCATCCGCCATGAGGACGGACTCATCCGGCAGGGATGTCGAGATCTCCGCCTCGAATGCGCGATCGTGGGCCCTGATCGCTCGTTCATCGTCCATGGATCCGCGTTCATCCCGGCGATCTTCGATTTCATGCCGGATGAACACGCTCTTCAGGACGATGAGATCGCGCTCGTCCGGGATGAATCCACCGATCAGGTCCATGACCTCGCTGATCAGGTCCATGACCTCATTGATCAGCCAAATGGCCTCGCCGATCGGCGGCGCGGCCGTGTCGATGAGACGCATGACCTCGCATTCCAGGCGCATGAGCCTGTGTCGCTGCCGAATGAACCTCTGCTTGTCCGGCAGAACCTTGCATGAGAGGACCATGGGTCTCTCGTTCAGGCCCAGGACCTTCGCGTCGCGGGCCTCGTCTCCACGGACGTCCGGCGCGTCCTCGATCCCATGGCGGATGAACCTGCCGCCATGCCGGATCGATCGACATGCCCGCGCCCATGAACCGATCCCCAGCCTCTCGTCGATCCTCTCGAGCGCCATGGACCGATCGGAGATCTCCTCTTCCGGGACGACGAGCGCCCTGCACGAGGGGAGCGCGCGCGTGCGCATGAGCTCTTGGAGCCGATCTCCGCTTCGCGGGCCGCGAGCGAGAGCGAAACGCCGCAGGGCGTCCCGCACGTCCCGCGCTTCGTCGATGAACAGGCCACGGGACCAGTTCCGTCAGCCCGGATGAGGTCCGCTTCCGTCCGCTTCCAGCTCCGGATCGCCTGCCGGCGATCCACTGGCAGGGGGAACCTGGGAGGCTGGTGTTGTTCCCAGGGACGCTTCACGCCAATCCCCTTCCCGGCGCCCGGGAGGGCGGCCCGATGGGCGAGTGGCTACGCGTGCACGCCCGGCGGCTCCGGACGCAAAGCGATCAGCCTCCTGGCGAGCCATTCGGCCGCGATCTTCGCGACCTCCTCGAGCGCTCCCGGCTCCTCGAAGAGGTGGCTCGCGCCGCGAACGACGCGCAGCTCGACCGGAGCTCGCATCAACCCCGCCGCCTCGCGGTTCCTGGCGAGGAGCTCCTCGTCGAGGCTCCCGACGATGAAGAGCGCCGGCACGCCCACGCCGGGAAGGGCGCGCTCCGCGAGGTCGACCCGTCCGCCCCGGGAGACGACGGCGCCGATCCTCCCGGGCCGGTCGGCGGCGGCCACGAGCGCCGCGGCCGCGCCGGTGCTCGATCCGAAGTAGGCGAAGGGCAAGCCCCCGACCGATTCGTCTCGCTCCAGCCACGCCTCTACGGCCGAGAGGCGCCGGGCGAGGAAGCCGATGTCGAACCGCAGCTCGCCGGTCAGCGCGTCGCGTCGCTCCTCATCGGCGGAGAGCAGATCGAACAGCAGCGTCCCGAGCCCGCCCTCCGCGAGCGCCGCGGCGACGAGCCGGTTGCGCGGGCTGAAGCGGCTGCTGCCGCTGCCGTGGGCGAAGATCACGACCCCGCGCGCTCCGGACGGGACGTCCAGGCGCCCCTCCAGCGTGACGCCGTCCGCCGCGACGATCACCTGTCGGCCGACCGCCTCGCGTCCCGCGGCCCGCTCGAGGATCTGCGCCACCCGTGCGTCGGAGACCGGGTCGAACTCGTCATACCAGGCGCCCACGGCCCAGAGGTCGTCCGGCGCTTCTAGACAGACGATCTCGTCGGCTTCCGGAGCGAGCGAGGAGAGAGCCTGCCGCGCCGCGATCGGAACGGCGAGGAGGAGACGCCCCGGCCCCCGGGCCCGCACTCCCCGCAGGGCGGCGCGCGCCGTGCCGCCGGTCGCCACGCCGTCGTCGATCACGATCGCGGTCTTCCCGGAGAGCTGCGGCGGAGGGCGCCCTCCGCGAAGGTGCTGCACGCGGCGGGCCACCTCCTCCGCCTCGCGGCGGACCCTCCAATCGATCTCGTCCTGGGTCAAGCCGAGGGTGGCGACCAACTCGTGATCCAGATCGACGATCCCGCCCTCGGCGACCGCGCCCACCCCGAGCTCCGGCTGCATCGGCGCCCCGAGCTTTCGGGACACCCAGATGTCGAGCGGGGCGCCGAGCGCCCGCGCGACCTCCTCGGCGACCGCGACGCCGCCGCGGGGCAGGCCGAGCACCACGGGAGAAGCGAGCCCGAGGCCGGCGAGCCGCCGCCCGAGCTGCCGTCCCGCGTCCGCGCGATCATGAAAGTGCACGCCGCTCTCTCCTGACGCCCTCCTCGACCGCGCGGGTCCCGCCGCGTCGCCGAGAGTCTACCAGGGTCATCGGCCGAAAGCTGGTGCCGCCACGTCCGGATGGCCAGTCGGCCTCGACGGGCTCTGCTTGACCCTAACCCGAGCCGGGGTCTAGGATGCCGGCCCCATGAGAGACGATCGATGGGGAATGAGGTGGGCGATCGGCGGGGTGGCCTTCCTCGCCCTCGCCCCGCTGGTCCTCCCGGCGGGTGCGCTCGCGCAGGCGGCGCCGCCGGCGCCCGCCGCCAAGGCGCCCGCGGCGAGCGCGCCGGCCGCGGATCCGATCGCCCGCTGGAGCGAGCTCTGGCGCCGGCGCGACGAGCCCGGCGTGCTCGCCGAGCTGAAGGCGATGGCCAAGACGTTCGAGGCGACCCAGGACTACGAGAAGCTCTGGCGCGTCGTTCACCTCGACTTCTGGCTCGCCGACGGCGCGAAGGACGACGACGCCAAGGAGGCCCTCGGCAAGCACGGCTGGGACGTCGGTAAGAAGGCCCTCGCCATCAAGCCCAAGGGGCTCGCGGCGCTCTACTGGACCTCGGTCTGCATCGGAAAGTACAGCCAGGCGGTCGGGATCCTGAACGCCTTGATGAAGGGGCTGGAGGGCAAGTTCCGCGACCCGCTGCTCGAGGTCAAGCAGGCGGACCCGCGTCACCTGGACCGGGACGTCGACTACGTCGGTCCGGAGCTGACGCTCGGCCGCTACTGGTACAGCTTGCCCTGGCCGAAGCGGAGCCTCGGCAAGAGCAAGGCCGAGCTGGAAGAGGCCATCCAGGCCCGGCCCGAGAATCTCCGGGCGCACTTCTACCTCGCCCAGACGCTTTCGAAGGACGGCGACGACGCGGGCGCGAAGGCCCAGCTCAAGATCGTCGCGTCCGGGTCGGCCGAGTACGATCCGCCCGAGGCGCGCCGCATCAAGAGGCGCGCCGCGGCCTGGGCGGCCACGCTGTAATCCGACAGAAAGGGGCGACCCGTGACTCCGCAGCCCGCGGTCCAATCGGAAGCGAAGAACCTGCTCGATCTCCTGCGCGAGCGCGTCGCGGTCCAGCCCGGCGCGATCGCGGCCAAGTACAAGGCGGGCGGCGTCTGGAAGGAGATGAGCTGGCTGGATTTGGACCAGCGCGTCCGCCAGGCCGCCGAGGGCTTCATCCGCCAGGGCGTCTCGGCCGGCGACCGCGTCTGCATCTTCGGTGCGACCCGCTTGGAGTGGGTGATCGCGGAGCTCGGCGTGCTCGCCGCGGGCGCGATCTGCGTCCCCATCTACGCGTCGAACACCGTCCCGGAGGTCGCCTACATCCTCTCGAACTCGGGCGCGGCCCTCTGCATCGTCGACCACGACCGGCCGGACGGCCGCGCGCCGGGCCGCCTCCAGCGGGTGCGCGAGGCCTGGCCGCAGGCGCCGGGGCTGCGGCGGGTGGTGGTGATCGAGGGGCCCACGGGCGACGACCCCCGGGTCGTCCCCTGGAACGAGGTGGGCGGAGGCACGTCGACCCACGAGCTGGCCGCGGAGTGCGACCAGCGGACCGCCAAGCTCGGCCCAGCGTCTCCGATGATCATCATCTATACCTCCGGGACCACCGGGAACCCGAAGGGCGTCGTCCTGACCCACGGGAACTGGGTCTATGAGGCCCAGGCGGCGGCGAAGATCCAGCTCCTCGCGCCCACCGAGGTCGTGCTGCTCTTCCTCCCGCTCGCCCACAGCTTCGCCAAGGTCATCGAGGCCGCCTGGCTGTCGATGGGCTTCTGCCTCGCCTTCGCCGAGTCGACCGACAAGGTCATCGACAACTGCGGGGAGATCCACCCGACGACCCTGCCCGCGGTGCCCCGGATCTTCGAGAAGGTCTACAACAAGGTCGTCGCCGACGGCAGCGCGGCGCCCGGCGTCCAGGGCAGGCTCTTCCGCTGGGCGATGGGCGCGTTCGACGCCCAGGCCGCGGCGCGGGCCGAGGGAAGGCCGGGGCCGGTCTCCTTCGCCCTCGCCAAGCGCGTCGTCTTCCCCAAGATCAAGGCGAAGCTCGACGCGCGGCTGGGCGGCAAGATCCTCCGCTTCATCTCGGGCGGCGCGCCGCTCTCGCGCAAGCTCGCCTACTTCTTCGACGAGGTCGGCTTCGAGATCCTGGAGGGCTTCGGCCTCACCGAGACCTCGGCCGGCTCGTGCGTGAACCTCCCCGGGCGCAACCGGATCGGCACCGTCGGCCCCCCGTTCCCCGGCACCGAGCTGAAGATCGCCGAGGACGGCGAGATCCTGATCCGCGGGCCCGGCGTCATGAAGGAGTACTACGACATGCCCGACGCGACGCGCGAGGCGCTCGAGCCCGACGGCTGGTTCCACACCGGCGACATCGGGGAGATCGACTCCGCGGGCTGCCTGAGGATCACCGACCGCAAGAAGGACATCATCGTGACCGCGGGCGGCAAGAACGTAGCCCCGCAGAACATCGAAGGGCTGCTCAAGGCCCACGCGATCGTGAGCCAGGCGATGGTCTACGGCGACCGGCGCAAGTTCCTCTCGGTGCTCATTACCGTGAGCGAGGAGCGCGCGCGGCAGATCGCCGCGGAGAAGGGGATCAACGCTCCCGAGTACGCCGACCTGGTCCACACGCCACCCATCGAGGAGGCGGTGAAGGCGGCCATCGACGCCGTCAACGCCGAGCTGCCCTCCTACGAGACGCTCAAACGGTTCGCCATCCTGCCGCAGGACTTCAGCCAGGAGACCGGCGAGCTGACCCCGACGCTCAAGGTCAAGCGCAAGTTCGCGACCCAGAAGTACAAGTCCATCCTCGATGGCTTCTACGACGAGAAGCTGATGGAGTAGCGCGAGGGGCGCGCGCAAGAACCCCTCGCGGAGCATCGCCGCCATGGCATCCCAGGCCGGGGGGGCGTCGCGGACATGCCGCCAGGAGGAGTCCCTGGCACAGGTTGGCGCTCCCCTGCTGCGCGAGTTCGGCGTAAATTGCCCGTTCACGGCCTTGAACCGCTCGCTCGCGATCTCGCGTTGCGCGTTTCCCCGGGCAAGGTACCCGCGGGCCCGATCGGGTTCACGCCTCGGGACGGGAACGGGCGGGGAACGGGATGGCCAAAGAGCCGTGATTGACTTTCCTGCCCGCCATGGGCATTGACCGCGCCATGAACGAGTCCTCCCCTTCCCCCGCCGCCGCGGCCCGGATGCGCGGCGAGCCCAAGCGCGCGTTCGTCCAGGCGCTGTTCGACCGGCTCGCGCCCCGGTACGATGGCCTCAACCTCGTCATCTCGGTCGGCCAGACGAGCCTCTGGCGCCGGCGGGCGCTCGCGGGGCTCCACCTGTCGCCGGGCCAGCGCGCCCTCGACGTGGGCTGCGGCACGGGCTGGACCGTACGCTGGATGCGGGCCCGCTGGCCAGGCGTCACGGTCGAGGGACTCGATCTCTCGCCAGGCATGGTCGCCGAAGCCCGGCGGCGCGATCCCGAGGGGCGCTACTTCGAGGGCGACGCCGCGGCGATCGACCGGCCCGACGGCGACTACGACCTGTTGACGACGATCTACACCTCGCGCAACTTCCCGGAGCCGGATCGCGCCCTCGCCGAGATGGTCCGGGTCCTGCGTCCGGGCGGCCGGCTGCTCCTCCTCGACACGTTCCCGCCGCAGGGGCCCGGTGCGCTGCGCACCTTCCACGCCTTCTGGCTGCGGCGGATGGTCCCCGCTCTAGTCCGGCCGTTCGCGGATCCGAAGGCGTTCGCCTATCTCGCCGAGAGCATCCTCGCGCACGTCCCGGCCGAGGTGATGGCCGAGCGGCTCGAGCGGCTCGGCTGCCGGGTGGTTCTTCGGCGCTACAGCGCGGGCATCGCCTGCCGCCTGCTCGCGACCAAGAGATAGAGATCGTGAATGCCCCCGGGCCGAGCCGGGCCGTCGAGGCGGTCCCCGGAGACCAAGCGCGGCGAAGAGGCAGGCGCGCGGGCGCAGGCCGGGGGAGCCCGGCTCCCTCCGCACCCCCATCCCACCTCCTCTTCGAGTAGGAGCCCTCCCTGAAACCTCGCGCGGCAGGTCCAGCCTCGGAAGTCGTCGACCGGCCCGCTCTGACGCCGCTCACGGTGGCCGTCGTCGGGGCGGGCAACCTGGGGCAGGCGCAGGCCGGCCACCTCGCCTCGCTCGGTCACGAGGTGCGGCTCTACAACCGGCGCGCCGAACGGCTCGCCGCCCTCGGTGGCGAGATCCGGCTCGGGGGGCTTCTCTCCGGCACGCAGCGCCCGGGGCGGCTCACCACCGACCTCGCCGAGGCCATCACGGGGGCCCAGATCCTCTTCCTGGACGTCCCGGCGACCGCCCACGCCGACCTGGCGCGGCTCCTCGCGCCTCTGCTCGGTGATCCCGCGCCGCTCCTGGTCCTCCACCCCGGGCAGACCTTCGGCGCCTACCTCTTCGCCGCCGCCTTGCGGGAGGCGGGGATCTCCGAGCCGCCGCCCATCGCCGAGCTGCAGACCGCGCTCTTCACGGCCCGCTTGACCCCGGCGGGCGAGGCCACGGTTCTCGCGATCAAGCGGCGGGTCGGGGCCGCGGTCTTCCCGCGCACCGCCGCCGCCGCACTGACGCCGCTGCGCGAGCTCTACCCGCAGCTCGTCCCCGCCCCCTCGACGCTCCACACCGCTCTCTCCAACGTCCAGGCGCTCATCCACCCGGCCGTCTGCCTCGCGAACCTGACGCGCATCGACCGCGGCGAGTCGCTGCGGATCTACCGCGAGGGGCTCTCACCCGCGCTCGACGATCTCATCGAGCAGGCGGATCGCGAGCGGATGGCCATCGCGGCGGCGCTCGGCGTCCGCGTCCCGACGGCGGTCCAGTGGTTCGCGCTCTCCTACGGCGTCGCCGACCGGACGGCGGTGCGGGCGATGCGCCGCGTCCGGGCCTACGACCAGATCCTCGGACCGACGAACCTCTCGACCCGCCTCCTCCTGGAGGACGTGCCGGCGGGGCTCGTGCCGATCGTCTCGCTTGGCGAGCATCTCAGGGTGGCCGTGCCGACGCTCCGTGCGCTGCGAGACCTCGCGGCCGCGGTCTGCGGCGACCCGCTGATCGAGCAGGGGTGGACGGTCGAGAGGCTGGGACTCTCCGGGCGGGCGGCTGCCGATCTACGGAAGGCATTCTGATCACCGGAGGCCAATCGGCGTTGGGCGCGCCGAGGATTGTCAGGGGATGGGCAGAGCGTTGGCCAGCGCAGAAACCTTCGGGTGGAGGCGAGCCTTGGCGCGACGTTCGCTGCATGGGTTTCGTGGTGGAACGGGTCTCTCTCTCCCGTTCCCGAGGCCCCGATTCCAAACGCAGGGTCTGCGCGGCTTGCTTCGCTCGTTCCGGACCTCGGGAAGGGGCAGCCGGAGGCGGCGATCGCGCCCGCAGAGTTCTTGGATCGGGGCCGCGATAGCTTCTGATGGCGCGCGCGGAGAGTTCCACGCCGTCGGGTTCTTATGGACATATTCGGGTGGTTCCATGGGCATTGCCTTCCCGAGTGGTGAACGGGTACCTTCCTGCCACCCCTTGTAGAAGCCACTTCGCGGTGGACGCGCGAAGCGACGAATGAGTGACCCACCATGACCGCGTTCGCCTTGCTCCTCTTCGCCGCCACGGGCGGGCTCACCCCGATCGGACTGGGACACGCGGCCTCCGGCACGCGGGTCGACCTCGTCGTGCGGACGCCGCCCGCGCCGGCCGCGGGCAGGCCGGTCGCGCTGCGCGTCCTCCTCTCCGACGCGGCCACGGACGCCCCGGTCGACGCGCCCATCCGGCTGCGCTTCTACGGACCGCTCGGGGCCCAGCCCGTCGAGGTCGCGACCGTGCCGGGCGCGCTGCCCGGCTACGGCCTCGCCACGGCGAGCTTCCCCCGGGCCGGCCGCTGGGCGCTCGCCGCGCTCGCCCGCGGGGAGTGGCTCGCGGACAACGGCTTCGACCTCGCCGCCCCCGCGCCACCCGCCGGGCGCGGGCGATTCTCCCGCCGGGCAGGGCTGGCGGCCGCGGCGCTCCTCCTCCTCCTCGCGCTCCTCGCGCTGCGCCGGCGGCCGGCGGTCGCCGTGGCGCTGCTCGCCCTCGCGCTCCCCGGCGGCGCCGTCGCGCACCAGATGCTGGAGCCGAAGGCCGCGGCGATTCCCGGCGCGCGAGTCTACGTGCCCCAGGAGATCCAGTTCGCCCTCGGGATCCGCACCGCGCCGGCCATGGTCCGCAGCTTCGCGCCGCCCCCGGGCAGCGACGAGGCGCCGCGGCAGTTCCTGGCCGTGCCCGAGAACGCGCGGGTCGACCGGGAAGGCAGGAAGCTCGTCTTCGTCCGGACGGCGCCCGAGTGGTTCGTCGCCCGCGAGCCGAAGCTCGGCTGGGAAGACGGGGGGTTCGTGGCGGTGGTGAACGGCGTCGCGCCCGACGAGAAGGTGGTCGTCGCCGGCGCGGCCTTCCTGCGCAACGGCGGAGCCGCGCAATGAGCGCGATCCTCCGCTTCGCCCTCGCTCGCCGGGGACTGGTCGTCTTCCTGTTCGCGGCGGCTTGCGCGGCCGGCCTCTACGTCGTGGCCCGCCTCGGGGTGGACGTGCTCCCCGACGTCGAACGGCCGGGCGTCACGGTGATGACCCACGTCCCGGGGCTCTCGCCGGAGGAGACCGAGGAGCGGCTCACCGCCCCGATCGAAGAGGCGCTGCGCGGCACGCCGGGGATGGAGACCCTCTGGTCCTCCTCATCGATTGGCCTCTCCCACATCCACGTCGTCTTCGCCTGGGGGGCCGGCGAGGCGGCGGCGCGTGACGCCGTGGAGCGGCGGCTCCGAGAGGTCGAGCCACGCTTGCCCGCGGGCGCCAAGCCCGTCCTCCTGCCCTTCACGTCGGTCATGGGCGAGGTCGAGCTGATCGGGCTCTCCGGGCAGGGGCTGTCCCGCGCCGCGCTCCGCCAGCTCGCCGACGAGCGCTTCCGGCCCCGCCTGCTCGCGATCCCGGGCGTCGCGCAGGTGCTGGTGATCGGCGGCGACGTGGACGAGGTCGGCGTCCAGGCGGACCCGGAGAAGCTCGCCGCCAGAGGGGTGACGCTCGCCGGCCTGCGGCGGGCGATCGGGGCGCTCGGAACGGTGGGGATCGGCGGCGTGCTGCCCTTCGACAACCAGGAGTTCCTGATCCGCGTGCTCGGGCGTCCCCACGGTCTCGCGGACGTTGCCTCGGCGCCCGTCAAGCCCGGCGTGCGCGTCGGCGACGTGGCGACCGTCGGTGAGGAGCCGATCCTGAAGCGCGGCGTCGCGGGCATCGATGGCGCGCCCGGGGTCATCCTCTCGGTCTACAAGGCGCCCGGGGAGGACACGCGCCGGATCTCGCGCGAGGTGACCGGCGTGCTCGCCGCGATCGGCGGTCTGCCCGCCGGGCTGCGGGTCGACCGGATCTTTCGCCAGGCGGACTTCATCGAGGCGGCCGTCGGCAACGTCACCGGCGCGCTGCGCGACGGCGGCGTCCTGGTCATCCTGGTCCTGCTGCTCTTCCTCGCCTCCTGGCGCAGCAGCGCGATCACCCTGACCGCGCTCCCCGTTTCGCTGCTGATCACCCTGCTCGCCATGCACGCGGCCGGGATCACGATCAACACGCTCACCCTCGGCGGCCTCGCGGTCGCGGTGGGCGAGCTGGTCGACGACGCGATCGTCGACGTGGAGAACGTCTGGCGCCGCCTGCGCGAGAACCGCGCCAGCTCGTCGCCGCGGCCGGCGCTCGAGGTCGTCTACGACGCCTCGATGGAGGTCCGCGGCTCCATCGTCTACGCCACCCTCGTCGTGGTGCTCGCGGTTGTGCCGCTCGCACTGCTCTCGGGCATCGAGGGGCGGTTGTTCCGCCCGCTGGTCGAGGCCTACGTCCTGTCGGTGCTCGTCTCCCTCGCGGTCTCTCTGACGCTGACGCCCGCGCTCTGCCACCTCCTGCTCGCAGACGCCCCGGGAGCGCCCGGCGACGGCCCCTTCGTCGCGTGGCTCAAGACACTCGACCGCAAGTTGCTCGCCCGGGCGCTCGATCGCCCCGTGGCGATCCTCGCGGGCGCGGCGGCCCTCTGCGCGGCCGCAGCCTTCTCCCTCCGCTTCGCGGGCCGCGAGTTCCTGCCGCCCTTCAACGAGGGGACCCTGACGGTGAACGTCCAGGCGGTCCCCGGGATCACCCTCCAGGATAGCGACCGGTTGGGCGCGCTCGCGGAGAAGCTCCTGCTCGAGGTCCCCGAGGTCGCGCGGACCGGACGCCGCACCGGCCGGGCGGAGTTGGACACCCACTCCGCCGGCATCCACTACAGCGAGATCGAGGTCGCGCTCCGGCCCGGCCGGCCGCGTGCGGAGATCGCGGCCGACATCCGGCGCCGCCTCGGCGCCCTGCCCGGCGTCGTCAGCTACGTGGGCCAGCCCATCAGCCACCGCCTCGAGCACGTCCTCGAGGGGATGAACGGACAGATCGTCCTGCGAATCTTCGGCCACGACCTCGCCGCCCTTCGTGAGACAGCCGAGCGCGCGCGCGAATCCATGGCCGGCGTTCCGGGCGTCGTCGACCTCCAGATCGAGAAACAGGTCCTCGTTCCCGAGCTGAGGATCCAGGTCGATCGGACGAAGGCCGAGGCGCTCGGGCTCGCCGCGGGCGAGGTGACCCGGCAGGCCCAGGACGCGATCTACGGCGCGGTCGCCGGCACGATGGCCGTGGATGGCGTCCAGCAAGACATCCGGGTGCGGATCGACGACGGGGCGGTGGCGACGCCGGCCCGGATCGCCGCGCTCCCCGTGTCGCTGCCGGGCGGCGGGAGCGTTCCGCTCGGCAGCGTCGCGGTCGTCCGGGAGGAGGCGGGGCAGGACTACCTGAACCACGCCGACGGCGAGCGGTTCATCGCGGTCACCGCGAACGCCGCCGGCCGGGACGCCCCGAGCGTCGCCCAGGACGTGGAGCGGCGAGTCTCCGCGCTCGCGCTCCCCGCGGGGTTCCACGTCGAGTACGGCGGCGTCTTTGCGGCGGCGCAGCGAGCGCAGCGGGCCATCGCGCTCTTCTCCGTGGTCGCGCTCCTGCTCATCGCGGCGGCCCTCCTCTGGCACTTCCGCTCGGTCGCCCTGACGCTCCAGACGCTCGTCAACATCCCGCTCTCCCTCGTCGGCTCGGCGGCGGCCCTCCTCCTCTTCCGGGAGAAGCTCTCGGTCGCGACCCTGGTCGGCTTCGTCACCGTCTGCGGGATCGCCTCGCGCAACACCATCCTGCTCCTCTCCCACTACCTCCACCTCGTCGAGAAGGAGGGCGAGGGGTTCTCGCGGGAGATGATCGTCCGCGGCTCGCTGGAGCGGCTGCCCCCGATGCTGATGACGGCGCTCACCGCCGGCCTCGCCATGGTGCCCCTGCTCGTCGCCCGCCACTCCCCGGGCAAGGAGTTGCTCGGCCCGATCGCGGTGGTGATCGCCGGCGGTCTGGTCTCCTCGACGTTGCTCGACCTCGCGGTGACCCCGGCGGCCTTCCTCCTCTTCGGCCGCTCGAGCGCGCAGCGGCGGCGCCCCCTCGCCGCTGCCGCCGCGCTCCCGTTCACGCCGCCAGCAGATAGAGCGACGGCAGCGCGAAGAGCGTGACGAGGGAGGAGAGGCCGAGGCCGCCGAGGACCGCGATGGCGAGCGGCTGCTGGACGGAGGCGCCGGCCCCGACCCCGAGCGCGAGGGGGAGGAGGCCCAGAAGCGTGGCGGCCGTGGTCATCGCGATCGGCCGCAGCCGGCTCGATGCGGCCGCGAGCAGCGCGTCGGCCGGCCCGGCGCCCGCCCGTCGCGCCCGCTCGGCCTGATCCACGAGCAGGACGCCGTTCTTGACGATCAGCCCGGCGAGGACGAGCCCCCCGAGCAGCGAGGAGATGTTGAGCGCCGATCCAGCGGCGAGCAGCGAGAGCGCCCCGCAGGCGAGGGAGACCGGGACTCCCGCCAGTACGACGAGCGCGAGGCGGACGGAGGCGAAGTGGAGCGCGAGCAGCGCGAACAGGCCGAAGACCGCGAGGGCCAGCGCGAGGAAGAGATCGCCGAAGACGCGCCGCTGGGTCTGCGCCTCGCCGCCCAGCTCCCACCAGTAGCCGGGCGGCAGAGGGAGCCCCTCGACGCGTCTGCGCACGCCGGCGGCGACCGCCCCGAGGTTGCCGCCCTGCACGCGCGCCGTCACGGCGACCATCCGCCGCAGGTTCTCGGAGAGGAGCAGGGCGGGCGGGCAGCGGCGGGTGATCTTCGCGAGCGCGGGGAGCGGAAGGTCCGGACCGTGAGCCGGCCGGACGTGGAGCTCTTCGAGGGCGTCGGGGGCGAAGCGGGCCTCGTCGGAGAGCCGCAGGCGGACGCCGATCAGACGGTCCAGGTAGGGCTCCTCGCCGACGATGACCCCCCCGAGCGCCGCCTCGACCTGAGCCGCCACGTCGCGCGGAGAGAGGCCTGCGCGCCCGGCGGCGATCGGATCGACGTCGGCGTCGAAGCGCGGCGCGCAGCCGGGATCCCCGTCGTAGAGATCGACCAGCCCCGGGACGGTCGCAATCCGCCGGGCGACCTCGCGACCCAGGGCGGCGAGCCGCGCTGGATCGTTCCCGAAGACCTTGACCTCGATCGGGTCGGGTTGCCCTTCTAGGTCGCTCAGGTTGTCCTCGATGAGCTGCGACAGCTCGACATGGAGCTGCGGGGCGGCGCGGGCCAACGCCTCGCGCTGGGCCGCGGCGATCGTCTCGAAATCGGGCCGCTGGCCAGCCGAGAGCCGAACCTGGACGTCGCCCTGGTAGGTCAGCGTCGCCATCGGCGGCCCGAGCTGCGCGCCCAGCTCGCGCGAGAATCCACGGACGAACGGCGAGGCGAGCAGGAGGCGATCGATGCGCTGCCCGAGCGCGTCGGCCTCGGCGAGCGAGGTCCCAGCCGGAGCCTGGTAGTCGATGATGTAGGACCCCTCGTCCATCTCCGGGAGGAAGCTCGAGGGCAGGACGAGGCCGGCGGCCGCGCCCGCGACGAGGACGAGACCGGCCACGACCAGGGCCAGCGCCGGACGGGAGAGCGACGCGGCGAGGGCGCGCCGGTATCGGCCCGCGATGTCCCCTCCCCCCGGCGGGGACGGCGGCCCCGACAACCGCCGCGCCAGGAGCGGCACCCCGACCAGAGCGCTCGCGAGCGAGAGGAGGACCGCCGCGCCGAGCGTGAACGCGAGCGCCCGGAAGAACTGGCCGATGACGCCGGAGAGGCCCGCGAGCGGCAGCAGCACCACGACGGTGGCCAGCGTCGAGGTCACGACCGGCCAGCGGACGGTCGCGAGCGCGGCGCGGGCGGCCTCTTCGGAGGAGAGCCCCCGCTCACGCTCGCGTTCGATCGCCTCGATCACCACCACCGCGTCGTCGACCACGAGGCCGATCGAGACCGCGAGGCCCCCCAGGGTCATCAAGTTCCAGCTCTGCCCGGCGAGGGCCATCGCGAGCGCCGTGAGGCCCAGCGTCACGGGCAGCGACATCGCACCGATGAGCGTCGGGCGGAGCGCGCGCAGGAAGAGGCCCAGCACGACGACGGCGAAGAGCGCCCCGAGGGCGATCGCGTCACGCACGCCGGCGACCGCGGGGGCGATGAGGTCGCCCTGGTCGTACGTCATGACGATCCGCGTCCCGGTCGGGAGCGACGGTGCGGCCTCGGCGAGCAACGCCCTCACGGCTTCGGAGAGGGAGACGGCGTCGGCGCCGGGCCGCCGCCCGATCTGGATCGACACCGCGGGCCTCCCCATCGCCGCGACGAGCGTCGTGGGGTCCGCGTGGCCGAGCCGGACCGTGGCCACCTCCCGCAGCCGGATGGGCGCGCGGTCCGAGCCGCCCACGGCGAGATCTTCGAGCGCCGCGGGGCCGTCGACAAGGCCCCGGACGAGAACGATGTGGGTCTGGTCGGAGACATCGAGGCGCCCGGCCGCGGAGAGCGGCAGCGCCGCCCGCAGCCGCGCGGCGAGATCGGCGAGCGAGAGGTGCGCCGCGGCGAGCCGGTCGGGATCGACGGCCACCTCCACCTCGCGCTCCTCGCCGCCCACCACCTCGATGAGCCCGGCGCCGGGAAGGCCCGCGAGCCGCGGACGGAGCTGGTAGAGCGCCACGTCGCGCAGGGCTGCGGCCGACGCGCCGCCGATCAGCGCGAAGGTCACTACCGGCGTCGAGGCGGCGGTGATCCGCTGGCTGACGACGTCCGTGCCCGATGGCAGATCCCCCCTAATGCCTGCCAGCTCCGAGTTGATTCGCTGGAAGCCGACCTCCACGTCCGCCGATGGATCGAAGAGCACCGACAGCTCCGCGGCGCCGCGGATCGTTCGGCCCCGGACCCGGACGACGCCGGGCACCGCGGCGACCGCCTCCTCGAGCCGACGGGTGACCGCTACGTCCAGGACCTCCGCCGGCTGACCCGCGGAGGACGCGACGACCGTGACGCGCGGATAGACCACCTCCGGGAAGATCGCCCGCGGCAACCGCCCCCCGAGGACGAAGCCGATCAGGCAGAGCCCGACCCCGACGACCGCCCAGGCGGCGGCGCGGCCACGGGCGGGAGTCGGGGACGTGCTCATGCCCTAGCGCTCGACCTCGACGGCGGCGCCATCGGGAATCCCATAGCCACCCTCGACGACCACCTCCTCGCCCGCCGTGAGCCCAGAGAGGATCTGGACTCGCCCGTCGCTCCGGGCGCCGGCCTCGACCTTTCGCCGCTGCGCCGTCCGGCGTGCCGTGACGATGAGGACGAAGCGCGCCAGTCCCGGCGCTTCGAGCAGCGCGGTCGCAGGGACCCAGAGGGCGTCGTGGAGGGTCCCGGTCTGGACGTCCGCGCGGGCGTAGAGCCGCAGCATGACCCCCGCGGGGGGCGGCTCGGGCAGCGCGATCCGGACGCGCGTGGTGGCGGTCGAGGGATCGAGCGCGGGGCTCACCGCGACGACCCTCCCCGGTGAGCGCACGGTCACCCCCGAGCCCGGGAAGCTCAGCTCGGCGTCCTGTCCGCTGACGAGACGGGCGGCCTCCGCTGCGGTCGCGGTCGCGTCCACCTCGAGCCGGCGCGTGTCGGCGACCTCGAGGACCGGCTGGCCCTGCCCAGGGAGCGGCTGCCCCGGACTCGCGAGCAGGCGGACGACGACGCCGTCGAGCGGCGAGCGGATCTCCGTGTAGGCTACATGACGCTCGGCGAGATCGACCACCGCCCGTGCGGCGTCGAGGCTGGCGGTCGCGACTCGCGCCGCCGCCTCGGTGGCCTCGGCCTCTCGGGTCGACGCGGCGCCGCGGGAGAGGAGCTCCGCGGCGCGGCGAGCCCGCGCGTCCGCCTCCGCCTTCTTCGCCTCCTGTTCGGCGAGCCGCGCGCGCGCCTCTTCGAGCCGGCCCCGGGGAGAGGCCGCGGTGACCTCGGCGAGGACCTCGTCCCGCCGCACGGGATCTCCCTCCCGCACCTTCAGCGCCGCGAGGTAGCCGCTCTCCAGCGATCCGAGGCTCACGTCGCGGCCCGGAAGCGCGGCGACCTCGCCCCAGAGCGTCACCCGGACGGGAAGGTCCGCGGTGACGACCGGCGCGACCCGCACGCGAGGCAGGGGCTCGGCGTAGGTGAGGGCCTTCTGGCCACAGGCGCTCGGCAGGACGCAGAGCGCGATCCACGCGGGGCGGGTCACCGGGTGCCCACCCTTCGACAGAACGGCGCGGAGCTAGGATCCGGAGGCCGCCCTGCGCGCGGCGGCCACGCGGACGCGATTGAGCCGATCGCGCAGATCTTTGCCCGCGCGGAAGAGGACCCCGCGCTTCGCCTTGACCAGGATCGCCGCCCCCGTCTTCGGGTTGCGGCCCTCATAGCCCTCGTACTGTTTGACGTGAAAGGTCCCGAGTCCCCGGATCTCAATGTTCTCCCCGCGGACCAGGGCCGACTTCATCGACTCGAAGACAGTCTCGACGACGACCTCGGCCTGCTTCTGCGGGATCCGGGACTTGTTGACCAGATCCTCGACGAGGTTCGACTTCAACATGACCCTGTCCACGCGCAACCCTCACTTTCTCATCGGCGGATGGCCAAGAGGATAGCAGAGGCCCTTTGGATTGCAAGGCGCGCTGGACCGTCAACGGCGGGTGATGATCTTCTCGATCAGTGCCTTGGAGTATGCGGTCAGCTCGGTGAAGACGACGCCCATCCCGGCCGGCTCGCTCCCCGCTGGGGGCACGCGACGCACGACCATCCCGACCCCCTCTATGGTCTCCAGCTCGTCCATGATGACGGTAAATTTGAGGGCCACGCGCGTCCCGACCGGCAGAGGGTCGTCGGTGCGGATGAAGGCGCCCGATCGGCTGATGTTCTGGACGTACTCGGCGAGGAACTCCCCGACGCTCGCGAAGTCCCGATTGACGGTCTGGCGAAGCTCCGATCGCCGCCCCGCCTTCTCGGCCGCGCCGGAGCTCACGGGTTCGCTCCGGCCGTCGCAGGGCGGCTCGCCGGTTGGTTCGCTCTCCCGTACATGTCGAACTGCTCCTGCCGGTAGCTCGGCTGCGGCTTCACCTGGATGCTCTTGTTGCACCGATCCATGAGATGGCGCAACTCGTCCCGCTCCTCGGTGGCGATGAGCTTCGCGACCTCGGGGTGGCAGTTGACCACCAGGATCTGCTCGGCCATGTTCGGCGCCTGGCGGCGAATCTCGCGGAATATGTCGTAGGCCACCGTCACCCGACTCCGGACGGTCCCCTTGCCGTCGCACGTCGGACAGGGTTCGTTCAGCGTCCGGCCGAGACTCTCGCGCACCCGCTTGCGGGTCATCTCGACCAGCCCCAGCTCGCTGATCTTGAGGACGTTGGTCTTGGCCCGGTCGCGCCCGAGCGCCTCCTGGAGTGCCTTGAAGACCTTGTCCCGGTTCTGCGGCTTGTCCATGTCGATGAAATCGATGATGATGATTCCGCCGATGTTGCGCAGCCGGAGTTGGTAGACAATCTCCTTGGCCGCCTCGACGTTGATGCGGGTGATCGTCTCCTCCAGGTTCTTCTTGCCCACATACCGGCCCGAGTTCACGTCGATCGCGACGAGCGCCTCGGCCTGGTCGATGATGATGTAGCCTCCGCTCTTGAGCCAGACCTTCCGGTTGAGCGCCCGCCGGATCTCGGGCTCGATGCCGTAGGAGTCGAAGATCGCCTCCTCGCCAGCGTAGAGCTCGACGTGGTCCTTGAGGGCGGGCTCCTGCGCCTCGACGAAGGCGACCACCCGCTCGTACTCATCGCGGTCGTCGATCACGAGCTTCTCGACCTCGTGGGTGAAGAGGTCGCGCGTCGCGCGAAGCACGATGTCGAGGTCGGAGTGGAGCAGCGCCGGGGCCGGCTTCTTGTCCTTCTCCCGGCCGACGTCGTTCCAGACCTGGATGAGGAAGCGGATATCGGCCGCGATCTTCTCGTCGTTCACGGTGTCCGCGACGGTCCGTACGATGAAGCCGGTGCCCGGCGGGCGCATCCGGTTGACGATGTCGCGCAGCCGGCGGCGGTCCCCCTCCTCGTCGATCCGGCGGCTGATCCCGACGTGGTCGACGGTGGGCATGAAGACGAGGTGGCGGCCCGGCAGCGAGATGTGGGAGGTCACCCGGGCGCCCTTCGTGCCAATGGGGTCCTTGACGACCTGGACGATGATCTCCTGCCCTTCCTTCAGGAGGTCCTGGATCTGAGCTTGGGAGGCGGCGTGGGCGCCACCCTCCCGGCGTCCCTCCAGCGCTCCGTCACGAGCCCTCTCCTCGCCGTCGGGCTTGCCCTCACGTCCCTTGCCCCGGCGATGCCGCCGCCGCCGCCGCTGTCCTCCCGGCGCTGGGACCTCCCGGGCGGCCTGCGCAGGTCTCGGCGCGGAGAGCGATCCCTGCTCGGGTGGAGCCGCCGGCGGCGCTTCGGTTGCGGTTGCGGTCTCGGCCTCGTCGCCTTTGGAGGGCGATCCGGCCGAAGGCGGGCTCTCGGCGATCACCTCGGTGAGCGGGATAGGAGTGACCTCGGTCGGCTCCCGCCCAGCCTCCGCCGGCGCGGCCTGCTCGGCCTGTGCCTTCTCCAACTGCGCGAGGGCCTCCGCCTCCTCGATCTGCTCGGGTGCGGGCGCCTCCTCTCTCTCGGCGCGCTCCCCCTCGGTCAGGTCGAACTCCTGTTCGCTGAAGTCGGGGTCGTAGAAGACGTCCCGCACGTACAGGAACGCGGCCTTGTCGAGGCCGATGTCCACGAACGCCGCCTGCATCCCGGGCAGCACGCGGACCACCTTCCCCTTGTAGATGTTGCCGACGATCCCCAGGTCCCGTTTGCGTTCGATGTAATATTCGGAGATCGAGCCGTTCTCGACGAGCGCGACGCGCGTCTCGCCGCCCGCGGCGTTGATCAGCAGGATGTCATTCGCCATGTCGGAAGCCTTTCGGCTTGGGCAGGCTCACGACCGGTACGATTCTTCCGTCCGGGCGATGCCGGCCGGGGCGCCAGGTGCTGCGCCCATCAATGGGCCGTCGCTTCGCGGAGCGGCGGCCGGGAAGAAGTAGCGAGTCCCGCGCGACCCGATGGCGGCGCCGCCCCAAGAGGACGACTGTCGCCGCAAACTTTACCGGTCCCCGCCCGACGGGGAAATCAGGGGACCATGACCCTCTTGACATCCCACCGATACCACAAGGACATCCCCCGAGCAAGAGCGCAAGCCGTCTACTGAGCCCGTCTTATTCACGGTCCGGCTATGGAACGACAGGTTCGCCGGCAGGGAGGCACCGATCTTCCGCCATGACCATGACTTCAGCGTCGATGAAGGGAGCGCTCTTTGCGATCGCCCGGCCCGATCGCGACCCTCGCGCGTCTTCCTCCTGGCCGAACCCCATGGAATCGATCGGTGAACGGCTTTGGGGGCGGTGGACTGCCCGCAGGCGTGAGGAGCGAGCACGCTCCCCTGAGGTCGCGGTCAGGATGGCCTTCGCCTTCGCCGTCTGCCCGCCCGACAGCTCCGCCGGCCGCCTCGTTCGATCCTCCCTCCTCGCTCTTTCCCGCGGCACGTCACTGGGGTTGCACGCCGCCCGGTTTTGTGTCCAGCGATTATCGCAGCCGCGCCCCCCTGCGCTCCCTCCGGCCACCGCAGACCGCCCCCGGGCCTACTCGGAATCTTCAGGCCGTCTATCCAGGGAAGGAACTCTCCTATCCGATCGAACGCCTGCCCGCCTCGACCGGCCGGGGCTACGTCTCGACAGGCGCCTCGGGCGCTTCGAGCGCCGGCCGCACCACCTCCGCGGGGAGCGGCTTTGTGGGCTTGACCCCGAGATCCCGGAGCTGCTCCGCCTGGCGAACGAGGTTTCCCGGCCCCTCCCCGAGCTTCCTTCGCGCGCCCTCGTAAGCGGCCTGCGCCTGGCGGAGCCGCTCCCCGACCCCGTTGAGGTCCTCGACGAACCCCACGAACTTGTCGTAGAGCGCGGCCCCCCTCCTAGCGATCTCCCGGACGTTGCGGCTCTGCTGCTCCTGATGCCAGAGATGCGCGACCGTCCGGAGGACGAAGAGGAGCGTCGAAGGGCTGACGAGGAGGACGTTTCTTCTCCACGCATCCTCCCAGAGGTCTGGGTCGGTCTCCACCGCGAGCAGGAAGGCGGGCTCGATGGGCACGAAGAGAATCACGAAGTCGACCGTGGACGAGAGGCCGAAGATCGCGGGGTAGTCCTTGCTGGAGAGATCCCTGACGTGGCCGCGCACGGCATCCACGTGCCTCTTCAGGGCGGCCAGACGCGCCCCATCCCCGGTCGCGGCCACCGCCTCCTGGAAGGCGATGAGCGTGACCTTCGAATCGATCACGAGGTGGCGTCCCTCGGGCAGGTGCACCACGACGTCTGGCTGGAGGCGCGTCCCGTCGGGGCCGGGGTGGCTTGGCTGGGCGTCGTACTCCGATCCGCGTCGCAGCCCCGCTGATTCGAGGATCCGTTCGAGCACCAGCTCGCCCCAGTTGCCCCGCGTCTTCGCGGAGCCCTTGAGCGCCTCCGCCAGCCCCTGCGCGTCCTTCGAGATCCGCTCGTTCATGCTGAGGAGCTGGCGGACCTGCTCGGCGAGGGCGCTGCGGTCTTTCCCCTCGCTCACGTAGACCGCCTCGACCTTGGTCCGGAACTCCCCGAGCTGGACCTTCAGCGGTTCGAGGATCCGCCCGAGGCTCTCCCGGTTCTGCTCGGTGAACCTCTCCGTCTTCTCCTCCAGGATCCGCCCCGCGGCGACCTGAAACTGGTTGACCAGGTCGGCTCGTGCCTGGATGAGGAGCGCGATCTTCTCGTCCGCGGCCTTCTGCTCCTCGCCCCGCCGCGCCTCGATCGCCGCCTTCTCGGCCGACAACGCGACGACGATCGCCCTCTCCCTGGCGAGCTCGCGGGTGGCGCCCGCGAGCTCCTCGTCCAGCCCCCGCGCGCGCTCGCGAGCCTGCGCCAGCTCGATCGTCCGGCCGCGAAAGAGGAGCGCGGCGAGCGCGAAGCCGGTTGCGAGCCCCGCGAGCGCGGCGAGAAGGGCGGCCATGATCGTCCAGCCTACTCAATCTCACGCGGCGCCGCTCGTTCCCTAGCATCGCCGACCTCGACGGCCGCCGCGCGAGGGAAACTACCCGTTGGCGGTGGCGTGTCGGCCGGCCGCGCTCCCGGTCTTCCCCGGCTGTTTGGCCTGGCGGCGGCTCAGGATCTCGTCGAGCCAGATGGTCATCGGGCTCGCGATGTACCAGGTCGAATACGTGCCGGAGATGATGCCGACGAGCATGGCGACCGCGAAGTCCCAGACCGACGTGCCCCGGGCGTAGACGATCAGTCCGACGAGCGAGAGCGCGGTCACGCCGGAGGTCAGGATCGTCCGGGCGAGCATCTCGTTGATCGAGAGGTTCACGATCGACGGCAGGTCGCGGCCCCGGAACTTGTGCTGATTCTCGCGCATCCGGTCGTAGACGACGACCGTGTCATTGACCGAGTAACCGATGACCGTGAGCACGGCGGCGAGCGAGGTCAGGTTGAACTCGCGCCCGAGGAACGCGAAGTAGCCGAGGGTCACGATCGCGTCGTGCACGAGGGCGATGACCACGCCCGGCGCGAACCGGAAGTCGAAGCGCAGGCCGACGTAGACGACGATCATCGCCATCGCGTAGAGGAGCGCCTTGAGCCCCTGGACTTGGAGCTGGCGGC
The DNA here is from genome assembly GCA_021807105.1 of Myxococcales bacterium. Lineage (GTDB taxonomy): Bacteria > Myxococcota > Myxococcia > Myxococcales > JAKAPL01 > JAKAPL01. Next base: position 23,782 of record JAKAPL010000015.1, on the reverse strand, counting down.
CGACCTGGGGGCCGACGTATTCGACGCGATCCACGCTGACCGCCTTCGGGCCGAAAGCCGTGGTGAGCGCCTTGCCGACCTTGTCGGCGATCCCCTGGGTGATGACCGTCTCCTCGAAGTCGCCGGGCTTCGCGACGAGCGGCCGGACCTCGGAGACGTGAATCCCCGCTCCTTCGAGCACCTCGCGGACCCGCGCCTCGGGCACGTCCTTCTTGAACGTGAGGTCGATCTTGTCCCCGACCTCGGGGTCGAAGTGGAACTCCTGAAGCACGCCTGGCCCGGCGGCGGCCGAGAGCGCAGCCTTGGCGGCCTCGGCGTCCTTCGGGCTCATGAGCGCGATCCGCCCGACGCGAATCACGTAGGCGTGCTCGGCGGGCGGGCCGAACGACTGCGCCGTCGTCCCGCCGAACCCCGCCTTCCGGAGGGCCGAATCGACCTTCCCGAGGTCCGGCTTCTCCTTGAAGTGGACCTGGATCTCGGTGCCGCCCGCGAAGTCCACGCCAAAGTTGAGGCCGTGGACGAAGGGCATGGACCAGAGGATCACCGCGACGTTGATGATCAGCGAGACGGTGACGAACAGGCGCCGCTTGCTGACGAAGTCGATCTTCGGGACGCTGGGGAGGATCTCCAGGAAGTGAAAGTTCATGCCGTCTCCCTTACGCGGTCGCCCGTCGCGGACCGGAGTTCTTGTGGACGAGCAGATCGATGATCTGCCGGGTGACGACGATCGAGGTGAACATCGACGCCGCGAGACCGATCATCAGGGTCACGGCGAAGCCCTTCACCGGCCCGGTGCCCGTGTAATAAAGGATGGCCCCGGCGACGAACGCGGTCACGTGGCCGTCGACGATCGTCCAGAAGACCTTGTCGTAGCCGGCATCCACCGCGCCGCGCGAGGTCTTACCCACCCGCAGCTCCTCGCGGATGCGCTCGTTGATCAGCACGTTCGCGTCGACCGCCATCCCCAGGGTGAGCACCGTGCCGGCGATCCCCGGGAGGGTCAGCGTCGAGCCGAACATCGCCATCGCCGCGAGCAGGATCAGGCCGTTGATGCCGAGCGCCACGTCGGCGACGAAGCCGGACATCCGGTAGTAGAAGACCATGAAGATCCAGACGATCAGGAGGCCGGCGAGCGCGCCCCAGGCCCCCTTCCGGATCAGCTCGGGGCCGAGCGAGGCGCCGACCGTCCGCTCCTCCAGGATCCGCACCGGCGCCGGCAGCGCGCCGGCCTTGAGCACGAGCGCGAGGTCGGAGGCCTCCTGGTACAGCTCCTGCGGCGTCTTGAGGCCGCCCAGGGTGATCTGCCCCGAGCCGCCGGGGATCTTCCCCTGGATGACCGGCGCAGAATCGACGATCCCGTCGAGGACGATCGCCAGCCGCTTCCCGATGTTCGCCGCGGTCAGATCGGCGAACTTGTCCGCGCCCTCCTTGTCGAGGGTGAAGCCGACGACCGGTTTCTGGATGCCGCCGGAGTTGTCGATCTGCACCCGCGCATCGGTCAGCTCGTCGCCCGTCACCTCGGTCTTCGCCTTCAAAGTGATGGTCCGATAGAAGGGCACCGCGCACGGAGCCTTGGCGTCCGGCTCGAGCTTCTCGATCTTCATGACGCCGTACTCGTCGCCGGCAGGCGCCTTACCGGTGGTGAATGCCTCGAGGGCCCTGCGGTCCTGGGAGCAGACGTAGGGCATCGCGTTGTCCATGCCGTACTGGATGCCCTTGGGGAGTGCGCTCTGAAACTTCGCGAGGCTGCGGTCCTCGTCGTCCGCCATCTTGAATTCGAGCTGGGCGGTCTGCCCGAGCAGCGCCTTCGCCCGCTCGGGATCCTTGAAGCCCGGGAGCTGGATCTGGATCCCATCCGAGCCCTGGATGCGCTTGATCTCCGCCTCGCTGACGCCCCACTTGTCGATCCGATTGCGCAGGGACTTGACCGCCTGATCGACCGTATCGCTCTTCTGCTTCTTCGCCCAAGCGGTCTGGAAGGACAGGACGTCGGTGTTGCCGGAGGCGGAGGCGAGCTGGAAGTTATCCGGGAATTGCTCCTGCGCGAGATCCACGAGCGCGCGGGCCGCGGCGGGCGTCGCGCCCGTGACCTCGATCTCGGGCTGGCCGGGCACGGCGTGGATGTCCTTGAACGACAACTTCTTGTCGCCGGCGATTCGCTTCAGGTCGTCGGCGCGGCGGACGGCCTTGTCCCGCATCGCCTTGTCAGCGTCGACCCCCATGACCAGCTCGATCCCTCCCTGGAGATCGAGCCCCAGGTTCAGATGCTTCTTCGGCGCCCAGTGTGGGGTGAGCTTGTCGAGCAGCTCGGTGTCGTTGCGGCGATCCGGCGACAGCCGGAAGTAGATCCACGACGGCACGAGGTAGTAGGTGGCATAACCGACGAGCAGGAGGATGAGGGTCGTCTTGCTCCACCAGGAACGGCTCATGCGTCACTCCTTCTTGCCGGCATCGGCCCCGCCTTCCTCGGCCGGCTTCTCGACGCCAGCGATCTGGCTCTTCAGCCAGCGGACCTTGGTGCCCGCGGCGATCTCCAGCACGACCTCCTTATCGGAGATGGAGAAGACCTTCCCGAACAGGCCGGCCTGGGTGATCACCTGATCGCCCTTGCGGAGCGCGGCGATCATCTGCTTCTGCTTCTGCGCCTGCTTTTGTTGCGGCCGAATCAGGAGAAACCAGAAGACCGCGACGATGCCGAGGAGCGGGATCCAGGGCATGATGTCGGCGGCGGGCTGGCCGGAGGCTTGGAGGAGGATGGGGGCGAGCGGAGCCACGTCTAGTTCCTTCCCGGTACTCGTCAGGGGTGCCCGACGGACCTGACGGCCGATGGCCGGGACCCGTCGAAATCGCGTCCGTTTAGCAAATCCGCCCGGAGGACGCAACCCGCAATCGCCAGGCAATCGCCAGGCCCTGATCCGTCGAGTCGGAGCAGCGATGAACGCTGCCGGCCACCCTCCACAGATCCGGACGTGCGGAATCTCCGCATCCGGCTCTCGCCTTGGGTGGCGAGCGTGAGGCGCTGAGGCCAGAGCCGCGCCTCACACGGGGTGAGGCTTCTTACCCCGTCTTATTCACGGTCCGGCTGCTGCGGCGTCCGATCCCGCGCCTCCCGAAGGGGGGGCTTGCCACCCTCCAAACGACTTGGGGGGGAGGTGCTTTACGCGACGCCTCGTCGGTCGTCGCTCTCGCTTGCCCTTCTCGGCTCGCGGTCTCGAACGCCTCGCTACGCCGTACCGTGAATAAGACGGGCTTACGGTCCGGTTAGGGCCAGGCGACCTCATTGACCTTCCGGGCGGATGTTTCTAATCTCGCCGCGCCCGCATCCCGGGCTGCCATGACCGAAGCCACCCTCGCAGGCGCGCCCGCTGCCCCCGACGTCCCCACACCGGCGCGCGGCGGCGCGCCCGAGATCGCCCCCGAGCGGCTGGACCCGGAGGCGCTCAAGGTCCTGCGCCACCTGCGCCAGACCGGACACCAGGCGTACCTCGTCGGCGGCTGCGTGCGCGACCTATTGCTCGGCCGGACGCCCAAGGACTTCGACGTCGCGACCTCGGCGAGCCCGGAGCAGGTGCGGGCCGCCTTCCGCAACTGCCGGCTCATCGGCCGGCGCTTCCGCCTCGCGCACGTCTACTTCTCCGGCCGCAAGATCATCGAGGTCTCGACCTTCCGGAAGAACCCGGTCGACGATCTGGCGAGCGAGCCGGTGGCGTCGCCTCCGCCCGAGGGGGACCTGCTCATCGAGGAGGACAACGTCTTCGGGACGGCCGAGGAGGATGCCCGGCGCCGGGACTTCACCGTCAATGGGCTCTTCTACGACGTGTCGACCGGCGCGGTCATCGACTACGTCGGGGGTCGGGCGGATCTGGATGCCCGGGCCATCCGGACGATCGGCAACCCCGAGGTCCGCATCCGGGAAGACCCGGTCCGCGTGCTGCGGGCCGTCCGCTTCGCCGCGAAGCTCGACTTCACGATCGAGCCCTCGACGGCCGCGGCCATCCAAACCCACGCCCACGACCTCGTCCGCTGCGCCTCGCCGCGGGTCCTCGAGGAGACCCTGCGCCTCCTGCGCTGCGGCGCTGCGAGCCGGGCGTTCCGCCTCCTGCGCGAGTACCGGATCGTGCGTCTCCTCCTCCCGCCGGTCGCCGCCTTCCTCGACGCCTGTGGGCCCGAGGAGAGCGAGCGGCTCTTCGGCCTCCTCGACGCGGCCGATCGCCGCGTCCGCTCGGGTGCGCCGGCGGGTGACTCCTTCCTGCTGGCCGCGCTGCTCCTGCGGCTCGCGCGGCCGTCCACCTCATCGGGCGCGCCCGCGGTCCCCGTCGAGCCGCTCTTGTCCGACCTAGTCCACCTCGGAAGGCTGCCCCGGCGCATCGCGGAGGGGACGCGCCTGCTCCTGCTCTCGCAGCGGGCGCTGCTCGGCGAGACGCGGCGGCGGGGATCGCCGAACCGGATCCTGCGCTCGGCCCACTTCGCCGAATCCCTCGCGCTCATGGAGGCTAACGCCACGGTGACCGGCGAGGGACAGGAGGCGCTCGCCCGATGGCGGGATCGCGACGCCGGCCACCCCCCACGGGCCGCCCGCCCGCTCGCCCCTCTTCCTGTCGCCGCCGAACCGGCGCCGCGATCCTCGTCCCTGGACCTCGGAGCCATCGCACGCGCGCGCTCGCGCCGGCGCGAGGCGGAGATTGCACGACTGAGCGGGCTGCTCTAGGAGGCTGGTGTCCAATGGCTGCCTACTGCGAAAGCCGAACCCTTCGCTGCGACGGGCGGCCTCTCCATTGCTCACCCCTCAGGCGCCCGTCTCGCCTCGCTCTCGGCGCTCTCGCGACGGCACCCATTTCACACCAGCCTCCTAGGAGGCTGGTGTGAAACTGGAAGCTCCCTTGAGAAAGGCATCCGCACCCCTCTTGGAGAGGCGAGTTCTATGATCCAAGGGGGGTGTTTTCCTACTTGTGTCCGTTTAACACCGGTCTCCTAGGCTCTTGCCCATCGAGTGGGGAGGCCGCCCGTTCCCGTCATCGCTCCCGCCCCCCCGGCTCCCTCCATCGCCCGGCCGGCGGGCTCGTTTCGCGGCGTCGTCTCGGCCACCCTCGCCGGGGCGGTCCTTCGCTTCGCCGACGTCCTCTGGCTTCATCCCCCCGCGCGTGCACTGTGGGGCGGCATGCTCGCGACCGTCGACCGGATCTATGCGCTTTCCCGGCCGCGCATCCCCCACGGGCCCATCGACGCGCTCTGGCCCCGGGGCCTCACCCTGCTCGGCTCGTTCGCGCTTCGCCACTTCCCCGATCACGCCGTCGAGGCCCTCGCCCCGCTCCAGGCGTCCCTGGCGGCCGCCGCCATTCCCCTCGCGTACCTCGGACTCCGTCGCTTCATCGGCCACCGCCCGGCGCTCTGGGCGGCCTGGCTGCTCGCCGTCGATCCGCTCGCCGTGGGCATCGCGAGCTTCTTCGTGCCCGAGGGCTACGCGCTGTTCCTGCTCGCGGCGGCGCTCGCGTTCCTGCGTCCCGAACGTCCGCTGGCCCTGCTCGCCGCCGGCCTCGCACTCGGCGCGGCCAGCCTGTTCGCGCCGGAGGCGCTCCTCCTCGTCCTCCTCTGGCCGCTCGCAGTCCGGCGCCGCCGCTCGATCTTGGCGCTCGCCGCCGGGGCGGCGCTCGTCGTCGTCCCCGAGGTCGTCTCGCTCTCCCTCGCCCACCGGCGCCCCGTCCCGCTCGCCACCGGCGGAGGCCTCGCCTTCTACGCGAGCCAGTGCGAGGTCCGGCCCGTCGGCCGCTTCGATCCGCTCGCCCCGCCGATGGCGATGGAGCCGTTCGCTCCCGGCTCGGCCCTCTGGCCCGTCGTCAGCGTCAAGGCGCCGCTCGACCACGAAGCCCCCTGGCTGCGCGAGGGTCTCCGCTGCCTGGCAGCCTCCCCGCGCCACGCTGTCGTTCACGCCTCGCGCGAGCTCGCCGATCTGTTCGCCGGCTGGCCGTTCTCCGTGGCCGACGCCTGGCCGCTCGACGCCGACGAGCACTTCCCTTGGCAGCGGGCGGGCAACCTCGCGGTCGCCTTCCTCCTCCTCCCCTTGGCGCTCTACGGCGCGTGGAGACGGCGGCGCAACGCCGCTGCGTGGCTCTCGTTCGGGCTGCCGCTCGTCGCGCTCGCCACGACCGCGGTCGTCTTCGGCGGGAGCCCGCAACGGCGGATCCCCTTCGAGCCGTTTCTCCTCGGCGGCGCCGCGTGGACGATGGCCGCCCTCTGGGACGGCGCGCCGGGACGGAAGCTGCGGGAGTTCCTGGCCCGGCCGCAGGCGCTCGCCCTCGCCGGCCCGCCCGCCGCCGAGGCTCGGGGGATGAAGACCTTCCTCTGCGCGCTCGTCCTCGCGGCCCTCGCGTTCGCCGCCTGTGCCCCGCTCGCCCGGGCGTATTGGTTCTCGTCGCATGAGGGCGACGCCTACCTCCTCCGTCTCTTCGAGTGGCTCCGGGACCTCCGCTCGGGCAACGTCGTTCCGCGCTGGGCCGACGATCTCTATGGCGGCTACGGCGCGCCCCACTTCGACTTCTTCGCCCCCGGCGTCTTCCTGGCCGGCGCGCCGCTCGTGCTCGCCGGCCTGCCGCTCGACCTCGCGATGAAGGGCGTCGTCGTCCTCGCGACCCTCGGCGGCGCAGCCGGCGCCTTCCTCCTCGCCCGTGGCGAGACCGGCCGCGACGACGCCGCGCTGGTCGCGTCGGCGGCCTTCGTCTTCACGCCTTATCGCTTCGTCGACCTCTTCCTGCGCGGCGATCTCGCGGAGCACGCCGCGCTCTGCGCCCTCCCCATCGCCCTCTGGCTCTACCGCGAGCTGTTCCGCTGCCGCCCTGGGCGGCGCGCCCTCGTCGCGACCGGCGCAGCCGCCGCGCACGCCGCGGTGCTGCTCTCCCACACGATCACCGGCCAGTGGGGGACCGAGCTCATCGTGGCCGTCGCGGCGGTCTCCGCGCTCCCCACCTGGTCGCGGGGCGACCGCGCCCCGGTGAAGGCCGCCGTGGTGGCCATGGCGGGCGCCTTCGGACTGGCCGCGTTCTACGTCGTCCCCGCGCTCCTCGAGAAGAGGTTCGCCCACCTGGAGGTGCTCACCGCCGGCTACTACACGGCGATCGATCACCTCGTCCCTGCGCGTCTCTTCTTTCGTTTCGGCTACTTCGACTTCACGACCGACGGCACCGTCCGCGACCCGCACGCCGTTCGGATGCCCTTCACGATCGGCCTGCCGCTCTTCGGCGCGATGATCCTCGCCGTGGGGTGCCTCGCGTTCCGGCGGACCCGCGCGAGGCTCGCGCCCGGTCTCCTCTGGTGGGCCCTCGTGGCCGCGCTCCTCTTCGTGATGACCCCGGCGGCGGAGCCGCTCTGGCCGGCGCTCCCGCTGGCCTCGTACATGGGCTTCCCCTGGCGGCTGCTCGCCCTCGTGGCGAGCACCGGGGCGGCGGCGATCGCCGTCACCTGGGCCGCGGCGATCCCTCCGGCGTGGCGCGGCCGCCTCGTCCTCGCGCTCGGCGCCGCCGGCGTGATCGCCGCCACCAGCGCGCGTTTCGTCAAGCTGGACCCGCTCGCCCGCCCGGCGCAGCCGATCGACGCGACCTATGTGCAGCGGCTGGTCACCCCCCTCTGCTCGGGCGAACACCTGCCACGAGCGGCGGCGTTCGTCCCTACGGCCCCGCGCTCGCGCCTCGCCGTCCCAGTGGGACCGGCCGCCGTCCTGCGCGCCGACCAACCCGCCGCGGGTCGCTACCGGTTCGAGACCCAGACGCCCGCGCCGGCCGACATCGACGCGCAGGTCTTCTGGTTTCCCGGCTGGCGCCTCCTGCCGCTCTCCGGCCCGGCGCTGCCCGCCCTGTGGCCCTCGCCGCGCGGCCTCGTCCGGATCCACCTCCCGGCCGCCGGCCGTTATTCGTTCGAGCTGCGCTTCGGCCACACGCCCGTTCGCGCGGCCGCCGAGGTCGCGAGCCTCCTCACGCTCCTTCTCCTCTGGCCGGTCGCCCGCCGGCTGTTGCGGCCCCGCGCTGTGCTATGAGAGCGCGCCATGGTCGATTCCCGGGCCAGCACCTCGGCGAGCGGGACCCGGGGCCTCTGGGCCGCCGTCGGGTCCGCGACGCTCGTCGGGGGCGCGCTGCGCGCCTGGTACGTGGGCCTCGCGCACCCGCCCGCCAGGTACCTCTACTCGGACATGCTCGCGAACGTGATGCGGGCCTACGCGGTGATCGATCCGCGGCACGTCCCCGGCCCATGGGACACCTTCGTGCCCCGTGGCATCGTCGAGCTCTGCGCCCTCGCGCTGCGTCTTTTCCCCAACCGTTCGGTCGAGGCGCTCACGCCCCTCCAGGCACTCCTCTCGACGGCCTGCATCCCGCTGGTGTTCGTCGGCCTCCGCCGCTTCTTCGGCCCGCGGCCCGCGGCGGTCGCCGCCTGGCTGCTCGCGCTCGACTACCTCGCCATCGGCTACGCCGGCTTCTACCTCGCGGAGAACTACCTCCTGTTCTTCCTCGCGGTCTCGCTCGCGCTCCTCTCCCCCGACCGTCCGGGCCGAACGTTTTTCGCAGGGCTCGCCCTGGGCCTCGCCGCGTGGTTCAAGGCGCAGGCGTTCACGCTCCTGCCGCTCTGGGGGTTCGCGCTCTGGTGGGCTGGCCGGCGCGCGGCCCGCGATCCCCGGGCCGGCAGCGGCGACCCGACCTGGCCTGACACGCCGCCGCGCCGCCTCTCGGCGCTGACTCTCCTCCTCGGCTGCCTCGTCTTCGTCGTCCCCGAGAGCGTCCTCGTCTCGCGGATCGCCGGCCGGCCGATCTTCATGTCGAGCAACGGCGGCCAGAACTTCTACAGCGGCCACTGTCCCATCCATCTGGCGACATGCACCGGGAGCTGGGGCGCCTACGCGGGCGGCCTCCCGAAGGTCTACCAGCGCGACGAGGGTTGGCCGGACGTGACGTTCTCCGTCCCCTTCTACGATTCGGCGTTCTACCTGAAGCAGGGACTCCTCTGCATCCGGCAGTCCGGCTGGCGGCTCCCCATCTGGCTGCTGCAGCAGATCGGGGACACCTTCGCCGGCTGGCCCGGCTCGACGATCGACGTCTGGCCCGACTGGTCGACGGCCCAGTTCCCCTGGGCCCGCGGCACGAACCTCGCGATCGCGTATCTGATCGCGCCCCTCGCCTTCCTTGGCCTCTGGCGCTCGCGCCGGCGCCTCGGTGCCTGGCTCGCCTTCGGGCTGCCGGCGATCTCGGTCCTCGGCGTGGCGCTCCTGTTCCTGGGCGACCCGCGCTTCCGGCAGCCCTACGACTTCTTCTTCTTCGGCGCGGCGGCCTCGGTCCTCGTCGAGGCATGGGAGAGCGCGACGCTGCGTGGCCGGCTGGCGCGGGCCTCCCGCCGCACCATCCGCCCGCTCGCCGCGCTCGCCCGTTTCGGCCGCGGGCTCGCGCGCGGGGGCGTTCTCCCCATGCTCGCCGCCGCCGCGGGCGTGTTCATGACCTGGCCCCTCTGGCGCGCCCCGTGGTTCGACTCCCACGAGGGCCCACGCTACCTCCAGCGGCTCGTCGAGCTTTTCCGGGCGTGGGCGAGCGGGCAGATCTGGCCGCGCTGGGCGCCGGACTTCTTCGGCGCCCGCGGCTCGCCCATCTTCGAGTTCCAGCCGCCCGGTTTTCTCGCCCCCGCCGCCCTGCTTCACCTCGCGGGCCTCTCTGTCCCGGCCTCGCTCGTCGCCGCGTCCGTCGCCTTCGCAGCCCTCGGCGCCGCAGGCGCCTATCGGCTCGCCCACGGCGAGACCGGCCGCGGCGACGCCGCCCTCGTCGGCGCTCTCGCCTTCACGCTCGCTCCTTACCGCTTCGTCGACCTCCTGATGCGAGGCGCGCTCTCCGAGTTCGCCGCCTTTGCCCTCTTCCCCTGGGCGCTCTTCTTCGTCCGCGAGCTCTCGCGTTGCCCCCGCGAACGCCGCGGGGGGGCGGCCGTCCGGGCGGCGCTTGCGGCGGCCGCGATGATCCTGACGGATCCGCTCGACGGCGTCGTCGCGATCTTCCTCCTCGCCGCCTTCGCCGCCGGCCCCGCGTTCGCCGACTGGAGGGCCGGCCGGCGCCGCCGGGCGCTCCTGCCCGCGGCCAGCCTCCTCTTCGCGCTTGGCCTCTCGGCCGTCGCCCTCGTCCCCGCGCTCGCCGACGCCCGCCTCGTCCACCTCGCGCGGGGCATGACCGGCTACTTCGCCGCGGCTGCCCACCTCGTCCCGCCCGGCGACTTCTTCCACCTCGGCAGCTACGCGCTCGTCGCCGACGTCCCGGCCCAGGGGGTGCGCATGCCGTTCTCCATCGGTTGGCCGGTCGGGTTCGGCCTCCTGCTCCTCCTCGCCGTCCTTCCGTCGCCACGCCTGCGCCGCCGCCTCGCACCCGCCTGGCCGTGGTGGGGCGCCTGCGCCGCGCTGCTCCTGCTGATGACCCCGGCCGCCACCCCCCTCTGGCGGTACGTCCTGCCCTTCGCCGCCCTCCAGTTCCCCTGGCGGCTGCTCGGCTTCGTGGCCGCCGCCGGCGCCGTCGCGGTCGGGCTCACCTGGGCCGCGGTGATCGGGAGCGCGCCCCTCTTCGCCTCGCGCGTCCCGCTCGCCGCTCTCGCCGCGGCGTTCTTCCTCCTGGAGGCGCGCCCCATGGAGGAGGTCACGAGCTACCGCGCGCCCTCCGCCGCGGAGCTGACGCCCGGCGCGATCGCGAGAAGCCTGGACGACACGGGCTCGGCCGGAGAGTATCTGCCGGCCGGGGCGCCGAGTCCCCTCCACCCTCGGGAGATGCTCGCAGCGCGCGGTTCGGCTGGCGTGACCGCGGATGTGAGGTCGGAAGGCCCCACGCGCTACCGGGTCGCCGTCTCCAGCGCGACCGAGGGAGTCGGGAGCCTCGACCTCGAGGTCTACGATTTCCCCGGCTGGCACCTTCGCACGCTCTCCGGTCCCGCCCCGGCGACGGCGCGGACATCCCCTGTGGGCCTTCTCCGGATCGACCTGCCACGTCAGGGTCGCTACGAGCTCGAGGTCGAGTACGGAACGACGCCGCTGCGCCGCGTGGCAGGAGCCGTCTCGCTCCTCTCGCTCCTGCTGCTCTGGCCGCTCTCCCGGCTCGCCCTCGGCCGGCGCCCGGCGCTGATCCCAGAGGCCGCGGCGCTACGGGCCGCGTAGCCCCACGAGCTCGGCGAGCCAGACGCGCGCCTCTCACCGTGAAAAATGGGCTCGGTATCGGCCCTGCCGGCTGGTGGGAAGCACAGTCCGGCCGTTCGATCGGGCTCCGATTGGCGGAGCGTCTTTGCATGCCCGCGAAGCGCGGGAAGGGGAACGGCGGGAGAACGGGCTCTTGCCCAGGGAGAGACTCGTTCCACCAAGAACCCCATAGAGCGAACGCCGCGCCACGCCTCAGCTCCACCCGACGTCCACCGCGCCGGCCAACGCCCTACCCCTCCCCTTCCTCTCATCGGCGCACCAAACGCCAATTGGGCTAGTTCGACGGGTAGCTCATGGCGACCGGACAGAAGTCGGTCATGACGCAGGGCGCGTTGCTCACGACGACCCGCATCCCTTTGTACGAGGCGGCCACCATGCTTCCCGAGACCAGCTCGGAGGCGGGCAAGGAAACCGGCGGGGGGAGCGGCGCGGTGCCAAGCTGGGTGAGCACCGTCGAAGAGCTAATGGCGAACTCGTTCACCCCGTTGTACGGGTGCCAGTCCAGGGACGTGAGCTCGATCACCTCGCCCCGCTGCGGGAGGCTCGAGCCCAGCCCCGGCGCGCTCGCCACGACCTTGTCCCCGATGTAGATGGCTACGCCGCTGCCCGCTATCGGCGGGCCGCCGCGGACCAGATCTTGGAGATAGAGCAAGCCGCTCCTCGGCGGGCTTACGTTCCAAGGGTAGCCCGCGGTGACCACCCCGTAAAGCGTCACGCCCGATGGCACTTTCGCCTGGAGCGCCTGCGCCACCGTCTGCGCGCTTCCCGTGGGGGCGGCGTAGTTCATCCCTCCGTCGCCGGCGCCGTCGAAACCGCCCCCCACGTCGTCGCACCCGCCGACGAGCAGGGCCTCCGGGTAGCTGCCCTGCGTCGCGGCCGGATCCAGGTCGGTGTCCCAGATGCCGCCCACGATCGGGAAGCTCCCGCCGTCCTGTTCCAGCGCGCCCAGGCAGCCGCCGCCGAGCAGAGTCCGGTAGAACGTGTCGTGGTCCACGAGGATCGGACTTCCCGAGGCGCTGCATTGAAAGCCGTCGCAATAGACGCACTGGTCGCCGATCCAGTACGCCGAGACCTTCTGGCACATGCACGTCCCCTCCACGCACGACTTGCAATCGCTGGTGCAGGCCGGCGCGCCGGAGCTGCTCCCCCCGCTGGCCGTCGCCGTGCCGCTCGTCGAGCCGCCGCCGCTGGTCGAGACTCCCGAGGTCGCGCCCCCCCCGCTCGTCGAGCCGGCTCCCGTCGAGCCCGACGCCGAGCCGGTCGCGCCGCTCGTCGATCCGCCGGAGCTCCCCGTGCCGCTCCCGGTCGATCCGCTGGACCCGCCTCCCGTCGTGCTCGTCGCCCCGCCGCTCGACCCGCCGAGACCTCCGCTCCCTCCGCCCGGGCTGCCGCCGCTCCCGCTGGACGACCCGCCGTCCACCGTCCCGCCACCCCCAGGGATGCAATAGCCCGCGCTGCAGATGTCACCGGGCGGGCAATCCGAATCCGATCCACAGGGGACAGCCTGGCAGCTCCCCTGGTCGCAGACCTCCCCGGCCGGACAGAGGCTGTTGCACTCGCCGCCGCCCGCGCCGCCGCCGCTCCCCGCGTCCCCGGCGGGCTTCGCGGTCGAGGCCCCGCACGCGAGGCTCAAGACCATCGGGAGCCAGAGAACCCGCCGCATACCGGGCGGGAAGACTACCACGGTCTCATCCGTGGTTCCACGCTAGAGGCACGGTCAGCGTCCCTTCGCCAGAGGTGACGAAGAGGATCTGGTTCCCCCCGGGCTGCCAATCCACCCCGCCCGACGCCCGCCGGATCACGAGCTTCAGCTCGTAGGCCCCCGCGGGCAGGCGCAGCGAGGAACCCACAGGGATGGCGCGCGCCGGGTCCCAGTCGCCCAGCTCCGGCGCCGCGCCGATCACCGCGGCGGCGTCGCCCGGCGCGAGCGCCGGCAGCCTCGCTCCCGTGAAGCGGACGAGCCGCGCCCGCCCGAAGGCCGTGGCGGCCGCGCGGGTCGCCGCCCCCACCGCGGCGGCGTCTCCCGTGACGGCGACCGAGACCGTCAGCCCGCCCCCCTCCTGCCGCGCGATCTCCTGGTAGTCGGAGGGCACGGCCGGCGCCCCGGCGCGCGACACGGCGATCCGCGCGGCCTCCTCTCCCGGCGCGACCCGCTCGATCACGACCTCATCGCCGGAAGCGCCCGCCACCCGCGTCTCGCCCTCGACGAGGGCGGGGCGCGCGGCTCGCATCGCCGCGAGGCGCGCGAGGAACGCGCGCAGCCGCGACCGAACCGGGAAGTCGAGATCGCCCCGGTTCCCGGGATCGCCCGCGCCCTCCAGTCCCGCCTCGGTCCCATAGGTGAGCACGGGCACGCCGCGCAGCGCGAAGAGCAGCGCGAGTGCCGCCTCGGCCTCGCCCCTTCCGGGACACTCGGTCGAGAGGCGCGGGAGGTCGTGATCGTCGAGGAGCGTCGCCCACTCCGTCCCGGGCGCGTCGAGCCGATCGAGCGAGAGGCGGGCGGCGATGGCCCCGACCGGCTTCCCCTCGCAGACTGCGCCGAGGATGGCGTCCCGCAGGGGGAAGTCGAACAGCGCGCCGAACCCCCCCTGCCCCGCCACCCTCGCCAGGTCGACCGCGTCGGATTCGAGATCCTCGCCCACGAGGAAGAGGCCCGGAGCGGCGGCGCGCAGCTCGGCCGAAAGCTCCGCCCAGAAGGCGACCGGAACGTGCCGGACCGCGTCGAGCCGGAGCCCATCGAGCGAGAAGCGCGCGACGAGCCGCCGGGCCTCGCCGATGAGGTAGGCGGCGACCTCCGGCTTCTCCTGCGCGAGATCGGGCAGGCCGGTGAGCCAGCCGCGTTCGCGCGCTTCGGGGTCGCCGAAGTCCAGGATCGGCGCGTCGGGGTGGAACCAGTCGCGGTGCGCGCGCAGCAGGGGGGATTCCGGCGCGACGTCGTTTACCGGAAGGTCGAGGAGGAGTCGCATCCCACGCCGGTGCAGCTCGCTGGAGAGCGCGGTCAGCTCGGCCGCGGTCCCAAAGCGCGGCTCGATCTCATCCCAGCCGAGCGGCCAGTAACCGTGGTAGGCGCCCCACCGCCCGCGCTTCACTTCGCGGCAGCGGGTGACGGGTGAGAGCCAGATCGCGCCCACGCCCAGCGCCTGGATCTCATCCAGGTGGGCCCGCAGCGTCGCGAAGGTTCCGCCATGCCAGCCGGCGGGGTCGGCCTTCGCCGCCGCGCTCCCCGCCGGCGCGAAGCGGTCGAGCAGCACGAAGTAGATCGGCCGCGCGGACCAGGGGCGGGCGCGGCGGGCCGCGAGCACCCCCCGCGGGGGCCGCGGCCGGCGGGGTGTCCGCCCCGCGCTCGTTCCCTTCCGGCCGGCGAAGTGGTGATCGAGCAGGCGGCCCGCGGCCTCGGCGAGCGTCTCCGCCTTCGCCGCGATCGCGTCGCGCGGCCCTTCGAAGTCCTGGTGGAGGAAGGCGGACGCGGAGACCTCCTCGGACGAGACGCCGGCGAGGTCCCCCGCGACGCCCACCGACATCCGTCCGTTCACGAACCACTTGAAGCCGCCCTGCATCTCGTCGAAGTAGGAGGTCTTCAGCTCGACGAGCAGCAGGAGCGCGCGCGGGCCCAACACGCGGCCGAGCGCGAGCAGGCGAGTCTTGGTCGCCCGCGTGGCCTGGAGCGATTCGAACGCCGGCGCCGGGAGCCGGTCGGGGACGAAGTTACGCCGTGTCAGCTCGGCGTCGATGGCCGCGTCGAGCGCGTGGGGCTCGGCGGCGAAGCGCGGCCCCCTCGTCCCGTCGATGACCGTCACCACGACGATCGGCGTCGGGGCGGCCATCCGGACCGGAGGGACGCGGTGGATGCAGGCAGCGAGCGCGAATCCCGCGACCGCGACGCGCGCCGCTTCCGCCAGGGAGGGCCGCGGGACCGGGGCGGAGGGGCGCACCTAGAACCAGCCCTCTAGGTCGGCGCCGACGACCGAGTGCCAGTGCTGTTCGAGCGCCCCCGTGAACTGGTTGTACTGGTTGAGCGAGTTCACGTAGCCGCTCTGGAAGGCGTCCTGGGCGCTCGACCACTGGAGGCCGTACAGGAGCCGCAGGGAGGGCCGGTTGTAGATGCCGGGGCCGTTCGGGTTGAAGACGATGCCGCCCTTCCCCTGCCAGGTGTCGCGATAGGCGGCGTCGCCGTAGGCCAGCCCGAGCGGGTCGTTGATCCCGCCGCTGCTCGTGAACGGCGAGTCGACGTGGTTGCGGAAGAGGTTGCCGTTCAGGGAGTGCTCCTCGGCGAGGCTCGTCTCCACGAGCAGGTGGACCGTGCGGGTGAGATAGTACTGCAAGCGCGCGACGCCGGAGACGAACGTGTAGTTGTCGTAACCGGCGATCTGCACGTTCGCGTAGTTGCGCTCGACGCCGTAGAGGCCGTCGAGGGCGAGGTCGAGCTTGTGGGGAACGATCGTCCAGAGCGATTCGTCTCCGGCCATGAGCTCATACTCCTGGTCGGTCAGATCGTGGATGTAGATGGTGTAGGGCGCGCCCTGGTAGTTCTCCGTGTAGCTCGTGAGCGGCGGCTGCTTCAGGTAGTGGACGTAGAAGCTGTTCCACTTGAGCGGCCCGAGCTTGCCGAAGCCCAGGTAGCCGACCGCCTTCCAGTTCGACGACGAACGGGGCGAGGGGTGCGGGAAGAGCGTGCTCGCGATGGGTCCTTGCGTCGTGCCAAGGTTCGAGAAGAAGCTCTGGACGGCGTCCTGCTGGTAGTACTGGAGGTAGGTCACGCCCGGCGTCTGGTAGGGCGCGTTCACGTTCCCCGGGCTCGACGGCTCGAAGCCCGCCTGCCCACCGCCGCCGATCTCGAAGTGCTTGTCGGGGTGGAAGCGGAACCATCCGCCGCCCGTGTAGACCGTGTCGTAGGCCTGCGGGTGGAGGTACCAGCCGGCGTCGCCGAGGCCGACGGTGAGGTCGAGCAGCGGGACCTGATAGTGGGCCGAGACCCCGGCCACGCCGTAGAGCACGTCGTCGAGGAACATGTCGTAGAGGTCGAGGTCGTTCGGCTCCACCCAGAGGATCCCGAGCCGCCATGTGACGTGCTCGAGCAGAATGTTGCCCACGTTGACGCCGAAGTTGGTGATCGCGTAGTTCGAGAGCGACCCCTGCCCGGCGTCCGTGCCGAGGAACGAGGCGCCCTCGACGCGGAACGTGACCTGCGCAAACGGGTCCGCGCTCTTCGGGTCGCCGATCGCGTTGTAGCGCAGCTCGACGATGCCGTAGGGCCCTTCGTTCAGGAGCCGGCCGTAGATCGTCGAGAGGCCGAGCCGCCCGTTGCCTCCCTGGAAGTCGGTGAGCGCCTGGAGCCGGTAGTAGCCTCCGACCTCGACCGTGTTCGAAGGAGCGTCCGCGTGAGCCACCGCCGACAGGGCGAGCGGCAGGAGGCCCGCGAGCTGGAGGACGCGCCGCATGACGAGGGGCGGACAGTCTATCCGGCGGCCTGACGGCGGGGAAGCGCTGCCCTCACGACTCGTCGCGACTCCTCGAGTCGCTGCCTTTCTCGCGCGCCGGGCGGGCAGGATGGCGTCTCGGGCGCCGTGATCGGGCAGGGCCGGCGGTCCATCGAGCAGGGGCGCCGGTTGCCCCCTGTTGGCGCGGCGGTACGTCGAGCAGCGGCGCCGGTTGCCCCCGACCGGCGTGGCGGTCGCTAGTCACCGCCACGCCTACAGCCTCGACCGGCGCGCCTACCCACACTTACGGCGGCCACGGGGCCTCGGCTACGCTGCTCCGGAGAGAGCGGAACGGGAGGGAGCGGGAGCGGCTCCTGCCGCGAATCCGGATGTCCGTCACCACGCCTGCGTGCTATTTAGAAACCGCCGAGCCCGTGCTTCGCCTCCTTCCAGCGGTCCTCCTCTTCGCGGCCTGCTCGCGCCGTGAGGCCCAGGCCACCCCTCCGGCAGCCGCGACGCCCACGGGTACCCTCCGTCCCGCGCGCTTCGCGGGCTCCTGGTACCCCGGGGATCCCGCCGCGCTCACGCCGCTCCTCGATCGCGACCTCGGACTCGCGCGGCCGCTCGAGGGCGGTGACCCGGTCCTCGCCGTCGTGAGTCCCCACGCCGGCATCCAGTTCTCCGGCGCGACGGCCGGCACCGCCCTCGGGGTCCTCCGGGGCCGGCCCGTCCGGCGCGTCATCCTCGTCGGCCCGTCCCACCACCTGTACTACCATGGGCTCGCGCTGCCGCCGCCGGAGATGACCGGCTACGCGACGCCCGCCGGGACGCTCCCCATCGATCGCGACGCGATCGGCGCCCTGCGGGGCGCCCCCGGCTTCGGCGGCCCCGCCGCCGCGCACGCGCCCGAGCACAGCCTGGAGATGGTCGCCATCTTCCTCGCGCGCGCGCTCCCCGGCGTCCCCATCGTCCCGATGGTCGCGGGCGATCTCGGCGATTCGGGGGAGGTCCGCGCGATCGCCGCCCGACTCGCCGCGACGCTGCGCCCGTCGGACGTGGTCGTCATCAGCAGCGACTTCACCCACTACGGCCCGAACTACGACTACATCCCCTTCACCACGGACGTGGCGGAAAACCTCCAGAAGTACGCCGACGAGGCCACCCTCGCCCTCGCCGCCGCCGACCTCGCGGCCTTCGACGCGCACCTAACCGCGACCCACGACGACATCTGCGGTCGCGAGGGGCTCCGCCTCCTCATGGCGCTTCTGCCTCCCGGCGCGCGCGGCGAGCGCGTCGCCTTCGACACGAGCGGCCGCGAGACCGGCGACTACACGAACTCGGTGAGCTACGCGGGCCTCGTCTTCCGCGGCAAGAGTCCCTGGGGCGCGACCGGTCGCCATTGATCCCGGCCTGCCGGCCGCTCGATGATCGACGAAGGTCACCGGCCCCTTACTGCGCCGTGACGGTCACCGTCTTCGATTGCACGTCGCCGTAGGCGTCGGTCGCGGTGACGGTCGCCGTGTAGCTCCCTGGCGCCTGGAAGGTGTGGTCGATCCAGCTCTGGTTCGCCGTCGCCCCATCGCTCGTCGTCCATGTGAGCGCGGTGATCCAGTCGTTCGGATCGCTCGTCGTGGACGAGGAGGCGTCGAGCTCCACCCAGAACGGCGCCGCGCCGGAGAGGCCGGGGTTCGCGGTCACGACGAGGTTCATGGCCGAGCCGCCACCCGCGTCGGAGCCGCCGCTCCCATCGGCCTGCACGGCCTGGGTCGCCGTCGAGGTCGTGCCCGTGCCATCGGTCGCGGTGAGCGTGACGAGGTAGCTCCCCGGCGCGGCGTAGGTGTGGATCAGGTAGCCGGCGCTGGAGGTCGTGCCATCGCCGAGGTCCCAGTGGAACGCCTGGATCCAGCCGTTCGGGTCCGTGGTGGTGCTCGTCGTGGCGTCGAGATAGACGGCGAGGGGAACCCCCCCGGCGAACGGGCCGCCGTCGATCACCGCGACCGGCCCCTGCCCGCCCAAGGTTCCGCCGCCGCTCGTGCTCCCACCCGACGATGTCGATCCGCCCGACGGGCTGCCGGAGGAGGACGAGCTGCCGCCGGAGGTCGAGCCGCCCGAGGAGCTGGACGCGCCGGTCCCGCTGGCCTCGCCCGAGAGGATCCGCACGGTCGAGTCGCCCTCGTCGACCACCGCGATCGTCCCGTCGGGAAGGACGGCCACGCCGGTCGGCAGGCTGAACGTCGCGGTCGCGCCGCTCCCGTCCGCGCCGCCCGCGGCGCCGGTGCCCGCGTAGGTCCCGACGTTCCCGCCCTGGACGATCCGGATCCGCTCGTTGCCGGTGTCCGCGACGAGGATCGATCCCGCGGCGTCGGCGATTCCCGAGAGGGGCATGAAGAGGGCGCTGCCCGCGGGGCCGTCGGCGAAGCCTCCCTGGCCGCTGCCGGGGATGCCCGCGCCCGCGAACGTCGAGACGGTGTAGCTGCCGTCGAGCGCGACCTCGCGCAGGTACCGGTCGCCGGTGTCCACGACCCAGAGCGCGCCGTCGCCGGCCGCGATGCCGGTCGGCCGGTAGAGCTGGGCGGTCGAGCCGGGCCCATCCTGGTAGCCCTCCCCGGCGGCGCCGACGACGGTCGTCACGGTGCCGTCCGCGTCGATCCGGCAGACGCGGTCGTTGCCGGTGTCGGTCACGTAGAGCGTGGATCCGACGGCCGCGACACCCGTGGGCAGGAAGAAGAGCGCGGCGGTGCCGGCGCCATCGGCCCGGCCGGGGTTGCCCGACGGCGAGCCGGCGAACGTGGTGAGCGCGTACGGGCTCGCCGTCGCGATGCGAACGATTCGGTTGTTGCCGGTGTCGGCGACGTACAGGGCGCCGTCCGCACCCATGGCGAGCCCCTCGGGGAGGTAGAGCCCCGCCGTGAGGCCAGGGCCGTCGGAGGTCCCCGGCTGGCCGACGCCCGCGATCGTGCGGACCGCGCGGCTGCCCGCGGCGATGACCCGGACCAGGTGGTTTCCCGTGTCGCCGACGTAGAGGTTGCCGGCGGAATCGGCGGCGATGCCCACGGGCCGGTCGAAGCGGGCCGCGCCGGGCGCCCCGTCGACCCAGCCCGTCTGGAAGGAGGCCCCCGCGATCGTCGTGACCGCCGCGGCGGAGTGGCTTAAGTCGGAGGGCGGCGACGTGCCCGCGCCGAACGTGTCCCCGCTGGTGGCTGGGACGAGGCCCGCGTGCTGGAGGACGTTGTCGGTCATCTTCTGCACCCGGACATCGTCGAAGCCCGGGAGCGAGAGGCCCCAGGGCCAGTCGACCGTACCGCCCGCGAAGACGAAGCCGCCGGCGGAGGTCGGGTAGACCGAGGCGTCGTGCCAGGATGGGGCGCCGGTGTGGTCGAGAGCCGGGTCGCTCGCGAGGAGCTGGAGCCCCGCGGGTTGGAATCCGTTCGCGAACGTCCGATCGGCCTCGTAGCCGACGATGAGCGGGATCGTGTCGCCGTCCTTCATGCCGGTCCCCGAGTAGACCCAGGAGGAGGTCCCGGTCGCGACCCAGTCGGAGTTCGACAGCTCCCAGGGCTCATACATGATCCCGATGAGCCCGTTCTCCGGCTGCTGGAGGAGAGGGTCCCGCCAGTTGACGGTGACGAGGTTCGTCCCGGCCAGCGGATCGGAGGCCTGCGCCTGGTCCTTGTAACAGGTCTCGGTCCGCGCGGCGGCGCCGGTGATCGGCGAGGGCTCGAGCCGGATCTGCCAGTAGACGCTGTTGGCGCTGAAGAAGGCGGCGGAGACGCCGGAGGCGAGCGCCGAGGAGAGCGCGTCGCGCTGGTTGCGCGACCAGTACTCGTCGTGGCCCACGGAGAGGAAGAGCTTCTGGCCGGTCAGGAGCTGCGGGTCCTGATCCACGTCGACGTCCGTCAGGTAGGTGAGGTCGTAGCCGCGCGACTCCGCCCAGAGGACGAAGCTCTGCTCGAACCAGCCGAACTCGCCCGAGCCGGCGCCCTCGGCGTAGGGCCGGTTGAATGAGACCCGCGTGGCGTGTCCCCCCGGAAGGCCGATCGAGTCGCCATAGAGGCTCTCCCCACCCCAGAGGTTGTAGGCCTGGTAGGTCGTGACCGAGGACTGGAAGACCCCGACGCCTTTGCGCTCGTCCGCGCGCACCACGAAGATGGCGTACGCCTGCGGGCCGTCGTCGCGGTCGAGCAGGAGTTGGTAGACCCCGCTCGTCCAACTCGCCTGGGTGGTCACGGTGAAGCTGACCGGCCACTCGCATTCGACGAGGCCGGTCGTCGGATCGGCGCTGGGGGTCGGCTGTGGGCCGACCGGGACCGGGCCGCCGGTCGCCATGAGGCGGCCGCCGAGTCCCTGGTAGTAGCCCATCCGGAAGAGCTGCCAGGTCACCGTGTGCGGGGCGTCGGCGCGGGCGTGGATGTCGACCGTCCCGCCGCGCTCCACGCTGACCTCGCCGGCGTACGCTTCGAGGACACCCGGCGCCGCCTCCCACGAGAGTTGCCACGCCGACGTGCCGGGCTGCCCGTTCTCGATGGAGATCGGGTTGCCCGTCGTCCCGGTGACCCATCGTCCCGCGATTCCGGTCGCGATCAGCACGAGACCGGCGACCACCACCCCTCCCTCGATCCCCTTGCGCATCGCTCGTCCTCCGGACGCTCTCCAACGTCATCGCCCAATTTCGGTCATCCAGAGCTTCGTCACGTCGCCCGCGACCGCCGCCGCCACGGGACGAAGGGCGCGATCCCCATGAGCGCGAGGAGCGCGGGGGCGCCCGGTGGATCCGCCCCGCCGCTCTCGCACGAGATCGACCGGCTGCCCAATGGGCCCGGCAACGCGGCCGCCCCGCCATCCACGGGCGCGGAGGGCGGCAGAGCCAGCACCGTCACCGGAGCCGGGACCCGGGCTTGAGCTGGAAACGAAGCCAGGGCCGGGGCCGCCGTGCAGCTCCCACCCCTGGCAACCTGCTGGCTGCAGACCGGCCCCTCCACGAGCCGTACCGTCGAGTCGCCCTCGTCCGCCACCGCGACCATCCCGTCGGGCAGCGCGGCGATTCCGACCGGCAGGTTGAACGTCGCGGCCGCCCCGCTGCCGTCCGCGCCCCCCACCGCGCCGCTGCCCGCGTATGTCCCCACGGTCCCGTCCTGGATGATGCGGATCCGCTCGTTGCCGCTGTCGGCGACCAGGATCGAGCCCGCGAGGTAGGCGATGCCCGAGAGGGGCATGAAGGACGCGCTGGCGACCGGCCCGTCGGCGAAGCCCCCCTGGCCGCTGCCGGGGACGCCGCTGCCCGCCAGCCTGGAGACGGTGTAGGCGCCGTCGAAGGCGACCTCGCGGATGTACCGGTTCCCCGTGTCCACGACCCAGAGCGCGCCGCCTCCGGCGGCGATCCCGGTCGGCCGGTAGAGCTGGGCGGTCGCGCCAGGCCCGTCCTGCCACCCTTCCCCCGCCGCGCCGACGACGGTCGTCACGGTGCCGTCGGCGTCGATCCGGCAGATCCGGTCGTTCCCCGTGTCGGTGACATAGAGGGCACTCCCGGCGGCCGCGATGCCCGTGGGAAGGAAGAAGAGAGCCGAGGTCCCCTTCCCGTCCGCCCGGCCGGCATCGCCAGAGCGGGAGCCGGCGAAGGTGGTCACCTCCCAGGGGTTCCCGGGGACCATCCGGACGATCCGGTTGTTCCCCGTGTCCGCGACGTAGAGGGCCCCGTCGCCGCCTACCGCGAGACCCTCGGGGAGATACAGACCGACCTGCGGCCCGGGGCCGTCGCAGGTGCCGGGCTTGCCGACTCCGGCGATGGTACGGACGGCGTGGCTCCCCGCCGCGATCTCGCGGATCACGTGGTTTCCCGTGTCACCGACGTAGAGATTGCCCGCCGCGTCCGCCGCGATGCCGATGGGCCGATTGAAGAGGGCGGTGGACGCCGGGCCGTCGACCCAGCCCGTCTGGTTCGAGCGGCCCGCGAGGGTGACGACCTGGGCGGCGACGTGGTTGAGGACGGCGGGCGGGGATCCATTCGCGCCGAAGTCATCGCCCGCGGAGACCGGGAGGAGACCCGCGTGGCCGAGGATGTTGCCGGTCATCTTTTGCACCCGCGCGTCCGCGAAGCCCGAGAGCGCCAGGCCCCAGGACCAGTCGATCGTGCCGGCGGCGAAGACGAATCCACCGCCGGAGGCGGGATAGATCGAGGCGTTGTGCCAGGAGGGGCCGCCCGTGTGGTCGATCGCCGGATCGCTCGCGAGGATCTGGAGGCCGGCGGGCTGCCGGCCGTTCTGGAACGTCTGGTCGGCCTCGTAGCCGACGATGAGCGGGATGGAATCGCCGTCTTTCATGCCCGTCCCGGCGTACACCCAGGACGAGGTCCCGGCCGCGATCCAGGTCGAGTTCGCCAGCTCCCAGGGCCCGTACATGATCCCGATGAGCGCGTTCTCGGGCTCGTCGAGCGGCGGGGCGCGCCAGTCGACGGTGATGAGATCGGTCGCCGCGAGCGGGTCTTCCGAAGACGCGAGATCCTTGTAGCAGGTCTCGGTCCGCGCGGCGGCGCCGGTGAGCGGCGAGGGCTCCAGCCGGATCTGCCGAAAGACGTCGTTGGCGGAGAAGAAGGCGGCCGAGGTGCCCGAGGCGAGCGCGGCCTGCAACGCGTCGCGCTGGTTGCGCGACCAGTACTCGTCGTGGCCCACCGAAAGGAAGAGATTCTGCCCGGTCAGGAGACGGGGGTTCTGGTCGACGTCCACGTCGGTCAGGTAGGTGAGGTCGTAGCCGCGCGACTCCGCCCAGAGGACGAAGCTCTGCTCGAACCAGCTGAACTGCCCGGCCCCTCCCCCCTGATCATAGGGGCGGTTGAACGAGACGCGCTTCGCGCGGCCGCCCGGGAGACCGATCGAATCGCCGTAGAGACTCTCGCCGCCCCAGAAGTTGTACGCCTCACTAGTAGTGACCGACGACTGGAAGACTCCGACGCCCCTCCGCTCGTCGGCGCGCACGACGAAGACGGCGTAGATCTGCGGGCCGTCGTCGCGGATGAGCTGGAGCAGGTAGACGCCGCTCGTCCAGCTCGCCTGGGTGGTCACGGTGAAGCTGACCGGCCACTGGCACTCGACGAGTCCGGTCGTCGGATCGGGCGCCGGCGTGGGCTGCAGGCCGACCGGGAGGGGGCCGCCGGTCGCCATGAGGCGCCCGCCGAGACCCT
>JAKAPL010000126.1 GCA_021807105.1 Myxococcales bacterium | reverse complement strand
TCGTGGACGCCGAGACCACGGACCTGTACGCGCAGACCACGGCGGTGGTCGCCGAGGACGCGGTGAGGGAGGCGCAGCTCGACCTGCTCTACGCCGCCGGGAGGTTCCCGTGAGCGTTGACGCCGCTAACCTCAAGGTGGTTTCATCCGGATCGTGAAGGCGGCCGGCGTCAAGCCACTGAAGGCGAAGCCCGGCGAGTCCGTCCGCCCGGCGAGATCCGGCGAGACGCTCCTCGTCGCCGAGCCGCTCACCGCGCTCGCCGGCCGCGGCGAGGCGACCTTGCGCGGCGCCGAGGGGGCGTGGAGTGTCGCTCCCCCGAGGGGCCCGTTCCCGGAGGTCTCCTCGCGGGCCCTCATCGACGCCCTGCCGGGAAGCGGGGGATCGTCCTCGCCGAAGGCGCGGTGACGCTGACGTTCGACCGTCGCCGGCAGGCCGTCGTGGAACCCTGAACCCATGAGGCTCGCCGCCGCCGGGGGCGCGATCTCGCTGGCCTTCCTGGCCTGCGCGCGGGCCGCCGCGACCGCGCCGAAGCCGTCGCTCGTGTCGGGCGGCGCTTCGCTCGCGCTCTCCGCGGACGGGACCGGCCTCGTCTTCGCCCGCGGGGAAGAGACGCTGCTCACCTTCGGCCCGGGGGCCTTCTCGGCCGGCACGGTCCCCGGGCTCGACCCGCAGTACAGCTTCGACCCCTACTGGCTCCTCGTCGAAAACCCCGAGCCCGTGGCGCCCGTCACCTGGGAGACGCTCGCCCCCGGCGAGACCCTCTCCGCCGCGCGGGTCTCCCCGACCGAGATGGTCGTGACGATCCCGTTCGCGAAGGGGAGCGCGACCCTCGACGTGCGGGTGGAGGCCCCCGGCTCCTTCTCCCTGATCTTCACCCCCGGCGCGCAACCCCGGGACGTCGCCTACCTGCGCCTCTCCCCGGACGTCGATCCCTCCGAGGGGCTGTACGGACTCGGCGAATGGGGCGACGGGGTCAACGAGCGCGGCAAACTCCGGCCGATGCAGATGGAGATCGACGACCTCGAGATGTCGAACGACGAGAACCACGTCCCCGTGCCCCTGCTCGTCGGTTCGCGCGGCTGGGGGCTCTTCGTGGAGAGCGAGCGGCCCGGCCTCTTCGACGTGACGCGCGACTCGGACAGCCGCGTCGACGTGATCTACGGCACGGGCGTCGCCAGCGCGGCCGGCCTGCGCTTCCACCTCTTCTCGGAGCCGCAGCCGCTCGACATTTACGCCCACTACTGGGCCGTCACCGGCGCGCCCGGCCTGCCCGCCCCCTGGGCGCTCGGCCCGCTCCTCTGGAGGGACGAGATCGCGGACGAGGCGCAGCTCCGAGACGACGTCCAGGAGATCCGCTCGCTCCACCTCGCCACCTCCGGCGTCTGGTTCGATCGCCCTTACGCGACCGGCGTCGAGACCTTCGACTTCGATCCGGCGAAGTTCCCGGACGTCCCGGGAATGCTGGCCGCCCTCCACGACGCGGGGCTGCGCTACGGCGTCTGGCAGGCGCCGTACACGGCCCCGGCGAACAGCCCCGACCCGGCCCCCGCCGAGCTGGAGTGGGCGACCGAGCACGGCTTCTTCCCCCCCGAGACCGGCCTCTTCTTGAACGACTGGGGCAAGCCGATCGACTTCACCAACCCCGCCGCGTACGCCTGGTGGCAGGACAACCTGAAGCGCTACACGGACCCGCCGCCGGCCGGCTACGGCGTCGAGGGGTTCAAGCTCGATTACGGCGAGGACATCGTCGCCGGCGTCTACGGGCAGGCGAACCCGTGGCGCTTCGCCGACGGGTCGGACGCGCTGACGATGCACTACGGCTACACGCTGCTCTACCACCAGATTCACCGCGACCTCCTGCCCGCCTCCGGCGGGTTCCTGCTCGTCCGGACGGGGCGCTGGGGCGACCAGACGAAGGGCGCGATCGTCTGGCCCGGCGACCTCGACGCCTCGTTTGCCCACCGCGGCGACCGGCTCCCCGACGGGACGCTCGCCGTCGGCGGCCTCCCCGCCGCGCTCGCGGACGGCATCGGCCTCTCCGCCTCCGGCTTCCCCTTCAGCGCCTCCGACACGGGCGGCTACCGCCACGCGCCCCCGGACGGCGAGGCCTGGGTCCGCTGGATCGAGGCGAGCTCGGTCTGGCCGGCGATGGAGACGGGCCGGATGCCCTGGGAGACGAGCGCGAACGGCTGGTCCCCGGCCTCGCTCCTCGACTACGAGAAGTTCGCGAGCCTCCACATCCGCCTCTTCCCATACGTCTGGAGCCAGGCCGTCGCCTTGACCGCGGGCGGACGCCCCCTCGTCCGGCCGCTCGGCCTCGCCTATCCCACGTTCGGCTCCTCGCCGGATGACGAGTACCTGCTGGGCGACGATCTCCTCGTCGCCCCCGTGGTCACCAGGGGCGCGACCTCGCGCGACGTGCTCTTCCCGCCCGGGATCTGGTACGGCTTCTGGGACGCCATCGCCCGCGACGGCGGGGAGACGGGCGGGGTGATCCACGAGCCGGCGGATCTGGACACGCTGCCCCTCTTCGTCCGGCAGGGCGGCATCGTGCCGATGCTCCGGGAGAGCGTCGAGACGCTCTCCCCGGTCTGCGCGACCTCGGGCGTGGACTCGTTCTCGAACGACCCGGGCGTCCTCTGGATCCGGATCGCCCCAGGCCCGACCGCGACGGCCTTCACGCTCTACGACGGCGCGAGGATCACGCAGCAGCAGACCGGCGCCACGCTGGCCGTGGCCTTCACGCCGGGCGCCGCGCCCGTCTTCGCGAAGGGCGCGCTCTTCCAGATCGCCCCGGCGGCTCCCCCGGTGACCGTCGAGACCTCCGCGGGCGCGCTCCCGAGCCTCCCGACGCGGGAGGCGCTGCTCGCCGCGGGGAGCGGCTGGTACTTCGACCCGGCGGGGACGCTCTGGATCGAGATCCCGGGGGCGGCGAACGTGACCGTCGGTCTGGGCGCACCCTAGGCGCCCGTCTTCGAGCGGGATAGAGGGAAACGATAGGCAACCGTTCACCGTTTGGGAGAGCCATGGGTCCTGCGGCTGCAAACGTGTTTCATGCCGCATGAAAGCAGAGTCAGTCGGCTGCAAACGTGGCTCATGCCGCATGAACCCGACTTCATCCCGGATGCGAAGCCGTTCATGGTCGATGAGATCGATCTCATCCGGCATGAATGTCGGTTCATTCGCCATGAATTCAGTTTCATCCGCCTTCCCTTGGCCTTCATGGGGCATGATCGGGCTTTCATGCAGGATGAGCTGACCTTCATCGAGCATGAGCTGGCTTTCATGGAGCATGAGCTGACCTTCATGCAGGAGGATCGGGCCTTCATCCCGGATGCGAAGCCGTTCATGGTCGATGAGATCGATCTCATCCGGCATGAATGTCG
>JAKAPL010000083.1 GCA_021807105.1 Myxococcales bacterium | reverse complement strand
GCGCGCCCGTATCGGTTGCGATCGGGGACTTGAACGGGGACGGGGAGGCGGACCTGGCGGTGGCGAACGAGGGTAGCGGCACGGTGAGCGTGTTGCTGAACGAGGGGAGCGGGGTGTTTGGGACGGCGGTGACGTACGGGGTGGGGAGCAATCCCCAGTCGGTGGCGATCGGGGACTTGAACGGGGACGGGAAGGCGGACCTGGCGGTGGCGAACTGGTACGGCACGGTGAGCGTGCTGCTGAACGAGGGGAGCGGGAGGTTTGGGACGGCGGTGACGTACGGGGTGGGGAGCGGGGCCTTGAGCGCTCCCACATCGGTGGCGATCGGGGACTTGAACGGGGACGGGGAGGCGGACCTGGCAGTGGCGAACCGGAACGACAACACGGTGAGCGTGCTGCTGAACGAGGGGAGCGGGAGGTTTGGGACGGCGGTGACGTACGGGGTGGGGAGCGGGCCCCAATCGGTAGCGATCGGGGACTTGAACGGGGACGGGAAGGCGGACTTGGCGGTGGCGAACGGGGGCAACGCCACGGTGAGCGTGCTGCTGAACGAGGGGAGCGGGGTGTTTGGGACGGCGGTGACGTACGGGGTGGGGCTTAGTCCCGTATCGGTGGCGATCGGGGATTTGAACGGGGACGGGAAGGCGGACCTGGCGGTGGCGAGCTGGTACAGCAACACGGTGAGCGTGCTGCTGAACGAGGGGAGCGGGGTGTTTGGGACGGCGGTGACGTACGGGGTGGGGAGCGGGCCCATGTCGGTGGCGATCGGGGACTTGAACGGGGACGGGAAGGCGGACCTGGCGGTGGCGAACCAGGGGAGCACCACGGTGAGTGTGCTGCTGAACGAGTGTAAGTAGGCGGCGGGGAGGGGAGGGGGTTGAGAGGGGGTGCAGGGGGCGAAGCCCCCGTGCCGGATTTTCCTGGCTGATTTGAGTTGCGGGTGGGTTCTCGTCCGTCACCGGCGGCGACCTCGGGCTCCTCGATCCGCGTCGCCGGATCCTCGAATCCGGCCATCGACTCGACGAGACGCGCCAGCGGCTGAACGAGCCAAGCCGCGATGCGGTACCCGTGACCCGCGCCCTACTCGCGCATCAGGGCCGCCGCCCAGTGGAAGCCGGCGCCCATCGCGACGAAGCAGACGAGGTCCCCGGGCTTGATCCGGCCGGCCTTGCGGCACTCGTGGTAGGCGATCGGGATGCTCGCCGCGGTCGTGTTGCCGTAACGCTGGATGTTGTTGAAGACCTTCTCGTCCGGCAGCCCGAGCGCCTTCTGGACCGCCTCGCTGATCCGGAGGTTCGCCTGGTGGGGGATGAGCAGGTCGATGTCATCGAGCGCGACGCCCTTCTCCTGGCAGAGCTCCCGGATCACGTCGGGCATCCGCGTCACCGCCATCTTGAACACGCCGCGGCCGTTCATCACCGGGACGTAGCGACCCTCGCGGAACTGGGCGTCGCTCAGGTAGGGCCGGTAGGCGAAGCCGGCTGCCGGGACGTAGAGCTGCTCGAAGGCGGAGCCGTCCGCGTGGAGCTTCGCGCCGACGAGGCCGCGCTCGCCCTCCTCCGCCCGCAGCACGATCGCCGCGCCGGCGTCGCCGAAGAGGACCGCCCGATCGCGGAAGCGGCTGTTCCACTCCTTCTGCGCGGCCGTCGGGAGCTGGTCGCTCTGTCCGAACAGGAGGCGCATCTGCTCCCGATCCCAGGGCATGAAGCCGGAGTGGACCTCGGCGCCCATGAACAGGATGGTCTTCGCCACGCCCGAGCGCAGGAGCGCGTCGCAGGTCTGGAGGCCGTAGATGAACCCGGAGCACTGCTGCCGGATGTCGAGCGCGGGGACGTGCCCGAGGCCGAGCTTCGCCTGGGCGAGGCCGCCGCAGCCCGGGAAGTAGTAGTCGGGGGTCATCGTCGCGAAGACCAGGAAGTCGATCTCCCGCCGATCGATGCCCGCGTCGGTGATCGCCTTCTCGGCCGCCCGCACGCCGAGGTCGCTGGTGGCGGTCCCCTCTTCGACGTAGTAGCGCTCGGTGACGCCGGTCCGCTCGCGGATCCAGGCGTCGCTGGTCTCGAGGATCTGGCTGAGCGCGTCGTTAATGACCCGGTGCTCGCCGGTGACGAAGCCGGTCCCGACGATTCGAGTTCGCAGCATGGCTCCTCCGTAGGCCGAGAGCCGGGCATTCTCGTTCCGGACTGCCGTTCAGTCAACACCGCCGAAGGCCCGCGCCACCGCGTCGTGGAAGCGGGAGCGGAGCCGGCGCACGCCCTCGCTCGCGCGGCCCGCGAGCGTGCGGTTCGAGAGCAGCGCGACGACGAGCCTCGCGTCGAGATCGATCCAGAGGCTGCAGCCGGTGAACCCCAGGTGGCCGACCGCGCCGCGCGGGCCGGCGCCGAGCAGGCTGCCCATCGACGAGCCCGCGGGATCGGGCCGGTCCCAGGAGAGCCCGCGCGCGGCGCCCGGGCGTGGGCTCGCGAAGCGTCGCGCGAGCGCGGCGGGGGCGAGCCTCGCCGCGCCCTCCGTCTCCTCGAGGAATGCCTGCCCCAGCCGGGCGACGGCCGGCGCGGTCCCGAAGAGGCCGGCGTGGCCGGCGACCCCCCCGCGGGCGAAGGCGTTGTCGTCGTCGACCTCGCCCGGCCGCGGCCCGATCTCGAAGCGCGCGACGCCCGCGAGCGCGGCCTCCTGTCCGGGCGCGGGCGGGCGCGGGCGGGCGGTCCCGGTGGCGGCGATCGGGCGGCCCGGCGGGGGAGGGCCGCCGGGGAGGGCGAAGAAGTCGGCCTCGGTCTCGCCGAGGCGGGAGGCGATCTCGCGCCGCCAGAAGGCGTCGAGCGGCTCTGCGGCGGCGGCCTCGACGATCCGGCCGAGGGCGAGATAGCCGGTGTCGGAGTAGCGCGTCGCCTGTCCAGGGCGCGTTTCGAGGGGCTCGGCGTCGACCGCCTCGTCCACGAGGGCGCGGCCACGCGCGAAGGCCTCCGCCGACGGCTCGCCGCGGAAGGCGGCCCCGGCCACGGGATCGGCGGCGGCCCGCGCGAAGTAGGGGCGCCAGGCGGGGAGGCCCGAGGCATGGGCGAGCAGGAGCTCGATCGTGATCGCCTCCTTGCCGCCGCCGCGGAAGGCCGGCAGGAAGCGGGAGGCCGGCGCGTCGAGGGGGAGGGCGCCCCTCCCGGCGAGGGCCAGCGCGGAGAGGCCGGTCGCGAGCGGCTTGGTGAGCGACGCGAGGTCGAACCAGGTGGCGCTCCCCGCGGGGCCCTCCGCGAGCCGGCCGTGGGCGGAGAGGTGGACGAGGCGGCCGTCGCGCAGCACGGCCGCGGCGAGGGCCGGCGCGGCGCGGGCTTCCACCGCCTCGTCGAGCAGCGCCGCGAGCGGCGCCGTCACGCGACGGCGCCTTCGAGGAAGTCGAGCGTGCCCGCCTCGGCGTCGAGCCGGACGCGCGCGCCGAGAGGAACGGGATGGTTCACGTTGCCGTGGCCGACCGGGAAGCCCGCGGCCGCCGGCACGCCCAGCTCGCGGCAGAGATCCTCCACGACGTCGAGCGCCGAGTAGTCCCCCTCGGGCTCCTCGCAGCGGACGAGGTCGCCGACCGCGACGCCGCGCAGCCCGTCGAAGGCGCCCGCGGCGCGCAGGTGGGTCCACATCCGATCGATCCGGTACGGGCGTTCGCCCACGTCCTCGAGGAGGAGCACGGCGCCGGAGAGGGACGGCAGGTAGGGGGTGCCCGCGAGGCGGCTGAACACGGCGAGGTTGCCGCCGAAGAGCAGGCCGGTGGCCGTGCCCGGGACGAGACGGCGCGCCGGGAGCGCGGCGAGCGGGGCGGGCGGCTGCGCGGAGAGCAGCGCGCGCCGCAGCCGGTCGAGCACCTCCGGCGGCTGCCCGGAGAGCTGGGTTACGACCGGTCCGTGCAGGCTGCGCAGGCCACGGGCGTTGACGGCGGCGTGCAGCGCGGTCACGTCCGAGAAGCCGACGAGGAGCTTCGGCCGGGAGACGAGCGTCCGGAGCGAGAGCGAGCCGAGCAGGCGGGTCGCGCCGTAGCCGCCGCGGGCGCACCAGAGCGCCGTCGTCTCCGGATCGGCCACCGCCTCTTCCCAGAGGGCGCGCCGCGCTTCGTCGGGGCCGGCGAGATAACGCCAGCGGGAAAAGATCCGATCGTCGAAGCGCGGCGTAAAGCCCATCGAGGAGACGACGGCGAGCCCCCGCTCGAAGGTCGCGCGGTCGAACGGACCGGAAGGGGCGACGATGGAGACGGCGTCGCCGGGCCGCAGCCGCGGCGGAGCAATCATCGATTGGACGATAGCCGAAAGCCGACCGCGGCGCCAAAGGGTTGACTCGCGCGCCGAAGTGGTGTCCCCATCGGGCCGTGCTCGCCGCCGCGGCCGCCGCCCTGGGGCTCGTCTTCATCGCCGAGCTGGGCGACAAGACCCTCCTCACCGTCCTCCTGCTCGCCTCGCGGGCTCCCGCCGCGCCGGTGCTCCTCGGCGCCTGCGCCGCGTTCCTCGTCCACACGACCATCGCCGTCGCGTTCGGACAGCTCTTCGCGCTGCTGCCCCACGCCTGGGTGAGGGCGGCCACGGTGGTCGCCTTCGCGGTCTTCGGGATCCTGCTGCTGGTCCAGGCGCCGGAGGAGGGCGGAGGCGAGGCGAAGGAGGCGCGCGGCCCTTTCGCGCTCGCCTTCGGCTTCATCTTCCTCGCCGAGTGGGGAGACATGACCCAGATCACCACCGCGGCCCTCGTGGCGCGCGCGGCCGCGAGGTTGGGCCGCCTGCGCGGCAGCCTCGCCGTGTTCGCCGGCGCGACGGGTGGCCTCTGGCTCGGGACGATCCTCGCCGTCCTCGTCGGGCGGACGGCGGGCCACAGGCTGCCCGAGCGCGTGGTGCGCAGGGTGGCCGGGGGCGTGTTCCTCGCCTTCGCGGCGTTGACGGCGCTCGGTAAAGGTGCTTAAGGTGCGCCCGCCTTGGGGCGGAACGCGCCTCTCGCGAAAGGACGAGCGTGTCGGAGAAGGAAGAAGGCATCGAAGTCGAAGGGACCGTCGAAGAGGCGCTCGCGGGAGGGATGTACCGAATCGCCGTGGACAAGGGGCCCAAGGTCCTGGCGTATGCGAGCGGGAAGATGAAGAAGTTCCACATCCGCATCGTCCCGGGCGACCGTGTCAAGGTCGAGCTGTCGCCGTACGACCTGACCCGCGGGCGGATCACCTTCCGCGACAAGTAGGACGCCGGCCCCGAGCCGTCGATGAGGGCGCGTCGACTTCCGGGCCAAGGGCGAAGCCGGGGAGCTGAACGCTTCTCGCCGGCCAGGGCCGCGCCTCGCGCGGGCTTGGCCGCTGACGGAGGGATCGGGGAGGACGGCGTGCGGCTGGCGTGCACGCTCTCGGGTGGGTTATGCTGGTGGCAATGATGACCCGCCGGATTGCCCTCGCCCTCGTCCTCCTGTCGGCCTGCGCTGGCCCGGAGACGCAGCCGCAGGTTCGTATCGCGCCGCCCCCGAACCCGATCGCGCCTGGCCAGGCGGTTCAGCTCATCGCCATGCCGGAGCCGCCCGGCTCGTCGGTCACCTGGTCGATCGCCATGGCGCAGCCCGCGCCGACCGCGCAGATCACCTCCACCGGCGTCTTCTCCTCGCCCGCGCCGGGGCTCTTCGTGGTCTCCGTCGTCGCCGAGGAGGGAGGCGGGGCGAAGAGCCTGCCGGCTTTCGTGAGCCTGATCGTCGCGGAGCCGTCGCCGCCGGTCGTCGCGGACGGAGGCGAGGCGGACGCGGGCGATTCCGGTCCGGCCGAGTGGGAGCTGGACGGCGGCGGCGAGCCCGACGCCGCGATCGACGGCGGCGAGGTGGACGCGGGGTGGGACGGCGGGGCGACGGGCAGCTCGACGAGCGGAGCGGGCGGGTCGACGAGCGGGACGTCCGGGACCAGCGGCGGGAGCAGCGGCGCGACGGAAAGCTCGACCGGGGGCAGCACGACGGGGGGCACGACGGGCGGCAGCACGACGGGGAGCGGGAGCACGGGCTCGTCCACATCGGGCGGCTCCACGGGCTCGTCCGGTACGGCGAGCAGCTCCGGGGAGACGAGCGGCTCGACGAGCTCGGGGGAGACGGGCAGCACCTCCGGGAGCACGAGCAGCTCCGGGGAGGCGAGCAGCTCGACGAGCACGTCGGGAGAGACGAGCGGCACCTCGGGAAACACGAGCAGCTCCGGCGGGACGAGCGGCACCTCGGGAAACACGAGCAGCTCCGGCGGGACCACGGGCTCGGGAAGCAGCAGCTCGAGCGGAAGCTCGGGACAAGGGTGTAAGCCGGTTCCCGCGACCTGTTCCCAGAACAGCGACTGCTGTGGTTTCTCGTGGTGGGATCCGCCGACCGCGTGCGAGAATTCGAAGTGCTGCGCGATGCTCGCCCAGCCCTGCAACAAGGATTCTGATTGCTGCACGACCGCGGGAGTGTTCTCCTGGCACCCGTCCTGCCAGGGTTCCGGCGCGGGTCAGGCGAAGAGGTGCTGCGCGGCCAAAGGCGACGGCTGCTGGAGCGACAGCATCTGTTGCAGCGGTAACTGCAACTGGGGAAGCTGCGAGTAGCGATTATCCCGGCAGGAGCTCGAGCAGCTCCTCGGCCCACCGTGCTTCGTAGGCGTCCTCCGCCCCGGCGAGGATCGCCTCGAGCACCGGCCGCGCCTCCGGCCGGCCGAGGTGGGCGAGCGCCTCCGCGGCCGCGAGTCGCACCCAGCGCGAGGGATCGTCGAGGGTGGCCAAGAGGTCGGGGATCGCGCCGGCCCCGAGGACCTTCCGGACGGCCGCGGCCGCCTGCGCCCGCACGTACTCGCCTGCCTCGCGCAAGAGGCGCCGCAGCGGCTCCTCGGGCACGCCCGTCCCGACGTCGCTCCCGATGTCGCCCAGCAGCCGGACCACCCGCGTCAGGACCTCGTCGGGCGCGCAACCCAATTGGGCGAGCAGCGCGGGTACTGCCCGGACTCCGAAAGCGCGCAGCGCCGCCTCCGCGCCCGCGGCGACGCTTCCCCGGTTCTCCTCGCGATCCGAGAGGCGCTCCACGAGGGGCTCGATGGCTCGCTCGTCTCCGATGGCCCCGAGCGCCTGCGCGGAATGGAAGCGGACGAGCGGCGAGGCATGACCGAGCGCGCCGATGAGGGCCGGCACGGCTTCCCCACCCCGGGCGACGAGCAGGTCGGTGCACGCCTCGCGCGTCTCCCGGGAGGAGGAGCCGAGCCGCGAGAGGATCCGATGGACGCTCGGCGCCGGCGCCTCCTCCGGGTCCCGGGTGTTCTCCGCCGGCGGCTCGACGCCGGCCTCCCGCGCGAGCGCGCGCCGCCGGGCCCGCTCGTGGTCGCGCTTCTCGTCCGACCCCATGGGAGCCTCATAGGGCCGCGTGGCTCGCGACGCAAGTGGACCGCCGCCGGAGCGGTCTCCCCGCTACCGTCCATGACGGATTGGGGATCGACCCGCGGCCTTGCGGCCCCACGGGGGCTCGTGCTACTGGATCGAAGAACCAGCATCGGGGCGGTCCGCGCGTCCTCGGGGAGTGACCATGGGTATCTCGTTCTCGCAGTCGTCGTGGAAGCCGTGGATCATCCTGGTCGCCCTCGTGCTCGCCGGCTGTCCGGGCTCGACCGCGAAGACGACCCCTAACGGGTCCGGCGGAAGCGACTCGGGCATCTCCGGCGACGCGGGGACGGCGGACGCGGGCCCCTGCGCCGCGGTCCACTGCGCGGCGGGCCAGCGCTGCGTGGCCGGGATGTGCTTCTCGACTTCCTGCAACGGCGCGACCTGCGACGCGACCCAGGTCTGCGCGGGGGACGCCGGCTGCGTCCTCGCGACCTGCGTCGCGGGCTGCCCCGACGGCCAGAGCTGCACGGCCCAGGGATGCGCACCGCCCGCCGGCTGCGACACCACCTCCTGCCCGGCCGGCCAGACCTGCGTGGACGGCGGCTGCCTCGTCTCGTGCGGGCAGGCGATCTGCGCCGCGGGCCAGAGCTGCATCGGAGGCCTCTGCTGCCCGGAGGCCCGAGCGTGCCTCGCCACCTGCTGCCCGGCCGGTCAGATCTGTGCGGGGGGGAACTGCTGCCTGCCGAACTGCCAGGGCGCCTCCTGCGGCCAGTCTGACGGCTGCGGCGGGACCTGCTCCGGGAGCTGCCCTGCGGGCGAGGCGTGCGCGGACGGGGGCTGCGTCTCGGCCGGCTGCGGGGCGAATCCACAGTGCCAACCGGGCCAGGTCCAGACCCAGAGCTGCGGCAACTGCGGGCTCCAGTCGCAGACGTGCCGCGACGACTGCACGTGGGGCGCGTTCGGGGCCTGCTCGGACGGCGGCGTCTGCGCGCCCGGGGCGACGCAGCAGTGCCCCGGCTGCGGTTCGCAGTCCTGCACCGCGACCTGCCAGTGGTCGGACTGCTCGGCGTCGTGGTGCGCGCCGGGTCAGGCGTGCCTCGCGGACGGCGGCTGCTGCACGCCCTCCTGCTCGATCTGCGGCGCCGCCGACGGCTGCGGCGGCATCTGCCAGACGGGGAGCTGCCCGTCGGGCCAGCTCTGCATGAACGGCGCGTGCGCCTGCAACGCGGCCTCCTGCCCGGGCTGCTGCGACTCGGATGGCGGCTGCCAGACGGGGACGAACGGCGCCGCGTGCGGAGCCAACGGCGCGGCGTGCCTCGCCTGTTCGCCGAATCAGGAGTGCCTCGCGGACGGCGGCTGCTGCACGCCCTCCTGCCCGACCTGCGGCCCGAGCGCCTCGGACGGTTGCGGGGGGACCTGCCCCTGTAGCTGCAATTCGACGACTTGCCCGAACGGCTGCTGCCACGGGGAGGACTGCCTGGGCGGCGCGAGCAACGGCGCCTGCGGGACCGGAGGCAGCGCGTGCATGGCGTGCCCTCAAGGGCAGACCTGCTCGAACCAGACGTGCTGCACGCCGAGCTGCGCCGGCAAGTGCGGCGGCGCCTCGGATGGTTGCGGCGGGACGTGCCCGGGCGGCGTCTGCGCGGCGGGGGCCACCCAGAGCTGCGGCAACTGCGGGACCCAGACGTGCGGCGCCTCCTGCGAGTGGGGGGCCTGCTCGGGCGGCGGCGCCTGCGCGGCGGGGGCCACCCAGAGCTGCGGCAACTGCGGGACCCAGACGTGCGGCGCCTCCTGCGAGTGGGGGGCCTGCTCGGGCGGCGGCGCCTGCGCGGCGGGGACCACCCAGTCCTGCAACACGTACGGCACCCAGAGCTGTTCGGCGACCTGCGCGTGGGGCGCCTGCTCCTGCCCCTCGGCCCCGGTCTGCACGCCGGGGGCGAACCGGACCGTCCCCTGCGGGAGCTGCGGGACCGAGACCGACACCTGCGACGCCTGCGGGCAGTGGACGCTGGGCGCGTGCAACGGCCAGGGCGTCTGCGCGCCGAGGACCACCCAGGCCTGCGGCAACTGCGGGACCCAGACGTGCAGCGACACGTGTCAATGGGGGAGCTGCGCCGCGGGGGCCTGCGCGCCGGGCGCCATCCAGGGGTGCGGCTACTGCGGGACCGAGACGTGCAGCGGGACGTGCAACTGGGGCGCCTGCCAGAACCAGGGCGCCTGCGCGCCGTCCGACACCCAGGCCTGCGGCAACTGTGGGACGCAGACGTGCAGCGACACATGCCAGTGGGGAAGCTGCTCCGGCCAGGGCGCCTGCGCGGCGGGGACCACCCAGTCGTGCAACACGTACGGCACCCAGACCTGTTCGGCGACCTGCGCATGGGGCGCCTGCTCCTGCCCCTCGGCCCCGGTCTGCACGCCGGGGGCCACCGCCTCTTGCGGCAACTGCGGGACGAAGACCTGCGACGCCTGCGGCCAGTGGGGGGCCTGCCAGAAGCAGGGGGTCTGCACGCCGGGCGAGACGGGCTCGACGGTGGGCCCCGCCTGCTGCCCCCCGGGGTATTGCACGAATTTCTCGGGCTGCTATGCGCAGACGTGCAACTCCTCGTGCCAGTGGGTGCGCGGCTCCCTCTGCTCCAGTTGCAACGAGAGGAACAAGTTCTGCGGCACGGGCTGCGCCGGCCTCTGCGGCTGCGCCAACTGCACGGGGACCCCCGTCTGCACGCCGGGGACGACCCAGACCGTCGCGTGCGGCGACTGCGGCAGCGCCACGGAGACCTGCGACGGGTGCGGCCAGTGGGGTCCGCCGGGGACCTGCACCGGCCAGGGCGTCTGCGCGCCAAACAGCACGCAGTCCTGCAACACGTACGGCAGCGAGACCTGCGACTCCTCGTGCCAGTGGGGCGCCTGCTCCTGCCCCTCGGCGCCGGTCTGCACGCCGGGCACGACGCAGCGCTGCGGCAATTGCAACCTCGGGACACAGACGTGCGACTCGTGCGGCCAGTGGGGGACGTGCACCGGCAACAGCGGCTGTACGCCCGGAACCAAGAAGGCGGCGACGTTCTTCGGCTGCTGCGAGGTGCGCTGCACGACCAAGGGGACCATGTGCACCGTGGACGTCTGCACGCCGTCCTGCACATGGGCGCCGGACGCGACCTGCGAGTTCTGCAACCTCCACGAGTGCGGAAACAGCGGGTGCGCCGGTTACTGCGGCTGTCTCTAGGAGGCTGCTGTCCCATGGGCGCCGTCGCGAGAGAGCCGAGACCTAAGGCGAGACGGGCGCCCGAGGGGTGCAGAGCGTCAAACGGACTCTTTGCAGTACGTTGACCAGCGAAGCGACGAGGTCGCCCGTCGCAGCGAAGGGTTCGGCTTTCGCAGCGGGCAGCCATGGGACACCAGCCTCCTAGCCCGTTGACCTGCGCCCGACGCCTGTCCTACACCGTCCCACCATGGAACCGCCGGCCGAGCCGTCCCTCGGGGAGCCCGTCGACTACGGCGTCGATACGCTGCCCGACCTCTACCTCGACGAGGCGCAGGTCCTCCGCTGCCGCGAGCTGGCCGCGCGCGTCGTCCAGGGGGTCTTCGACTTCATCGACCGCCACACGACCGTCTCGATCGAGCGGACCGTGCTGCGCCTGCTCGGGATCGCCGGCGCGGGCCCGCGCGGAGTGCCGCTCTGCAACCTCATGGTCGATCGGATCCGACAGGTCCCGGGCGCGCTCGAGAAGGGCGCGGCCTACTGGTACGGCCGGGCGCTGTCGGCGCGCAAGGCGGCCTCGCCGCTCGATCTCCTCGACGCGATGTCGATGGTGCTGCGGGCGCCCCCGGCCGGCGAGGACGAGGAGCGGCGGCTGCGCGACGACGTCCGCGGCGAGACCCGGGCCGCGTGCGACGAGCTGCTCTCGCGGGTGCGCGCCCGGGCCGCGCTGCGCCGCGAGCTGGGGACGGGGACGCCGCCGCTCAAGTACGTGATCGTCGCGACCGGCAACATCCACGAGGACGCGGAGCAGGCGCGCGCCGCCGCCCAGGCGGGCGCGGACATCATCGCCGTCATCCGCTCCACCGCCCAGAGCCTGCTCGACTACGTCCCCCACGGCGCGACGACCGAGGGCTACGGCGGCACCTACGCGACGCAGGAGAACTTCCGGATCCTGCGGGAGGCGCTGGACATCGAGTCGCGCAAGCTCGGCCGCTACCTCCACCTCACCAACTACTCCTCCGGCCTCTGCATGCCGGAGATCGCGCTGGCCGGAGCGTGGGAGCGGCTGGACATGCTGCTCAACGACGCCATGTACGGCATCCTCTTCCGCGACATCAACATGAAGCGGACGATGTGCGACCAGTACTTCAGCCGGCGGATCTGCGCGTACACCGGGCTCGTGATCAACACCGGCGAGGACAACTACATCACCACCGCGGACGCTTACGAGGCCGCGCACACGGTCATCGCGAGTCAGCTCATCAACGAGGCGTTCGCGAGGCGCGCGGGGATGGCCGATTGGCAGCTCGGCTTCGGCCACGCCTACGAGATCGACACGGCCCGCCCCGACACCCTGCCCCTCGAGCTGTCGCAGGCGCTGCTCGTCCGGAGGCTCTTCCCGCGTTCCCCCATCAAGTACATGCCGCCGACGAAGCACAAGCAGGGCGACATCTTCTTCAGCCACGCTTATGACGTGATGGCGGACCTCGTGGCGGCGACGACCCGGCAGGGCATCCAGCTCCTCGGCATGATGACCGAGGCGCTCCACACGCCGGTCCTCATGGACCGCTACGTCGCCCTCAAGACCGCCGACTACATCCACCGCGCGGCGAGGAACCTCGGCGGCGAGCTCACGCTGCGGCGGGACGGCCTCGTCGTGCGGCGCGCCCACGAGGTCCTCGACCGCGCGGAGAAGCTCCTCGCGGAGACGGCGGCGGACGGCCTCTGGTCGGCCATCGGCAAGGCCCGCTTCGGCGACGTGGCCCGCCAACCCGACGGCGGCAAGGGGCTCGACGGGGTCGCCGGGCGGGCGCCCGACTACTTCAATCCGTTCCTGGAGATCCTCGAGGGGCGGGCCTCCTAGCCGGCACCTCCTTCCAGGCCGCCCAGCGATGCCAGCGGCCCGCGCGCCAGGCGCCGTAAGGGCCGCGTGGCAGCCGGTCGATCCCGGCCGGGAGCTCGTCTTCGGCCGCCCGCGACCAGGCGTAGTCGTCGCTCGATCGGAACCACGCGCCCCGGTAGCGCGTCCAGTACCAGCCGCCGACCCGGAAGACCTCGTCCGGCTCGCCGAGGACCGGCCCCACGTCCGGCGCGAGCAGGTCGATCGGCGGGTGGCCGGTCTCCCAACTGACCGGCGGCGCGCCCGGCCGCCAGCACGCCGCGGCGCCCGCCGCGAGGATCAACCAGAGCCCGCGCCTCACGAGGTGAAGATGCGGCCGCCCGCCTCGCGCGCCGCCTCGCCTCCCTGTGGGGCGTCCGGACCGCCGCCCCGGCCCTGCGCGCCTCGGGAACGTCCTCCCGGCCTCGCCGGTTGTCACGCAATCCATGTCCGCCTTCGTCCCGCCGCTCGTCGTCGCGGCCGACATGGGCTACGGCCACCTGCGCGCCGCCTGGCCGCTCGCTCATGCGCTCGCGACCGAGGTCGTGGCCGCCGACGGCGCGGACCTCGCGGGCGAGGACGAGCGGCGGCTCTGGGCGCGCACCCGCCGCTTCTATGAGCTGACGACCCGCCTCTCGCAGGGCCGCCTCCTCGGCGCGCCGATGCAGGCGCTCGTCACGGCCTTCACCGCGATCCCCCACCTCCACCCACACCGCGATCTCTCGCGCCCGACGCTCGGCGTTCGCCAGCTCGATCGCCTCGTCGACGGCGGCCTCGGGCGCGGTCTCTGCGAGCGCCTGCGCCGGGAAGGGCGCGCGCTGCTCACGACCTTCTACGCGCCGGCCATCGCGGCTGGCCGCGCCGGCCTCCCCCGCGTCTTCATGGTCGTGACCGACAGCGACGTGAACCGGATCTGGGCGCCCTTCGCCCCCGGAGAGACCCGAATCCGCTTCCTCGTCCCGAGCGAGCGGGCGGCCCTCCGCCTCCGGGCGTACGGAGTCCCCGCCGCGCGCGTGTCGGTCACCGGCTTCCCGCTCCCCGGCGAGCTGCTCGGCGGCCCCGACCTCCCGGTCTTGAAGAGCAACCTCGCCGCCCGCCTCGCGCGGCTCGACCCGCGGGGGGCCTTCCGGCTGGAGCATCGCGAGGCGATCGCGCGGGCCCTCGGCTGCGCGCCCGAGGCGGAGGACCGGCGGCCGCCGCACCTCGTCTTCGCGGTCGGCGGCGCGGGCGCCCAGGTCGGCCTCGCCCGGCGCTTCCTTCCCGGCGTGCGCGAGGAGATCGAGCGGGGCCGGCTGCGGGTCACGCTCGTCTCGGGCGTCCGCCGCGAGGTGGCGGCGGCCTTCCGCGACGCCGTGCGCGCCGCGGGTCTCGCGATGGGGGGCGGCGTCGACATCCTCGAGGCCGCCGGCCACGCCGACTACTTCCTTCGCTTCCACGCCCTCCTCGCGCAGGCCGACATCCTCTGGACCAAGCCCTCCGAGATGACCTTCTTCGCCGCGCTCGGCCTCCCCCTCATCTGCGCCCCGCCCGTCGGCATCCACGAGGCGTACAACCGCCGCTGGGCCGTCGAGGCCGGCGCGGGTCTCGCCCAGCGCGACCCCCGCTACGCCGGCCACTGGATCGACGAGTGGCTCGCCGACGGCACGCTCGCCGCCGCCGCCTGGTCCGGCTTCACGCGCCTGCCCAAGCGCGGCCTCTACCGGATCCTCGAGGAGGTCGGCGCGAGTCCCTCCGGCGAGGTCGCCGGCGCCGCCCGGGCGGGCTGATCGACCGCCCCGTTCGGGTCGCGGCCCGTGAAGGAGCGCCGGATGTCAGGCCCTGGGTGCATGCTGCGCGGATGGCTCGCCGGACCGTCCACGTCTGCCAGGCGTGCGGCTACCAGACCGCGAAGTGGCTCGGGCAGTGTCCCGACTGCCGCGCGTGGGGATCGATCGTCGAGGAGCCCGCGGCCGGGTCCGCCGCGCCGCGCGGTCTCTCCGGGGGCGCGCGCCCGGCGCGGCTGCGCGAGATCACCGCCGACGAGACCGCGCGCGAGCGGACCGGCATCGGCGAGCTGGATCGCGTCCTCGGCGGCGGCCTCGTCCCCGGCTCGCTCGTGCTCCTGGGCGGCGACCCGGGCATCGGCAAGTCCACCCTCCTGCTCGCCGCGCTCGACGGGCTCGCCGCGGCCGGCTCCGTGCTCTACGTCTCGGGCGAGGAGTCGGCGCGGCAGACGAAGCTGCGGGCCGAGCGGCTGGGCGTCCGATCCCCCGGGCTCCACGTCCTCTGCGAGACCGACGCCGAGCGGATCCTCGCCGCGGCCGGCGAGCTCTCCCCGCGGGCGCTCGCCGTGGACTCGATCCAGACGCTCCATCTGCCGGACGTTCCGAGCGCGCCCGGCTCGGTGACCCAGGTCCGCGAGGTCACGGCGCGGCTGCTCCAGTTCGCGAAGGGGCGCGAGGTGGCGGTCTTCCTCGTCGGCCACGTCACGAAGGACGGCGCGATCGCCGGCCCGCGCGTGCTCGAGCACCTCGTCGACACCGTCCTCTACTTCGAGGCCGACCGCGGCCATGCCTACCGGATCCTGCGGGCCCACAAGAACCGCTTCGGCTCGGTCGCCGAGATCGGGGTCTTCGAGATGCGCGGGGCCGGGCTCGTCGAGGTGCCCGATCCCTCAGGGCTCTTTCTCGCCGAGCGCCCGCTCGGGGTGTCCGGCTCGGCCGTCGTCGCCGCGCTGCAGGGGAGCCGTCCCGTGCTCTACGAGCTGCAGGCGCTCTGCGCGCCCGCCGCTTACGGCACCGCGCGCCGCACCTCCCTCGGCATCGACGGAGCGCGCGTCGCGCTGCTCGCCGCGGTGCTGGAGAAGAAGGCCGCCGTGGACCTCGCCCTCTGCGACGTCTTCGTCAACGTGGCCGGGGGCGCGGAGATCGACGAGCCCGCCGCGGACCTCGCGGTCGTCGCCGCGCTCGCGAGCTCCGCGCGCGACCGGCCGCTCGACCCAAACACCGTCGTGCTCGGCGAGGTCGGCCTCGCGGGCGAGATCCGCGCCGTCGGCCAGCCCGAGCTGCGGCTGCGCGAGGCGCAGCGGCTCGGCTTTCGCCGGGCCGTCCTCCCGCGCGCGAACGCCGAGCGCTGTCGCGACGTGCCGATCGAGCAGGTCCCGGTCTCGGACGTCGTCTCGGCGCTGCAGGCGTTGCTCGGATAGCGCGGCCGTCCGTCCCCTCCGGGCGCCGGCGTGGTGCGGGCTCCGCGAGGATGGATGGGCGCGCGATTGACGGCCTTCGCGCGCGTGGCTATAAGCCGCCTCTGCCGCCGCCTGCGGGTCTCCCGGACCCGCGTGAAGAGGGCGTCGGCCAAAGCTCCTCGGGGAGTGGCTCAGCCTGGTAGAGCACTTGGTTCGGGACCAAGGGGTCGCAGGTTCAAATCCTGTCTCCCCGACTCGCGCAAGCCCCGGAGAACGCTGGAGAAACCCAGCGGGCTCCGGGGCCTTCGCTTTGGGGTTTTCGCC
>JAKAPL010000014.1 GCA_021807105.1 Myxococcales bacterium | reverse complement strand
CCTTAGCGGTCGCGTCTGTCACGCGTGGACGGGGGGGGGAATTCAGCTGAGAAACTCAGCTCCGGAAGGGGGGAAAGCAGGTGAGAAACTTTCCCCTCAGGGGTCCCTAGCTCGTGAGAACTGACACCCAAGGCTTCACCGGAGCTCCGGGCACTCGTGAGGCAATCGATCCGCGAGTACGACGCGCGTGACTTCTCGCGGGCGCTCCGGGACGCGAAGGCCGCCTTCGAAGCCTCGGGCCTCCCGGCGCTGCTCTTCAACCTGGGCCAGTGCGAGCGGGCGCTCGGCGCGTTCGCGAAGGCCGAGTTCTACTACCGGGGCTACCTGCGCCGGAGCCCCAACGCCAGGAACCGCGCGGTCGTGCGGCAGTTGATCGCGGAGGTCCACGCCAAGGCGCTCGCGCAAGCCGTGCCCGCGAGGCCGATCCGGCCGCCCATCCCCCCGACCGCGATGGCGCCTGCGGTCGTGCCCGCGCCGGTCCTAGTCACCGCGACCCGACGAACGCCCCCGGCCCCGACCGCGACCCTCACGCGGTCCGTGGAGGCGCCGCGCCGTTCCCGCTGGCCCGCGTACTTGATCGGCGCCCTCGGGCTCGCCGTCGGCCTCGGAGGGGGCGGCGCGCTCCTCACGGCGCGCGGGATCGCGGCGAGCGCCGAGCGGGCTGGAACGCCGCCGATGGGCAGCCCCGCCGAACAGCACCTCGCCGGGCAGGTCGCGTCCGCGAACGTCTGGAACAGCGCCGGGGAGATCGCCGCCGGCGCAGGGCTCGCGGGCCTCGTCGCGGCCGGGATCCTCCTTGCCCTCCCGGGCGGCGCCGCCCGCGCGCGGGTCACCCTCTCGCCCACGCCCGGCGGCGGTGCGCTGGCCCTCTCGGCGAGCTTCTGAAATGGGGGCCCGTGCGCCACGCTCCATCGCGCTCGCCGCGTTCGTCTCGAGCGCGTGGGCCTGCGGGTTCCCGTTTCCGTCCCGGGTCGTCTGCCGGCAGGACTCCGACTGCGCGGCGGGCGCACGTTGCGACCCGGCGGAGCACCTCTGCGTCACCGTGGACGGCGGCACGCCCGCGTCCGGGAGCAGCGGCGGGGCCACGAGCAGCTCGGGGAGCCAGGGGGGCTCGACCTCGGGGAAGGCCACGACGACCGGCGGTTCGACCTCGGGCGAGA
Source organism: Myxococcales bacterium (assembly GCA_021807105.1). Lineage (GTDB taxonomy): Bacteria > Myxococcota > Myxococcia > Myxococcales > JAKAPL01 > JAKAPL01. The sequence goes on along the minus strand of JAKAPL010000014.1, from coordinate 61,758 downwards.
TCTCCAGCTCGGGCGGCTCCAGCACGAGCGGATCGACGACCAGCTCCGGGAGCGGCTCGACCTCGGGGGCGGCCTCCAGCACGAGCGGATCGACCGGCGGGTCGACCTCCAGCGGCGGTGGTTCGAGCGGCGGCCTCGACGCCTGCACGCCGGATTGCACGAACCAGTGCCGGGGCGGGCTCGACGGCTGCGGCGGCGCCTGCCCGACGAACAGATGCCCGGGCTGCTGCGATTCGAACTTCGTCTGCCAGCCGGGCGACGCGGGCCCGGCCTGCGGCAGCGGCGGCGGGGCCTGCGATGTCTGCGCCTCTCCCGCGTACTGCGAGGACGCGACGGTGGACGGCGGCCATGTCTGTTGCACGCCCCGGTGCGCCGACCAGTGCGCAGGTACCGGCGATGGCTGCGGGGGCGAGTGCCCGAACGAGTGCGCGGGCTGCTGCGACGTGAGCCACCTCTGCCAGTCGGGCGACGCGGGCCCGGCCTGCGGCAGCGGCGGCGGCGCCTGCGCGATCTGCGCGTCCCCGGCCTACTGCGAGGACGCGACGACCGATGGGGGCTACGCCTGCTGCACGCCCCAGTGCGCGGACAAGTGCGACGGCGCGCCGGACGAGTGCGGCGGGAGCTGCCCGGTGAGCGATTGCGCCGGCTGCTGCGACGTGAGCCACGTCTGCCACCCCGAGGCCATCGATCCGGCGAACGGCGTCTTCGTGCTCGCGGGCGGGAGCAGCGACGCCAGCTCCTGTGGAAGCGCGACGGACCCCTGCGGCAGCGTGCAGCTCGGGATCAACGTCGCCCAGGCGACCGGCAAGACCATCGTCTACGTCGGCGAGAGCGGAAGCCCCTACGTCGAGTCGATCACGCTCGACGCGAACCTCACGGTCGAGGGCGGCTGGAGCAGGACGGGCGGCGCGTGGTCACCCGTCTGCGACAACGCGGATCAGGCAGTCGTGATCCAGGCGCCCCCGAACGCGACGACGACGGTGCTCGCGGACGCGCTCGGCGGGGCCGCGACTCTGAGCACGCTCACGATCCAGAGCAAGGATCAGGCGAGCGTGCAGCCCGGCGAATCGCTCTACGGCATCTTCGCCCGGGGCTCGTCCACGACGCTCGCGCTCAACGACGTGGTGGTCCAGATGGCGAACGCGGGCGACGGCCTCTCGGGGGACGCGGGGACACCCGGCGTGAGCACGACCGACAGCGGCTGCGAGCCGGCGGACGCCGGGGGGCGGGGAGGATGGAGGGGCGGGCGCGCCGGGGCAAGGTTCCGATGGGGGCTCGTTCTCGGCCGGCGGGTATTCGGCCGGTGCGGGCACGCAGGGGGCCGCGGGAACGACCGGCAACCCCGGCGTACCGGGATCTGCTCCACGGTGCAACACATGTTACTCCTGCTATGGGTGTTGCTGTGCCAACTGCGTGTTCTGTTATAGCAATCAGGGAGGATATACCTGTGGAGCGCCCGGCTCGGCAGGTTGCCCCGGAGTTGGTGGCGGTGGTGGAGATTCGGCTGAAAGTGGCGGCAGCTCGATCGCACTCTTCGTTTGGGGTGCGAATGTGACCTCGATGGGCGGGACCTTGACCGGTGGCAACGGGGGTGCTGGTGGCGACGGCGGCCCTGGAGGGCCCGGAGGCCACGGTGCCGAGGGCAGGGCAGCAACGACAGATTGTCAGCAGCTCGGTGTCGGCGAACCTGGCGTCTGTACTTATTGTTATACCGTTGGGAACGTTGACAACATCGGCGGTGGCCCCGGAGGCCCTGGCGGCGCGGGCGGACCCGGCGGGCAAGGGGGAGGCGGAGCCGGTGGCTGGTCCTGCGGCTACTACCTCGGAAACGGCGCCACCTTCTCGTTCACCGGCACGGGGATCGTTCACGGCTCCCCGGGAGCCGGCGGCCAGGTCGGCGGCGCCCCGGGCGTCGCGAAGGGGAAGTGCCCGTAGCCCACCCGGGTCCCTCTTTTCGCGGCCCGGTAAAGCCCGTTGCGTTCCGGGCCGCGATGGTCTAGTGGAGGGGGTCGTGAGCGCCAGCGGGGCGTAGCGCAGCCTGGTAGCGCGCCTGCCTTGGGCGCAGGAAGTCGGAGGTTCAAATCCTCTCGCCCCGACCGGAAGATCGGTGGCGAAGCTGCTTCAAGAAAGCGCGGTGGACTTGAAAGCGCCGGTAGCTCAGTCGGATAGAGCAACGGCCTTCTAAGCCGTGGGTCGTGGGTTCGAATCCCACCTGGCGCGCCGGTTCTTTGGTTCGTGGTGGCTGTAGCTCAATGGTAGAGCACCGGACTGTGGCTCCGGGTGCTGTGGGTTCGAGTCCCATCAGCCACCCCCAAGATTCTGGAGGGAGGTCGCACCTCCGGCGTGAGCGGTAGCCTCACCTCGCGGCCTCGCCCGCCGGCTCCTCGCCGGCGAGCTGCGCGGGGGCGGCGGCGAGGAGCTTCAGGACGAGAGCGTCGGCCGCGGCGGGGTGCTCGCGCAGCCACTCGGCGGCCTTCTCCCGACCCTGCCCGATCCGCTCGCCGTCGAGCGCGAAGAACGAGCCGCTCTTCTCCACGAGCCCCTGGGCGACGGCGAGATCGAGGATCTCGTTCGGCCGGCCGATCCCGACGCCGTAGAGGATGTCGAACTCCGCCTCGCGAAACGGCGGCGCGACCTTGTTCTTCACCACCCGGACGCGCGTGTGCGCGCCGATGACCCGCTCGCCGTCCTTCACCTGCCCGGTGCGCCGGACGTCGAGTCGGACCGAGGCGTAGAACTTGAGCGCGTTGCCGCCGGTCGTCGTCTCGGGGTTACCGAAGACGACGCCGATCTTCATCCGGATCTGGTTGATGAAGATGACGGTGCTGCCGGTTCGGGCGATGGCGCCCGTCACCTTGCGCAGCGCCTGGCTCATCAAGCGCGCCTGGAGACCCATGTGCGCGTCGCCCATCTCGCCCTCGAGCTCGGCCCGCGGGACGAGCGCGGCTACCGAGTCGATGACCACCACGTCGATGCCGCCGGACCGCACGAGCCCTTCGGCGATCTCCAGTCCTTGCTCCCCGGTGTCGGGCTGGGAGACGAGGAGGTCCTCGACCCTGACCCCGAGCCGCTTGGCGTAGCCGACGTCGAGGGCGTGTTCCGCGTCGATGAAGCCCGCGACGCCGCCGAGCTTCTGGGCCTCGGCGATCGCGTGGAGGGCGAGCGTCGTCTTGCCGGAGGACTCCTGCCCGAAGATCTCGATCACCCGTCCGCGGGGATAGCCGCCGATCCCGAGCGCCCGGTCGAGCCCGACCGATCCCGTGGGCAGGCTCGGCGTGGCGACCGGCGCCTCCTCGCTCCCGAGCCGCATGATCGCGCCCTTGCCGAACTGCTTCTCGATCGCCGCCACGGCCGCCCCCAACGCCTTCATCTTCTCCGCGATCTTGCTCATCGTGGTTCTCCTTTCCGGCCGTTGCCGGCCATCCCTTCGACGCCCCGGTACTGGAGCGCCTCGGCCACGTGCTCGGGGCCAATCCTTTCTTGCTCGCCGAGGTCGGCGAGCGTGCGCGAGATCCGGAGCACGCGATGGAACACGCGCGCCGAGAGGCGGAAGCGCTCCATCGCCCGGGCGAGCAGGTCGTCGGCCTCAGACGCGAGCGGACAGAGATCACGCACGAGCGGCGCCGGGATCTGCGCGTTGCAGAAGACCCCGGGCAGTGCCGAGAGGCGTCGCCGCTGCCGCGCGCGAGCCTCGCCGACCCGCTCGCGGATGGCGGCGCTCGGGTCACCGGTGCCGCCCACGCGCAGCGCCGCTGGCCGGATGGGCGGCACCTCGACGTGGAGATCCAGCCGGTCGAGCAAAGGTCCGGAGATCCGCGCCTGGTAGCGCTCGACCTGCTGGAAAGCGCAGGTGCAGGCGGCGCTGGGGTCGCCGCGCCGCCCGCAGGGACAGGGGTTCATCGCCGCGACGAGCATGAAGGACGCCGGGAAGGTGAGGCTCCCCTGGGCACGAGCCACGGTGACCCGGCGGTCCTCGAGCGGCTGGCGCAGGCTCTCGAGCACGGTGCGGTGGAACTCGGGTGCCTCATCGAGGAAGAGCACCCCGTTGTGGGCCATGGAGATTTCGCCCGGCCGCGGGATGGGACCGCCGCCGATGATCCCGGCGTCGCTCGCGGTGTGGTGGGGCGACCGGAACGGCCGGAGGGCGACCCAGTGGCGATCGTCGCCGAGCAGGCCGAGCACGCTGTAGACGAGGGTCGTCTCGAGCGCCTCCTCGAAGGTCATCGGCGGCAGGATCCCCGGCAGGCGGCGCGCGAGCATCGTCTTGCCCGCCCCCGGAGGGCCGACCATGAGGACGTTGTGGCCGCCGGCGGCCGCCACCTCGAGCGCGCGCTTCGCGTGCTCCTGGCCCACCACGTCGCGGAAGTCGAGCCGGCTGTCCGGCGACAGCGTCTCCCCCTCCTCGACCGGCCCCTGGACCGGGAGGCTCCCCTCCGCCCGCAACCAGTCCGCGACCTCCTGAAGGCTCGCCGCCGAGCGGATCTCCAGGGGATGGACGACGGCGGCCTCCCGCGCGTTGCCGCGGGGGACGACGACCGCGTCGAGCCGCTCCTTGCGGGCGAGCACGGCGAGCGCCAGGACCCCGGGGACGCGGCGGATACGCCCGTCGAGCGCCAACTCGCCGGCGAAGAGGCGGCGCTGGACGGATTCCGGAGACAGCAGGCCCGCGGCGACGAGGATCCCGAGTGCGATCGGCAGGTCGAAGCCGGACCCCTCCTTGCGCAAGTTGGCCGGCGCGAGGCTGACCGTGATCCGCTTCTGCGGAAGCGTGAATCCCGAATTGCGGATGGCTGCCTGAACGCGGACGCGGCTCTCGCGGACCGACGGCTCCGCGAGCCCGACGAGATCGAAGTACGGCAGGCCGATCGCGAGATCGACCTCGACGTGGACCGCGACGGCTTCCAAGCCGACGAGGGTTGCGGTCTGGATCGACGCGAGCGGCATGCCCTCCGAAAGAGCAAACACCGCGCCAACGCCAACCCCTTGATCTTACGAGGGCGCAGCGACGTCCGGTCGTTGCGAATCCGGACTTGGCGACCGGGAGCCGAAGAAGCTCTTGGGAACGAAGATGATGTCGCCGGGGCGAAGAGCGAAGTTCTCCGCGCGGCCGAGCCCGATGTCCTCGACCTGCACCTTGACCCGCTGCTCGGTGCCGCCGACGATCCGGGTCACGCTCGTCGCGTTCTTGTCGGCCGACGGCGTGAACCCACCGGCCAGCGTAATGGCCTGGACGATGTTCATCCCATCCTCGTACGGGAAGGTCCCCGGCTTCTGGACCTCGCCGAAGACGAAGATCTTCTTCGAGTTGTACTCCTTGACGAAGATCGAGACCTGCGGCCTTCGCAGGAAACCGGCCGTCAGGCAATGCACCAAGAGGTCGGTCGCCGCGGTGCTGGTGAGCCCTCCCACGTGCAGCCGCCCGCAGAGCGGGAAGTTGACCGTTCCGTCTCCCGCCACCCGATAGACGCCGGAGAGGTCCGGCTCCTGGAAGACCCGGACCTCGAAGACATCGCCCGGCCCCAGGGTGGTCGCCGTCTCCGCTGGCAGCGGTGCGGGAGGCTCCACGGCCGTCGGCGATGCCGCGCTCACGGCGTGAGCGCAGGCGGCGAACGTCAAGCAGAGGCCAAGCGTGGCCGCGAGCCTGCTCCAGTAGCCGGACATCCTTTTCAACGCTCACGGCCGCGGGGACGCTCCTAGTACTCGAACGTCGCGCGCACGTAAACCTCGTGGTTGTTGTAGCCCGGCCCGCCGAAGGCTGAAAAGGTCAGGCCCGGGAATGCCACAGGATCCGTCGTCGACATGTTCGTAAAGTCGTAGCCGACAGCGAGGCGGAACCACCGGACGATCTCGTACTCGGGCCCGACGTCGATGCGCAAGCTGCCGTCCGTACGGCCCCCGAGCTGACCCTCGGCGGTCAGAGGATATGTGAAGATATCGTAAAGGGCGTCGAGGTTCAGCGTCAGCCGATCAGCGACCAGCAGGTGGAAGTTCAGGTAGGGCCGGGTATCGTCGAAGTAGGCGAGGTTGGTCGGAATGGGTTCGAGCAGCCGGACGACCCCGATCTTCAAGAAGCCGGTCTCGCTGAAGTCGTAGCCGAGTTGGAGTTGGCCGACGACCGTGTGCTCGTCGCCCGCCGTCCCGAGCTTGGGAACCGCCGCTATCGCTGCCGGATTGAGGGCGAGAATCGTCTGGGCGTAACCGACCTTGGCGATGACCTCCACCCGCGAGGTGATGAGCCCCGCGAGGCCGATGGTGCCGTCCACGATGTCGAGGGGCGCGTTGGCGGATGGCCCGCTCCCCAGATTGAGGTAGTTCGTGATGAGGAAGTGGCCGCCGAGCAGGAAGGCCGTCTTCGGTAAGAACTTCCAGCGCAAGTCGAGCCCGATCTTGTGCTGGTAGAAATCCATGAGGTACGCCTGAGTCGTGTCACACGAAGCCACGCCCGTGGCGCACGTCGCCACCCCAGAGACGCTGGTCGGCTCGAAGTGGTCGTAAATGAAGTCGTAGCTCGGCTCGATCACAAGCGCTCCGCCGCCCGGCCGGATGGGAAGCTTCGCCTTCGCATCGTTGTAATCCGAGATGATCAGGAAGGGCAGCGCGACCATGTTATTGTTATCCGAGCGATCGAACTGGTCGGCGATGTCCAGCCCCACCGCTCCGGCCCGGTTAATTCCAATCCCCAGCGTTCCGTCCGCGAGGACGCGGTCCAACTCGGGATTCTGCGCATATAGCTCGCCGTCCACATCGCCCGCGAGGTCGAACGAGAAGATCGGCGAGGGGATCGCCAGCTTGAAGCCCGGCCGGATGTCGAAGATATAATCGGACACCGGCTGGAGTTCGTTATTTAGGACGGCGAACGAGTCCCACCTCCCCTGGCCTTGGAGGTAGAGGTGGAGCTGTCCATCACCGACCTGAATACCCGTATCCTCGGCCCATGCCGGCAGCGCAGCACCCAACGTCAGGGCGAGCAGGACAAAAAGCCCTCGGAGGTCACCGTCAACTTTCATCGGCCTGCGCCACACCTTTTTCCGCATCCAGATGCCCCCTCCCCGGGGCGAACCCCGCTCGCGGCGGGGGAAGAGATGTTCGACTTACTGCACCGGGCTCAGCGCGGGGGGATTGTAGTTGATCGGCGCGGCGGCCGTCGGATTCGTCGTGACGTCCGGCAGTCCCTCCGGCGTCTCGACCGTCACGACGGTTCGCTCGTCGACAACATAAGCCATCTGGCCGATACACTGCTCGGATTCGACCCGCAGCTCGGCCACCCGACGCCGCGCGAGGTCGATCTTCGCGTACTCGTGGATGGCTCCCTCCTCGTCCCCGCGGGCGACCGTCTCCTGGAGCGCGACATAGCTCTGCTCGCCGAGTCGGAGGAGTGCCTTCACCTGGGTCAGCTTTTCGTTGATGCAGTTCAGTTTGATCAGATCGCGGTCCTTGCGGGCGTCACCGACGTACTTCAGCACCAGCGTCAAGGTGTTCTGCATCTGCCCGACCGCCCCGTCGGCGCGCTTGAGCTTCTCCTTGTCCGAGAGCTGCCCGAACTGCCGATCTTCGACCTGGAGGGTTCGCGCGCCAGCCGCCGGAGGCGCCGTCCGATCCTGCGCGCGCGCGGCGGCGGGGAACAGCGTCGTCATCACGAGAACCGCGATCGCACGAATGGCGACCGCACGGCCTGAGGAAGCGGTCATGAGTCACTCACCTTGTATTCGGGTTGCCCGTCGGATGTCAATCAATCTCGCCCTCCTCATGCCGCTCTCACCAGCCGGGCATTCGCCTCGCGCAAACGGTTGGAGAGGACGCGGGCGATGTTGATGACCAGAAAGGCGAAGCCGTCCCGATAGTTCCTCCGGAAGCTCGCCAGGTTATCCGCCGTGAGCTGGAGCATCGTCGCGTCGCTCTTGGCCCGGACGGTCGCCGAGCGAAACTCCTTGTCGATGAGCGACATCTCGCCGAAGAACTCCGGGGATCGAAGGCTCGCGATCACGTTCGTTCCGCCCTGCTCGTCTTTGTGCACGACCTCGACTTCGCCATTCATCAGGACGTAGAGCGAGTCGCCCAGGTCGCCCTCCTCGAAGACCACGTCTCCCGCCGCGTAACGGCGGGGCCGCGACAGCTCGGCGAGCAGATCCAGCTCCGGCTGCGAGAGCATCTCGAAGAGGGGCGACTTCTGCAGCACCTCGACCTTCTCCATCGCTCACTCCTCACCGGCCGACACGCCGCCGGTCGTGATCCGTGGCCTCACCCGGCCCTTGCGGTCCTGCAGGAAATAGGCCTCGAATCGCTGGTCGCTCTCGTGGGTCCCCGCGCCCTCGCGTGCCGGTTCCAGGAACCGCACGCCACGCTGCTTCTCCACCCGATAGGTTCCCAGTGCGTTGACCTCGATGTTGTAGTCGTCGGAGTCGTCGATCAGCGACACGCAAAAGGCGCCCTGCTGGTCATCCCGCTGGCGCCAGTACAAGAACTCCGTGCCGGCGGCGCACCCGAACCGCTCTCGTGCATCCTTGAGCAGTTGGGCGAGACGGTCGGCGTGCTCCGTCTTCGAGCGGCTTTGTTCGTCCGCCTCTCCCCGCAACGCCTGGGCTCGTCTTTTTCTCTCCTCGGCCTCGGAAAACAGCCTCTCCGCCCGCTTGCGAACCTTCGACGCTTCGGCTTGCTTCTCCGCGACCACCAGGTTCAACTCTGCCGATCCGCTCCACATCCGCTCCACCTCTTCCCAGAGCCGGAGCTTGCCTCTCGCCTCCCGTTCGTAGTCGTCGTGGATCTGCCGGTGGTCTCGCTCGGCCTTGCGCAGCTCGGTTTCTATCGCGCTCACCCGCGCTTCGGCCTCGCGCCTTCGTTCCCGATCATCGCCTATTCGCTGCACCGCCGCGCGGGCGGCCTCCAGCCGTTCCCGGGCATCCTCCATCGCCTTCTCCGCCGCCCCCAGCCGGTACCAGATCTCCGAGACCTTGAAGCGCTGCTCCTCGTAGGCGGCGACGACCTCGAACGATCGATTCTCCAGCTCGGTGGCGTCCGCGATGAGCTTCGCCGCCGTGTCCTCTGCGGCGCCAGCCCGATACAGGGTGTCGATCGCGTTCTTCTGCGCCAGTTCGGCGCGAAAGTCCATCAGCGTGGACTGCGCCAGCAGCTCGTCGAATCGCTCCGCAGCCCGAGCCTCGGCGGACCGCTCCTCCTGGAAGCCGTCCCACCAGTCCCGGAACTCTGGCGAACCGATCAGGTCTCGGACTTCCCCCAGGCTCTTGACCTTCATCCCCGCGCCTCAAGCCGCTATGAAGAAGAGACGAAGCTCCAGGAAAACTGAACAGGGGTATCGCTTTCCGGTTTAAAGGGGAACGCCCAGAAGCGGATGCGGCCCTTGATACAGGAAAGGACTTCATCGCTGTGCAGTGTGTCCTCGTCGACCTCGATGTCGCTCACCCGACCGGTCGTGCTGATCGTGACCTGCACGGACAGCTTCCCCTTCAACTTCGGATTGAGCTTCAATTCCCGTTCATAGCACTCCTGGATCGCCCGGGTTCGCGTTCGCAGGTAGCGGCTCACGGCCTCGCGGTCGACGGAGGACGACTCCACCTCAGGAGCGCTCGCGGAGACCGACGCGGAGATCCGCGTCTCACCCTTGCTTCCCAGACCGACGTGGCCTCCGCCATGGGTCGCGAGCGCGCCGATGTCGGCCGTACCGCCAGTGCCCCCTCCCTTGTGGCCGCCGGCACCGATCGAGTCCGCGCCGGCCACCGAGACGCCGCCCGCCCCAGCGAGAGCCGACGCGAGGTCACCCGTCCCGCTCCCCGAGCCGAGCATGTCTTCGATTGCGCCACCGCTCCCCCCGGTGTCGGCGCCGAGCATCCGGAGCAACCCCTTCTGCGCCACCGCCTTCACCATCGCCGCGTGGCGGGCGGCCGCGGCCTCCGCATCTTCCGGCCCCGACTTCTTCGCCGCCACTTTCTTCGCGACCTCGTGCTTGACCTCTTTTTTTGCTTGAGTATCCGCGCCAGCCGCCTTTTGCTTCTCCTTCGGCGGACGCACCGGCTTGTCGGGGATGATCAACTTCGCGAACCGGTCGGGGATCTCATCGAGGGTCACGTCCTCGTTCACCTCCCGGCCGGACACGGCCGCGATGAGACCAAAGTGGACGGCGAGCGAGCAGAGCAGGAGCGACGCGAACAGCCGATCGATGGTCCTCCACCACCCCCCTCGCGCGACGTCGGGCAGGACGGCCTTGGCGGGCTCGGGCGGCGGCGTCACGAACTGAAACAGCAGCGTCGTGTCACCCCAGACGACCTTGCCTTTGGATGCGTCGGTCAGCGCCAGATCGAACTGCCCGCTGGAATTCTTCTTGGCGGCTCCCTGCGAAACGAGCGCCGAGAAATCGACGAGCGGTCCGTCCCCCGCTCCGACCTTACCGTCGATCTGGGGGGTGAAGCGCAAGTGGTAGGCGCTCCCGCGGATCTCGAACAACGGGAATGCCTCCGGCAGCTTCACCCCCGGGAGGACGAAGGTGCTGCCCTTCGTCGAACCAACGGTGACGGTCTCCCGGCGGCGGAGCTGCCGCTCCTCGAGCACCTTGCCACCCTGCACGACGGCGATCCGAAGGACCTTGGCCACTTTGCTGTCTGTGCGCTCGCTCATGCCACGGCCTCCGGTCGACGCTCGAAAGCCTCGGCACGACCTTCGGGACGCCGCAGGGGGAACCTCGCTCCCCCCCCCCCCCCGCCCCACCTCGCATCAGTACGAGAGTCCCTGTATCTTCGCGCGGCACGAGCATTCTCGGGAATGGCAGATCAGAAGGGCTCATGATTGACCGATTGGACGATCTTGGGAAGAAAGCTCTCCGTCTTCTCCAACTCGCCGAAGTTCAAGTTCGAGCGCTGTAGGATGTAGAAGGCCTGTGGCTTCTGGATTCGTCCCTCGACGGTGATGACCTCGAGTTTGAGGACTTTCCTGGGCTTCGTCTTCTCCTCCGCAAAGCTCTGGCCGGGTGTCAGGGTTACCACGGTCGCGAGAAGCGAGCAAATGATCGCCGCCGGGCGACCCCATCGACGGGAAGACTTACCGTGTTTCACTTTTCGTCTCCGAGCTTGTCCGCGGCAGGCGCGGGCGGGGGCTGCGCCGCGGCGGCTTTCGAACTCGTCGGCCGTGCCGGCGCCCCGATGTCCGCGTCCCCGAGCTTGTCGCCAATTTTCTCGCCGCCGGCCGTCAGCGAAGCGGGACGTACTCCGGACGTCGCGTTCTGGGGCATTGCAGCCTGGTTGGCTCCCGCGGCTCTCTGAGCCTCGGCGGCTTTCTGCGCCGCCGCGGCCGCCTTCTTCTTCGCCGCCTCCGCCGCACGCAGCTTGTTGCGGCGATCGATCTCCTCGTGCCGGGTCTCCTGCGCGATGGCCTTCTGCGCATCTCCCAGGTACCGGTCGAGCTTCGGATCCCCCCCCCCCGCATCCCGGAACTTCTTCAGATACGCCACCGCCTGACTCAGCCGGTCGAGCGGCGCAACGCCGGGGATTGAACCGTCGAGGAACAGCAGCCCAAGATCGAAGTAGATGTCCTTGTGGGCGGGGTCGATCTCCAAAGCCCTGCGATACTCCCTCAACGCGAGGTCGTCTTGCTTGTTGCCGTGGTAGGCGTTGCCCAGGTTGACCCGCGCCGCGACGAAGGAGGGTTCAGCCTTCACCGCCGCCTGGAGATGCTGGATCGCGTCGGGGTAGTCCTGGATCTCGACGAGCAGCGCGCCCAAGTTGTTCTGCGCCTCGGGGAGAGCTCCGTCCAGGGTCACCGCCTGCCGGAAGTCCTCGAGCGCGAGGGCCTTGTTCTTGTCGGCGAGGTCGAGGAAGCCGAGGGTGTTGAACACCAGCGGGTTCGAGGAGTCGATCTGGCGAGCGTTCTCGGTCACCATCCGGGCGAGCTCGAACTGCTTGCGATGGTAGAAGATCGAGGCGAGCTCGAGCATAGCCGGAACATTGCGCTCATCCACCTTGAGTACCTTCTTGGCCTCGTCCGCCGCGCGATCGTATCGCCCTTCGGCCTCGAACACCCGGGCGAGGTCATCGTGGAGGGCGACCGCCTTCGGGTGGCGGGCGGCGAGATCACCGAGGACCGACTCGGCGGTGCTCGCCCGCCCCACGCGCAAGTAGAGGCGCGTGAGGTTGTCCGTGGCCTGAATGGCCGCTGGCTGGAGATCGGCCGCGCGCCGGTAGGCGTCGGCGGCTCGTTCCACCTGCCCGGTCCGCTCGTAACAGACCCCAAGATCATAGTACGCCCACCCCAGCCGCGGGCTGTCCTGCACTGCCGAATCGAGCAACGGGATGGCCGACTTGCAATCCCCCTCCCGCGCCCGCTGGACGGCATCGTCGAAGTCGCGCCTCGCGACGTTCGCTGTCGCGGCGGGGGGCGGCGCCGCGTTCGCAGACTGCACGGCGGCGGTACCCGCTGGCGGAGTCACTGCCGCCGACGCGGGCTTCTTCGCCCTCCCGGCGGGCGGCGTCTCCTCGGCCGGCTCCGGCCTGGGAGGGCTGCTGGCGCACGCCGTCACGGCCAGCCCGACCGCGGCGAACAAGGTTCGGCGATGCCAGGTCATTTCCCGCCCTCCCCGAGCTTGTTCTCGCCCGCGACAGGAGGAGGGAAGCCGTCGAGACTCGGGGCCAGCGGCGCAGGCGACAGCACGTCGAAGGCGAGTTCTTGCCGGGTCTCCTTGAGCAGCGGGAACTCCTGCGGCCGGTAATGATTGAGACTCTCGAGGGTTCGCTTCGTCCAGCGGTTGACGACGTGGAGCTTGTGAGCCTGGTCGAGTGTCGCTTCATAGTCCGCGACGGCCTGCGTTTCGAGCGCCGTCGCCTTCTGCGCCAAGGCGTCCTGGTAAATGCCGATGGCCTCGTCACCAAGCCGCTTGACCTCCGGTGGCACGGGCGCGTCATAGATCGAGTTCGCGAAGTGCTCGAGAACATTGGCCTTCCGGTAGAACGCCGCCAGGATCCACTCCGGCCGCTTGAACCGGACGAGATCGCCGTAGGCGTCCCGAAGCCGCTTGGCCGCATCCATCTTCTCCTTGAAGGTTCGGGCGAGGGCCTTGCCTGAGCCGTGGATCTTGAGCCGGTCGTAGCCCGCGAACTGCTCTTCGAGCAGGTCGAACTGGGCTTCCGCCGCTGCGTCTGCCGCTCGTTCCTTGTCTGGACCGAGGCCAAGCCGATCGTAGGTCTTGAGGGTGTCCTTGAGCGCCGCGATCCGTTGCCGATCCTCGTCGAGCGCCCCGTAGTCCTGCGCGATCTTCAGGCGGGCCATGACCACCAGCTCGGCCTGCGCGGAATCGCGGTCGAACTTGCGGTCGAACTCCTGGAAGGCCCGGATGGCCGCCGCGTAGTCCTTCATCTTGTCGTAGACCAACGCCGACCGGAAGAGGTTCTGCGGAGCGTCGGGCTGATCCGGGAACATCTCGGCGTAGCGGCGATACGCTTTAGCGGCCTCAGCGTACCGCTGGAGCCCTTCGAGGTCGCGGGCTGCATCGTAGAGCGCCGCCGCCCGATTCTTGGAGTTCGGGTACTTGTCGACGAGGAGAAGATATCGGTTGATCGCCTTGTCGAAGTCGTACGACTGCTCGGCGTCAGACGCCACGCGGAAGAGGGCCTGATCGGCGAGGCTGCTGTTCGGATACTCGGTGATGATCCGCTCGTAGATCTTGAGCGCGGTGTCGAAGCGGCGCGTCTTTTCGTAGCAGACCGCGGCATTGTTGAGTGCCTTGTCCGCGAATTCGTGCTGGGGATTCTTCTGCACGAGCTCCAAGTATAGCTTGCCGGCCTTCTCATAGTGCCCAGCCGCCATCTCTTGATCCGCCAACTTGAAGATGCCCGCGAGTTGGAACTTGACCAGCGTCTGCTCCAGCTCAGAGCCCTTCTGGACCACCCCGCTCGATGCGGAGAGGAGTTGAGTGGTGGCGCTGGTGACGTGGGCCCAGTCCTTCGTCGCGAGGTAAGTCTCGATCGTGAGGTTGGCCGCGTACTGCGCGACCTCGTTCTGCGGCCAGCGGGCGACGATGTCGCGGAAGCGGCAGCGAGCCTCATCGAACTGGTTGAAGACGTAGAAGTCCTCGGCCGCCTTGTAGGCCACCGCGGGGGCCAACGGATCGGACGGGAACAAGTTGACGAAAGCATCCGAGGAATGAACGAGGTCCTGGTACGGAGCGGGCAAGGCCTCGGGGCGAGGAACCTCCTTGCGATCGGTGCTGCGCAGGACCGGCTTCGCGGGGAGTTGTCCCACCTGTTGGAGGCGGTCGATCTCGTTCTGCCAAGCGAGCACGACGTCGTGGGCGGCCTCGCGCTCATGCTGGTGACCGGCGGACGAATCCCGGACGATCCCGTACTCGCGCGCCGCGGCCGGGAACTGCAGCGAGTTGTAAAGCGAATCGGCGTAGTAGTAAGTCAGCTCGTAGACGTCCTTGGCTCGCGGGTAACGACGCAGGTACTCGCCAAAGGCCGCCGCCGCCGTCTTATACTCGGTGAACGCGAGATCGACCTTCCCGTCCTTCTTGTACGCGATGGCCTGCTCGATGTGGTAGACGGCCGCGTCGCGCAAGGCGCGCTCCGCCATCTGGCGGGCGGAGATGACCGCGTCCGTGTTGCCGCGGTTGGCCTCGAACCACGGCGTCCCCTCCGCGTAGGTCGAGACGAGTTTTTCACGGGCTGCCGCTTGCTTGTTGAACGCCCGGTCCCGCGTGTAGGCCTGCACGATCTTCGCCTGGATGAGCGGCGCGTCGGGAGCGAGAGGCTGGCGCGCCAGGGCCAGCTCGTAGGCTGCCACCGCGAGGTCGGTATGCGTCTCGTCGTAGTAGATATCCCCTAGACGCTTGTAAATCTCCCGTTCGTACGGGCGGCCTCCGAGCGACGCGAAGTAGGCCTCCGCCTTGTCGGGCCCGCCCCACTTGTCGTCCGCGAAGCAGATCGCCGTATACTGCAACGCCTCCCTCGCCATGTCGCCCGCCTTCAGCCCCTTCCCGCCGGCCTTCTTCTCGTAATAGTCGAGGAGGCGAACGAAGGTCTGAACCGCGTTCGTGTAATCATCGAGGCGGTAGTAGGTCCAGCCGAGCTTGTAAATCGCCTTGTCGTAGAGCGGCTGGTCGGGGTGTTCGAGGACGTGCTGATAGGCGACGGCCGCCTTCTTCAGATCGGCCGTCGGATCGCCGGAGACCGCGTCGAAGTAGTATTCACCCTGGCGCAGCCAGGCCTCGGGGACGAAGCGACTCGCGGGGAAGTGCTCGATGAGGGCCGCGAAGGCCCGGTCGGCGCCAGACTGATCGCCCTGCTGTTCGTCGCAGTAGCCTAGGAGGTAGTAGACCGCGTCCGCGAATTGGTACGATGGCCAAGTCGCGAGCATCTTCTCGTAGAGGCGGATCGAAGGCCCGAAGTCGTACGCTGGCTGGACGGGCTCCGGCTGCCCGGAATCGGCGCGCCACTCCTTGAATCTGGACTGATAAGTGTCCATCGCGACGTTGTAATCGTCCTCGCTCTTCTCGTAGTAGAGTTCAGCGAGCCGGAACGAGGCATTGGGGCTGTATGTCGTATCATTCGGGTAGCGCGCGAGGAACTCCTCGAAGAGGGCAATCGCGTCCTTGCGCTCTTTGCGTTCGATGCCCTCGGCGTCATGGATCGCCCGTTCGTACGATTCGGAGAGCTGCGCGCGCCGCTCATTGAACTGCCGCTCTACGATCCGGTGAATCTCGTCACGGTAGTCGACCGATTCGGTCTGGTACTGCCCCTCGACATCCAGGAACTCCTTGCGCGCGGCATCCTCGCCTGTTCGGCTCTTGACCTGCTTGATTCGCCGAGCGACGCCGGAAGAGACCGCCGCGGCGGCGCGCATTCGCTGGACCGCCCTGGCGGCCTCGGTCTCCGGGCCGCAGGTCGTTGGAAGCGGCTCGGAAGCGGCCACGGCGGGCAGTGCGGGCGCGGAGGCAGCCGGCGGCGGCGTCGGCGCGGCGTCAGCCCCCGCTCCGACGGCGAGGAGCGAGATCCAGAGCAGGCCGCTGGGGAGCGGGCTCCTCACTTGACCTCGCCCAGGACTTCGCGGAAGTCGTCGTCCAGAACACCCAGCTCGTGGTCTTTCTGTGACGCGAGCTTCTGGATCTTCGTCGTCTCGGTCAGCTTGCGCGTCCAGGCGACGTCGATGATGCCGACGTCGGCCTTGAGAACGAGGTCATGGAACGACCGGCGGACCTTCTCGAACGAGGCGAAGGCCATCCGGCCGACGAGCCCGCCCGCCGCACCCTGCGCGGCAGCCACCTCCCGCGAGTAGTCGTCGAGGTTCCGGTTCTCGAGCGCGATCTTCTCACGAATCACCGCGGCCTTCGCCAGCGCCGCCCGACGGAACGTTTCCATCGCGTCGGCGGCCCGCCGCCGCAAGCTCTCGATGCGGTGACGCTGCGTCTCGAGCCGTCCGGCGAGATCGAGTGCCTCCCCGCCGGTCGCCGCCCGCGCCTGCGCCAGCAGGTCGGCCTCGCGATCGACGGCCTCGGCGTACTGCCGCCGCAGCTCGGCGTCTTCGCTGGAACCCGCCCCCGCGGCGAGCGTCTCTCCGTCTTTGACCGTTCGCCGCAGGCTGTCGATCTGCCGGTCGAGGTCGTCAAGTCCCGCCAACTCGGCGTCCACCCGGCTCGCGAAGCGCGCCTGATCCGCTGGAGCCGCGCTCTGGCGGACGCCGGCCTCCTCCGCCTGCCGGATCGCCACGATCTGTGCCCGCTCCGACTGGACGACGAGCGAGAGCCGGAACAGCTCCCTCCCAAGCTCCGAAAGGTGGTGGACGAGAACGGCGCGCCGGGAATCCACGTCCGCCTCGCTCTTAGGCAACGCGTCGAACCGCGGTTGCAGCGCGGCGCGTTCGGCCCGAGCCGCGAGGAGCGCTTTCCGCTGCGCCGGCGACAACCCCGCCGCGACGACATCCTGCTCGATGCCGACAGCCTGGCGATCGTACGCGAGCAGCGCGTTGTCGACGGCCGAAGCCCGCGCATACCCCTCTTGCAGCGCCGGGAACGCTTCCATGGTCCCGGCCGCGGCCAGCCGGCGTTTCACGTGGTCCACGATCTCCTGCGCCGTCGTAATCCCGGCCTGGCTCTGCTGTAGGTCGCTGACGACCTCTTGCGCCTCGGCCACGTCCCGTTGCGAGTCTGCCCATTGCCGGGCCGCGGGAGGCAGGAGCGTCGCGACGTCGAACGTCTTGCCCTTCTCCGTCAAAAGCTGCTCGAAGTACGCGGCGGGATCGGCGTGGACCTCGAGCAAGGCGTCGATCTCGTCGCGCACGGGGCCATACTTGTTGATGACCGAATTGTAGCTCTCCTCTGCCTCGCCGAACTTCTTGAGCCGAAGGAGCAGGTGCCCCTTGAGCAGGTTCGCGCGGGGGGTCAACTTCGTCGCCGGCGCCCCCAGGAGGATGAGGTCGACCGCCTTGCCCGCATCCTCGTAATCGCGCTTCTTCACGTACGTCCACGCGATCTCGTAGAGGGCGTCATAGAAGGAAGACGAGCTCTCGGGGATCTGCTGGTACGCATCGAGCGCCGCGTCGTAACGACCCAGTTGGTAGTCGATCCGCCCCATGGCCAACCAGGCCAGCTCCCGCACCGCCGCGTCGGAGGAATCGCTCGCCCGCGACCGCGCAACGGTCGTGAACTCCTTCAGGGCCCCGGCGAGGTTCCCTGCCTCGACCTGGCAGGCGCCGATGAAGTAGCGTGCCTGGAGATAGTGCGGGCCGGGCGCGATCCCCTCGAACAGGGCAATCGCCCGAGACAACCGCTCGGATGTGGGCAGGTCGTGCCGCCCGTAGGCTGCCTTGCCGAGCAGGTACTGGATGGCCGGCGCGCTGCGCCCGTTGCCCTTGAACACCTCGGCGTATCGGTCCAGGTCGCGGTAGTCGTTCGTCCGGGCCGCGATGTCCAGGTAACGCCCCAGCGCGTCCTCGAAGCGGAAGTGGCTGGGCCCGGCGTCGATGACTTGCCTCAAATACTGCTTCGCGCCGAGGTAATCCTTCTGTCGGTACAGAGCCTCGCCGAGATAGTAGAGCCCGTCGACGTAGTGGCGGCTCGCGCGGAACTCCGGCGTCAGGACCACGTCGAGGAGGAGGACGCTCGCCGCGACATAATCCTGGAGGAGGAAGTAGAGCTCGGCCTTCCCGTAACGCTTCTCCAGGCTTTCCGCCGTACCGCTGTCGATCCGATCGACGTAGCCGTGCTGGACCAGATCCATCTGGTCGGCCGCCGCCTGGACCCCGCGCTCGACCTGGTCGACCTCGTGGGCCACCTGCCGCAAGTCGATGGCCGGCGGTTCGGCGGCCGACGCCGTCACCGCGGAGAGGACGAGCGACGCGAGGATGCGCCCTGGCCCCCCTCCGATCACTGGGCCTTCTCGGCGGAGGGCGCGGACGCCCCGGGCACGCCGGGTTTTTCCTTGCTGACCTCGATGTCGTACCGCACCGCCGGGCGATCCTTGATGTCGGTGGTAATGCCCCCCTTCTCGAACCCCACGACCTTGACCACCGAGACGCGGCCCGGCTCGGCGTCGAACGTGTAGCTCGACTGGACCTTGAACTTGAACCCTTCGAGGTAGGTGAAGAAGCCGTACCCATGCCCGCGATAGACGAGGCGGACGGCGATCTGGTGGTTGCCGGGGACGATCTGGCCGTTGAAGATCGGGAACTGCTGTTGTCCGGCGAGGTCCCCACCGTTGTCCACCTTGGCGAAGATCGGGGCTCCGTCGAGGGCGTACGCGGCGCTCTCCAACACGAACGACGAACCCATGTCGTTCTCGTGGATGATGACCGCCTTGGCGCTGCTGGAGATGTCGCCTCCGAGCACCGTCTCCTGGAGGAGCAGCAGCCGCGACTTCGTCCGAAAGATCTTCTCCTTCAAATCGTTGACCTGCTCTTCGATGCCCTTGATCTTGATGTCGAACGCGTCCCCGGCCGCAGGCGCGGCCGCCTCGGGGGCCGCAGGCGGGGCCGCCTTCGCTTCGGGACCGGGCTGCGCCGCCGGAGCGCCCGCCTCGCCCGCGGCGGCCGGGCCAGCCCACGCGAGCCCGACGGCGAGAAGCAGTGAGAGAGAAGCCTTGCGCATGACGGCCCCCGGTTGCGAGGAGAGAGGCATCGGCCTCTGAATGCCGGGCGCCGGCGAAGGCCCCGAGCGAGCGATCGTTATAGGGTGGCACTGCATGGAAGTCAAACCTCGGCTCGCGCGGAGCGTGCGAGTCCCGCGAGGCATCTAACCGCCCTTCCTGAGCTCGGTGAGGACGAGCTTCGCGACGGCCTTCAGGGTGTCGAAGACCCCCACGCCGGTCGGCGCGACGGCCTGATACTCCGGGACTCCGACGACGTTCAGACCACCGCGCAGCTCCTCGATCGGAACCGCGTTCGGGAGGTCGCGCTTGTTGTACTGCACCACGAGCGGGACCTTCGCGAGGTCGTACCCCTGCTCGGCTAGGTTGACCCGCAGGTTGTCGAACGACTCGAGGTTCGCCTCCAGCCGCTCGATCTGGGAATCGGCGACGAAGACCACGCCATCCACCCCCTTCAGGATCAGCTTGCGCGAGGCGTCGTAGAAGACCTGCCCCGGAACCGTGTACAGGTGGAAGCGCGTCTTGAAGCCCCGGATCTCGGCCAGGGAGAGCGGCAGGAAGTCGAAGAAGAGGGTCCGATCGGTCTCGGTCGCCAGGGAGATCATCTTCCCCTTCGCCGCAGGGTTGGTCTTCGCGTAGATGTACTGGAGGTTCGTCGTCTTCCCGCAGAGTCCAGGGCCGTAGTAGACGATCTTGCAGCTAATCTCACGGGACGAGTAGTTGATGAAAGACACGTTTTCCTGGCGCTCCTCTCGCTACTCGCTGAAGAGGTGATCGATGTCCTCGTCGGTGATCTCGGCGAGCGGCGCCGCCGCGGGCGAGGCCACCTTCTTCATGAGGCCGTCGAAGACCCGACCGAGTTCCTCTCCCGCCTTCTTGACGCGCAGCCGCACGAGGCCGAGCGACGTCCGGTTGTCGAAGATGACGACCAGGATCACGCGCCCCCCTACGATCGTGATGTGGAGGTTGTCGCGTTCGCCCTCGTGGAAGAGGATCGAGAACTCCTTCTCCCCGATGAGCTTGGCGAGTCCGCCCGTAGCGGCGATGTTCCCGGCGGTCAGGGACGCGAGGGACGTCGTGTCGATGTCGGCGGTCTGCCCGCAGCTTGCGATGAGCTGCCCGTTCTTGTCCACGAGGAAGACGACCTTCGCGGTGGCCTCGCGGGCGAGACGCTCACAGACCCCCGTGATCTGGCGGAACTCCTCCTCGTACATCACCATCTGAGTATTCATCGTCGGCGCGGGCGCGGGTCGAACCGGGGGGCTCGTCCTCGCGGTTTCGTACCAGATACCAGACCCGCCGCTGGCCGGCAAGGCGCTCCCCGTGGAGCTGACCCAAGTTTCGCCCCCCCCACCCCGCGTCGTCGCTGAAACCCGCTCCCGTTCCCGATACCCCGTATGGTCCGAGGACCATTGAACCCGTCTTATTCACGGTACGGCGTAGCGAGGCGTTCGAGACCGCAGCCGAGAAGGGCAAGCGAGAGCGACGACCGCCGAGGCGGGCGTAAAGCACCTCCCCCCACGTCGTTTGGAGGGTGGCAAGCCCCCCGCAGGAAGAAGGAACGAGCACCCCCCATGTCGTTGTAGGGGTGGCAAGCCCCCCTTCGGGAGGCGCGGGATCGGACGCCGCAGCAGCCGGACCGTGAATAAGACGGGTTGAAGGAAAACGCCCACAGACCGCCGTTTGGAATCGGGGCCTCGGGAGCGGAAACGGGGGCGGGAACGGCTCCAGGAATCGAGCGGTTGCCTCAAGCAAGATGGGAGTAGATCCTCGCTTCCTGGACGGCGTTCTCCGGCGCACGCCGATTGACACTCTTCGTGATGATCGCTAGTCTCCCTGCCGTTCTTCGGACCGCCCGCCGGCCCGCCCCGTGTCCGTCCTTCCCTGCTCGCGCCCCACGAAGGGCCCGCCATGAGGCGCGGGACCGCGCTCGTGCTCGTACTCGGCGTCGTCTCGGCGGCCCGCGCCCAGGAGCAGACCCTCCAGCTCCCGCACGAGCGCCCCCCCGAAGAACGTAAGGCGCCCGTGTTGACCCAGACGCCCGCGCTGCTCCGGTTCGTCCCGGCGGTCTATCCGCCCGCCGCGGAGAAGGCCGGCTTGACCGCCCGCGTCGGGCTGGAGATCGACATCGGCGCCGACGGCAGGGTGACCGGGGTGCGGGTGGAGAAGCCAGCCGGCCATGGTTTCGACGAGGCCGCCGCCGCCGCCGCCCGGCAGTTCGTCTTCTCGCCGGCGAAGTTGGATGGCAAGCCCGCGCCGGTGACGATCGGTTACGTCTACCGCTTCGTGCTGCGCCGGGCCCCGCCGCCCCCACCGCCGGCGAGGGAGCGGAAGATTCCGGTCGAGGGCCGCGTCCTCGAACGAGCCTCTAAGAATCCGCTCACCGGGGCGACGATCGCCGCGGAGGGCATCGAGACGACGGCCGGCGCGGGTGGCCGCTTCTCACTCCAGGTCCCCGCTGGGATGCGCTACTTCCAGGTCTTCGCGGCCGGTTACGAGCCGCTCACCCACCGGATCGCGGTCGAAGGCCAGAAGCTCACCCTCACCTTCTATTTGCGCCCGAAGATCGAGGGGTTCCATACGGTCGTCCGGACGACGAAGGAGACCGACGTCGTCGAGGAGTACACGCTGGAGAAGGAAGAGGTTCGGCGCGCCCCCGGCACCTTCGGCGATCCGCTCCACGTCATCACCGACCTGCCGGGCGTCGCGCGCAGCCCCTTCGACCTCGGCTTCCTGATCGTCCGTGGCGCCGATCCCGCGGACACGGACTTTTATCTCGACGGCCTCGAGGTGCCCCTCATCTACCACTTCGGCGGCGGCCCCGCGGTCGTGAACCCCGAGTTCCTGGACGAGATCGACTTCTACCCCGGCGGCCAGGGCGCCCGGTATGGCCACGCCATCGGCGGCACGGTGGACGTGACGAGCCACAAGCTCCAGGCCGACCGCGTCCACGGGACCGCCGACGTGAACACCGCGTTCGCCTCCGGCTTCCTGGACGTGCCCCTCGGCGACGACACCACGATCGCCGCTGCCGGCCGGCGGTCCTACTTCGACCTCCTGCTCAAGCCGTTCCTCGGCCCCGGGGTGGCGATCGTCCCCTACTTCTGGGACTACCAGTTCAAGATCGACCACGGCAAGCCGACGGATCGGAACCAGTTCAACCTCATGGCGTACGGCTCCAACGACACGCTGGACGTCGCGACCGGCAGCTCGGCGCTGCTCCCCGGCGGGGTCAACCTCGACTACCACGCCCTCTTCCACCACCTGACGGCGACCTGGCAGTACCAGAACGGCCCGTTCAAGTCGAAGCTCGCGGGCATGGCCGGCTACGAGGACACGAACCTGGGCTTCGTGCAACTCCAGGGCAACACCTATCAGGACGTGCTCGCCCTGCGGCACGACATGAGCTACGAGATCACGCCCCGCTGGAGGCTGGAGTTCGGCGAGGACGTGCAGGATTGGATCACTTACTACGCCCTCACGATCCCGACCATCCCGGACTACGTCGTCTTTCCCGGCAGCTCGGTCGCGCAGGGGAATCAGTCGATCAGCCGGGTCTTCCACCTGGTCGACGTCGGCCCCTGGGTGCAGGGGGTGCTCCAGCTCGGCGGCGGCGTCAAGCTCGTTCCCGGCCTGCGCTTGGACTACTACCATGTCCCGTTCGGGGATCGGGAGGACGTGGAGCCGCGGCTCGAGCTCGAGTGGCAGATCCTTCGCTGGCTCACCGCCAAAGCGTCCGCCGGACTCTACGACGAGCCGCCGACGGTCGAGTACTTCGACGCCGAGTTCGGGACCCCGGGGCTCGGACTCCTGTCCGCCTGGCAATACTCGGGCGGCTTCGACCTCCGGATCCTGCCGCCGCTCTCGCTCTCCCTGATCGGGTTCTACACGGATCGCTTCAACCTCGTCGGCGGCTTCTTTGGTCCGAACGCACCGGGGGTGGCAAACTTCAACAACCTCGCGCAGGGACGCGCTTACGGCCTCGAGGTCTACCTCAAGCACGACTTCACGGCCAGGCTGTTCGGCTGGCTCTCCTACACGCTCTCCCGCTCCGACCTGACGATGGGCCCCAACGTTCCCTGGGGCCTGTCCGCCTGGGACGAGACCCACATCCTGACCGTCCTCGGCAGCTACACGATTGGCGCGGGCTGGACGGTCGGCGCCCGCTTCCGGCTGGTCACCGGCCTGCCCATGACCCCGATCACCAATTCGACCTACGACGCCGACCAGGACACGTACATCCCGATCTACGGGGTCGCGAACTCTGCCCGCCTGCCGCTCTTCCGGCAGCTCGATGTCCGGGTCGACAAGGAGTTCCCGTTCGACACCTGGAAGCTCGACGTCTACCTCGACTGCTGGAACGTGACCGACGCGCAGAACGAGGAGGGGCTCATCTACGACTACCGCTACCGGACGTACACGATCCTGCCCTCCTACCCCATCCTGCCGATGTTCGGCGTCCGGGGGGACTACTAGATGCAGGCGGCCGCTCGGGATGCGCGACTGTCTTCGCGAACGGAGGCAGCCAGGCAGGAAGGGTCGCGCCAGGCGATTTCTTCCTTCCCTGCCTTCTTCGGAGCCTGCAGTTTCGCCGTGTCGCCCCTGCTCCTCGCCGCCGTCCTCGGCGCCGCGGGCTGCGCCCTGCCGAATGACGACCCGACGAGCGTCCACGACCTGCGCATCCTCGCCATCGGGACGACGCCGCCGGAGCTGCGCTACCCTGTCCACGGCAACTTCGCCCAGTCGCAGTGCGCGCCGGACCTCTCGCCCATCTACGCGGCGGCCCCGATCCGGATCGGTACGCTCGTCGCCGACCCCGACGGCGGCGGCCGTGACCTCCCGTGGACCTTCACCGAGTGCCCGCAGACCGGGACCGAGCAGTGCCCGCCCGATCCCGCTTACGTCATCGCGCAGGGCGACAGCCCCGCGAGCGCCATCGGCACGACCTGGGACATCGCCGCCGAGGCTGCCGCCGAGACGCGGGCGCAGCAGAGCTGCGCCGGTTCGGACGGGGGCTGTCCCCCGACGCCGCTGCTCACCGCCTTCGCCGCGAACACCGCGGGCCTCTGCCGCTTCGGCGTCTGGCTCCAGATCGGCCTCATGATCGCCGCGCCCGAACGGACGATCTACGGCTCGAAGATCCTCGTCTTCACCCCGATGCCCGACGACTACCCCACCGACGCCGGAGTCTGCCCGCAGGCGCCGGACGGCGGGATGCCCGACCACGAGAATCCCGAATACTCCGTCCTCCAGCTCGACGGCCAGACGCTGCCCGCCTCCTCGGTGGAGACCGCCTCGGCCGGCGCCCCCCACCAGCTCCAGCCCGTGATCCCCACGTTGAACGGCCCCTCCGACTACTGCGTTCCGAACTTCGAGGGTGGCTGGACGCGGCTGCACGAGACCTGGCTCTTCTCGTTCATGACGACGATCGGGACATTCTCCCAGGAGCAGGTCGGCTACGGCGGCTGGGGCAACCCCTCGGGCGGCCCCATCACCTACAGCATCGACTG
Organism: Myxococcales bacterium; assembly: GCA_021807105.1. Classification (GTDB taxonomy): domain Bacteria; phylum Myxococcota; class Myxococcia; order Myxococcales; family JAKAPL01; genus JAKAPL01. Next base: position 37,175 of record JAKAPL010000014.1, on the reverse strand, counting down.
GAACAACCCCGCCGACGGCGGCGTCGCGACGATCTACTCGGTCCTGCGCGACGGCCGCGGGGGGACGTCGTGGATCACGAGGCAGGTGGACCTCGTGCCCTGAGACCGTCTTATTCACGGTACGGCTGCTGCGGCGTCCAAGCCCGCGCCTGCGAAGGGCGAGCACCGCACGGGCCCTCAAATAGAGATGGCTCCTCGGCGGGATCTGTGGGTGGCTGATCATTTAGGAATCCAGAATGCCAGGCGGGGAAAGAGCACCCGCTCCATGCTCCTGGCTTTCTCATGAGCATTGCCTTTCCGATCGGTGACCGGTTATGCCCGCCTTATTCACGGGATGCCGTCGCGCGGGCGTAAGCCGCCTCGGCCACCGGCGCCGGGCCGGGCTTCACAAGCCCGCTCGGGCCTGCTATTCGCTCTCCACCCATCCGGAGGTCCGCCATGAGGAAGCTCGCCCGCGACGTCGTCATCCTCTCCGCCAAGCGGACCGCGTTCGGAACGTTCGGAGGGACGCTCAAGGATCTCTCCGCGACCGACCTCGCCGTCCACGCGGCGAAGGCCGCGATGCGCGAGGCCGGGGCGCCGGCCGAGGATTACGGCCACGTGCTCTTTGGGAACGTCCTCCAGACCTCGGCGGACGCCATCTACCTGGCCCGCCACGTGGGGCTGCGGGCGGGCCTGCCCGAGCGCGTCCCCGCGGTGACCGTGAACCGCCTCTGTGGGTCGGGCTTCGAGGCCGTCATCCAGGCCGCGCAGCGGATCCTGCTCGGCGAGGCGGAGCTCATCCTCGCGGGCGGAACCGAGTCGATGTCCCAGGCGCCTCATGTCATCCGCGGCGCGCGCTGGGGAATCCCGCTCGGCCAGGGCGCGCTCGAGGACGCCCTCTGGGGCGCGCTCACCGACAGCTTCACGAACCTGCCCATGGCCATGACCGCGGAGCGGCTCGCCGAGCAGTACGCGATCTCCCAGGACGCCGTGGACGAGTTTGCGGTCCTCTCGCAGAAGCGCTTCGCCGCGGCCCAGGAGGCCGGGCGGTTCTCCGAGGAGATCGCGCCCCTCGAGATCAAGGGCAGGAAGGGGACGGTCGTCTTCGCGAAGGACGAGCACAACCGGCCGGAGACGACGGTCGAGGGGCTCAAGAAGCTCCCCAAGATCTTCAAGAAGGACGGAGTCATCCACGCCGGCGCGGCGAGCGGCATCTGCGACGGGGCCGGGGCGCTCGTCGTCGCCTCGAGCGAGTACGCGAAGAAGAAGGGGATCGCTCCGCTCGCGCGGATCACCGGCTGGGGCGTCTCCGGCTGCGACCCGAAGATCATGGGCATCGGGCCGGTGCCGGCCATCCGTACCGCGCTCGCGGACTGGGGCTGGAGCCTCTCCGACGCCGACCTCATCGAGGTGAACGAGGCGTTCGTGCCCCAATACCTCGCGGTCGAGAAGGAGCTGGGACTTCCCCGAGAGCGGACAAACGTGGACGGCGGCGCGACCGCCGTGGGCCACCCGCTCGGCGCCTCGGGCGCGCGCATCGCCGCGCACCTCGTCTACGAGCTGCGCCGGCGCGGGGGCGCGAGGACGATGCGCGGCATCGGCAGCGCCTGCATCGGCGGCGGCCAGGGGATCGCGCTCCTCCTGGAGACCGCGTGAAGCGCGCGCGGCCCAAGGGTGGCGCCGCCTCCCTGCCGGCCGACGACCCCGACGGGTTGATCTACGACTGGAACGCGCCCCCCGCGCCGCTCGGGGGGAAACCGGTCCTCCTCAACGACGAGACGCTGCGCGACGGCATCCAGTCCCCCTCGGCGGTCGATCCGCCGCTCGCGGTCAAGATCGAGCTGCTCGACCTGATGGCGTCGCTGCACGTCGCGGCGGTCGACATCGGCCTCCCCGGCGCCGGGCCACGGGCGCTCGCGGACGTGACCGCGCTCGCGAAGCACATCGCGAGGAGGAAGCTCGCCCTGCGCCCCAACTGCGCCGCCCGGACGGTGGAGGCGGACATCGCACCGGTCGCCGAGGTCCAGCAGAAGGCGGGGATCCCCGTCGCGGTCTACACGTTCATCGGCAGCTCCCCCGTCCGCCAGTACGCCGAGGAGTGGGACGTCGATCACCTCCTGCGGACCTCGGCCGCCGCGATCGACTTCGGCGTCGCGCAAGGTCTCGAGATCGCTTTCGTCACCGAGGACACGACTCGCAGCCAGCCGGCGACGCTCGACCGGCTCTTCCGCAACGCCGTCGACCACGGCGCCTCCGCGCTCGTCCTCTGCGACACGGTGGGCTGGGCGACGCCCGACGGCGTGCGCCGGCTCGTCGCCTGGAGCCGGAACCTCGTCGCCGGAACCGGGGCGAGCATCCGCCTCGAATGGCATGGCCACAACGACCGCGGCCTCGCCGTACCGAACGCGCTCGCCGCCCTGGACGCCGGCATCGACCAGGTCCACGGCTGCGCACTCGGGATCGGAGAGCGGGTCGGCAACACGGCCATGGACCAGCTCCTCTTGAACCTGAAGCTCCTCGGCGCCGTCGACTGGGACCTCGTGAACCTCGTCCGGTACGTGGAGACCGCGGCCCGCGCGACGGGCTTCCCGATCCCCCGCAACTACCCGCTCGTCGGCGAGGATGCCTTCCGGACTGCGACCGGCGTCCACGCCGCGGCCATCGTCAAGGCCGAGAGGAAGGGGGACCAGTGGCTCGCCGACCGCGTCTACTCCGGCGTGCCGGCGGGGCTCTTCGGCAAGCGGCAGATCATCGAGATCGGTCCGATGTCCGGCCTCTCCAACGTCCACCGATGGTTCGCCGAACGCGGGCTCACGGCGACCGAAGAGGAGGCGCGGGCCGTGCTCGCCCGAGCCAAGGCGAGCGACCGGGTGCTCAGCGAAGCCGACGTGCGCTTCACGCTCGCGGGGGTCCGCGGCGTCTCCCCCCGTCCCGGCCGGGCCGCGCACTGAATGGCACCGGCGCGCCCGATTCATGGCTTCCGCCGGCCTTCGTCCTTCGGCGGGGTCCCGCCCGTCACCCTGCGCTTGCTCATCGCGACCGGACTGACCACGCTCGGTTGCGTCATTTCGGCCCACCTCGGGCTGCCGCAGATCCTCGAGGCCTTCGTTCTCCAGCCCGCCCAGGTCCTTCCCGGCGGGAAGGCATGGAAGCTCCTCTCCTACCTCCTCTTCGAGGGGCTCGATCCCCTCGGGTTCCTGCTCGACCTCGTCGTCCTCTACTTCTTCGGCGCCTGGTTCGAGCGGACCTGGGGGCCACGCCGGTTCATCTCCTTCTACGCGCTCTCCGGCCTGCTCGCCGGCCTGTTCGTCGCCCTGATCGGCCTCGTGAGCCCCGCGGTCGCCGTCCAGCCGTACTACGGCATCTGGCCGGTCATGGAGGCGCTCACCGTCGCCATGGGGCTGCTCGAGCCGGACATGCAGATCTACTTCTATTTCCTCTTCCCCCTGCCGGCCCGGGTCCTGATGTACGCCTCCTGGGGCCTCATCGCGCTCTTCATGATCTTCCACGGCTCACCGGTCCCCTACCTCACGGCGGTCGGCGGCGCCCTCGCCGGCCTTGCACTCTCCGTCTCGCGCGGCGGACCCCGCCAGCTCTGGCTCCGCTTTCGGGCCGCGCAGATCGAACGGCAGCTCCGGCGCCGCTCCCGCCACCTGACGGTCGTCCCACCGCCGAACGGGGAAGACGATCCGAAGCGCTGGCTCCACTAACCGCATGGTCCGGCTCTTCGTCCCCCCTCCGCGAATCGACGGCGGCCAGGCGACGCTCGTGGCCGAGGACGCGGCCTACCTGGGGAAGGTCTTGCGCCTGTCGCCCGGCGACGCCGTCGAGGTCTTCGACGGCGCAGGGGGCGTCTACGACGGGCGCATCACCGCGCTCTCCCCAACCGGCGGGGAGCTCTCGCTCCTCTCGCGACGGGAAGGCGGCGCCGTCCGGCGGCGCCCGGTCCTGGAGCTCTGGCCGGGCCTCCCAAAGGGGGAGAAGCTCGAATGGATCGTACAGAAGGCGGTCGAGTTGGGCGTCGCGGGGGTGGTCCCGCTCCTCTGCGACCGCAGCGTCCCCCGACTCGATGGCGCGCGGCGGGTGTCGCGCCTCGCCCGCTGGCGAAAGGTCGCGGCCGAGGCGGCGCGCCAGTGCGGCCGCGCGGACATTCCGGCGATCGCGGATCCCGCGGACATAGCGGCCCTGGCCGAGCGCGCCCGTGCCGGCCTGCCGGTCGCGATCCTGCACGTTGCACCCGCACCCGGCCTCGCGACCTGGCTTGCCGGCCGCTCCTCGGTGGAACGGGTCGCGATCGCCACCGGACCGGAGGGCGGCTTCGCGCCCGAGGAGCTCGCGACGCTGCAAAAGGGGGGCGCGAGCCTCTGCTCCATCGGCCGCCGGACGCTGCGGGCGGAGACCGCCGCCGTCACCGCCTGCGCGATCTGGGCGCTCGCGGCCGGTGAGCTCGGCTAGGAGGCTGGTGTGAAATGGCTGCCTGCTGCGAAAGCCGATCCCTTCGCTCGCGACGGGCGGCCTCATCGCTTCGCTGCAAAACGTACTGCAAAGAGTACGTTTGACGCTCTGCACTCCTCGGGCACCCGTCTCGCCTTAGCCCGTCTTATTCACGGTACGGCGTAGCGAGGCGTTCGAGACCGCGAGCCGAGAAGGGCAAGCGAGAGCGACGACCGACGAGGTGTGCGTAAAGCACCTCCCCCCAAGTCGTTTGGAGGGTGGCAAGCCCCCCGCAGGAGGAAGGAGCAAGCACGCCCTTCGCAGGCGCCGGATCGGACTCCGCAGCAGCCGGACCGTGAATAAGACGGGGTGAAGCGTCCCCGCGAAAAACACCAGCCTCCTACGCGCCCCTCGTATAGCTCCCTGACGCGGTGAACGCCGTTCCGGAACCGTCGGTCCCGGATAGGTTGAGCGACATGGAGACGCTCGTCCCACCCACGTTGCCGCTGCTGAAGGTCCAGCTATTGCCCGACTGGTCCGTGCACGAGGTCGAGCCGCTGAGGATGGCGTAGACGTTCCCCCCCGTGCTCGACGTGACGCTGAACGTCAAGGTGCAGCCCGAGAACTGCGAGCTGTCGAAGTCCGTGAAGGTGACGGTCGAGCCAGACTGGGTCACGATCTCGGTGTCCGAAGAGAAGCTATTCCCCAGGTCCAAGGTTCCGGTCCAGCTCCCCGAGAGCCCCGAGCCATTGCCGGTGCCGCCGTCGGTCTCACACAGCGACTGGAGCACGGCCTGAGACGGGCAAGACATCGCGCAACAGCCCGTCGCATCGTCGCAGTTGGTCGTTTGGACCGTTCCCCCGCCCGGGCATGGGCAGGTGAGCATCTGGCAGTTGCTCACGTCATTCGGGCTGCACGTCGCGACGCAGCCGCTGCTCCCGGTCGCTCCGCTGGGCCCCGTCGATCCCGTGGACCCCATCCATCCGGTGGCCCCCGTCGGGCCTCCCTGCGAGGGCGCTCCGCCTCCCGGCTGCGGAGGCGTGACGGTCGGGTTCGCGATCGCCTCGGCCTCGGTCGCGCTGATCGTCGTGCCCGTGATCGCGTACTGCGTCGTGCAGTCGTAACCGGAGCCGGCCTGCGCCCCCACCGGCGGGCCACACTCGTGGCTCCCGCCGATCTCCGAGCAGACGAGCTCGACCGCGACCGTGCCCGTGAAGCCGTCGCCGGAGAGGGTCAGCGTCACCGTCTCCTTCGTGACGCTCGTCACGTCCGGCCCGGTCGTCTGCGGCTTCACCTCCTGGGTGTAGACGCCGCTGAAGGTGTAGATGCCGCTCGAGAGCGTCCCCTCGAGGAGGTTCCCGCTCCCGTCGTCGAGCAGATACGCCGCCTGGCCGCCCACCGCCGGCGCCGTGTAGATGGCCCAGGTCCCGAGGCCGTCGATACCGGTGTAGCTGATGACCGCGACGTTGTTGGTCTCCGAACCGGCGCAGTTCTTCGCGCCGGCCTGGACGAAGGTCGCCTGCTGGGCGGCGACGCGGAAGTACTGGACGTTGCCGGAGGCGCCGTTGCAGGAGAGCTGCGTGGCGAGCAGGGCCGCCGTGGCGGCGAGGGCGAATGGGCGCATCGAGATCTTTTTCACGATTTTCCGGGTCATGAGGGGCTCGCGTGAGACCGCGATTACTGGCCGGCGGGCGGCTGCGGGGAAGAGGGCGAGGTCACCGTTTCCGTCCCCTCGGCCATGATCTGCTTGGGCGCCGGGAGCATGACGGCCGTGATGTTGTTCGACTGGGTGCAGTTGTAGCTCGCGAAGCTCTGCGGGGTGTTGAGCGCGCAACCCGTGTTGCCCGCGCTCATCTGGCAGGTCTCTTCCACGGTGAACGTGCCGGTCATCCCCGAGCCCGACGGCGTCAGCGTGATCGTCGTCATCGTCTTGGTCGTCATGTCCGGGGTGGTGCGGTAGTCCACCGCTTGCGTGCCGCTGAACGTGTAGGTCCCCGAGGTCAGCGTGCCGGTGAAGCCCTGTCCATTCCCCAGGTCAAGGAGGTAGCTCTGGCCGGGCTGGGCCCAGATCGCGAACTCCCCCTTGCCGTCGATTCCACTATAGGTCTCGACGATGTTGCCGGCCTCGGGACAGTTGGTGCCGGTCATCGCTCCCGCAGCGGACTGCGCCATCCGGTAGTAGGTGACGTTCGATCCGCCGCCACAGCCGGCGAGAGCCATCGCCACGAGGCAGCTTCCAAGCTTTTCCCGCATCGACTTCCTCCGTTCCTTCACTGTTCGAGAATCTGAAATTGCGCGGCAGATAACGCGCCCCCGCCCTGCCTGTCAAGGAGCGCTGCCCCCGTCACGGCCCCACCGTCAGGAGCCGCAGTTTTGAATCGCGGTCTTGCACGCCGCGCTCACGGAGGAGACCGAGCTCAGGCAATTCGTGAGCTGGGCCGTCCAGGCGTTCTGCTCCGCCGACTGGCAGGTCGGAAGGTTCTGCACGCAGCTCGCGAAGCTCTGGAGGCTGCTCTGATCCGAGGCGGTGCACTGGCCGTAGGCGGCAGCGCAGGCCGCGCCCGAGCACTGGCTGCTCGAAGAAAGGGAACAATCCCCGATCTTGCCCTGGAGTACGTCCCCCATCTGGCAGAAGCCAGCCGCGCCTCCTCCTCCGCCCCCACCGGCCGGCCCGCCGCCGACGGCCTCGCCAGGCTGAGAAGGCGAGGAGGTCGGGTTCGCGATCGCCTCGGCCTCGGTCGCGCTGATCTTCGTGCCCGTGATCGCGTACTGCGTCGTGCAGTCGTAACCGGAGCCGGCCTGCGCCCCCACCGGCGGGCCACACTCGTGGCTCCCGCCGATCTCCGAGCAGACGAGCTCGACCGCGACCGTGCCCGTGAAGCCGTCGCCGGAGAGGGTCAGCGTCACCGTCTCCTTCGTGACGCTCGTCACGTCCGGCCCGGTCGTCTGCGGCTTCACCTCCTGGGTGTAGACGCCGCTGAAGGTGTAGATGCCGCTCGAGAGCGTCCCCTCGAGGAGGTTCCCGCTCCCGTCGTCGAGCAGATACGCCGCCTGGCCGCCCACCGCCGGCGCCGTGTAGATGGCCCAGGTCCCGAGGCCGTCGATGCCGGTGTAGCTGATGACCGCGACGTTGTTGGTCTCCGAACCGGCGCAGTTCTTCGCGCCGGCCTGGACGAAGGTCGCCTGCTGGGCGGCGACGCGGAAGTACTGGATGTTGCCCGAGGCGCCGCCGCAGCCGGCGAGGGCAACGAGCACGCCGAGCATGCCCAACCGCGAGGGAACATCCTGCACGACTTGACGTCTCATGAAACCTCCCAACGACCGGATGATGCGGGCAGCGTGCTAGCGCAAGGCGAGGCTGCTTGTCAACGGCCGCTCCAGTGGAGTTGCCCCGTTGAGGGGGACAAGTCGTTGAACCCGTCTTATTCACGGTCCGGCTGCTGCGACGTCCGATCCCGCGCCTCCCAAAGGGGGGGCTTGCCACCCCTACAACGACATGGGGGGGGTGTGCTCGCTCCGTACCTCCTCGCGGTGGGCTTGCCACCCTCCAAACGACTTCGGGGGGAGGTGCTTTACGCGACACCTCGTCGGTCGTCGCTCTCGTTTGCCCTTCTCGGCTCGCGGTCGAAAAACGCCTCGCTACGCCGGACCGTGAATAAGACGGGTTCATAGTAGGGATCTCCGCTTCGTAGCCGGCTGGAATCAGACGCCGGCCGCCTGGCACCCACGGCCTCTGGGCTCGATCGCGCGGAGAGTTGTCCTCTCGCACCTCCTTACTTCACTTCTCAAGGTCGCCTGGACGGAGAAAAGCGTGACAACAGATTTTCCTGGGAGCGCCGGCGTCTCGCCGGCCCCCGCCCGCGATGAGGTCGATCCGATCGCCGATCAGGTCGACCTAATCGACGATCAGGTCGACCTAATCGACGAAGAGGTCGACTTAATCGACGAAGAGGTCGGCCTAATCGACGATGAGGTCGGCCTAATCGGCGAAGAGGTCGACTTAATCGGCGAAGAGGTCGACTTAATCGGCGAAGAGGTCGGCCTAACCGACGATGAGGTCGGCCTAATCGACGATGAGGTCGGCCTAATCGACGATGAGGTCGGCCTAATCGACGATGAGGTCGACCTAATCGACGATGAGGTCGGCCTAATCGATGAAGAGGTCGGCCTCATCGACGATGAGGTCGATCGGAGCGGAGGGAAGGTCGGCCCCAGGGAACGCGGTGACGGAGAACCGGATTCGCCAGCAAGGACGCGGAGATACCCGCGTGGATCCTGGGTCTGCGAAGGGGTGATCCGGCGTGGAACGACTGGTTCGCCGGCAGGGAGGCACCGATCTTCCGCCATGAACATGACTTCAGCGTCGATGAATGGAGCGCTCTTTGCAACCGCCCGACGCGATCGCGACCCACGCGCGTCTTCATCCTGGCCAAACCCCATGGAATCGATCGGGGAACGGCCTTGGGGGCTGCGCTGCCCGCAGGCGTGAGGAGCGAGCATGCTCCCCTGGGTTGCGCTACTCCGAATCTCAGGGCGTTTCGGGGCTGTTGACAGCGATCCCGTCCGGTGCTAGCGTAACTCGCCTTTTGGGCTTTGGCTCGGTCCGGCGTGTCGCCGGCCGGTTCCTTGCGATGGAGGCGGCTGCGCCTCCGAGAGAGTAGAGGAGAAACGACATGGGCGGTGAAGAACTCGGAGTTTTCGGCAGCCTGGCGAAGGCGTTCCAAGACGGCGGCGTTGGCATGTACCCAATCGCCTTCATGTCGGTCTTCGCACTCGCCGTGCTGGCCGACCGCTTCTACGCGCTCTACTTCAAGAACAACATCGACAAGGACGCGTTCCTGCGCGGCCTGAAGAAGTACATCTACGCGGGTGACCTCGACAAGGCGATCTCCTACGTGGCCGGCCAGAAGCGGACCCCGTTGACCGCGGTGGTCAAGTCAGGCCTCATCAACGTCCCGAAGGGCGAGGCCGAGGTCCAGGCTGCGATGGACGAGGCGTCCCTGCGCGAGAACCCGAAGATCGAGACGCGAACGGGCTACCTCGCGATGATCGGCAACGTCTCGACGCTTTTCGGTCTTCTCGGGACGATTCTCGGGTTGATCAAGTGCTTCGGCGCCGTGGCGCAGGTCGATCCGGCGACGAAGGCGACGGTGCTCTCCCTCGGCATCTCCGAGGCCATGAACTGTACGGCGTTCGGGCTCACGGTCGCGATCCCGTCGCTGCTCGCCTTCTCGGTCTTCCAGGGCCGCACCCAGCACATGCTCGACGACATCAACGAGACCACGGTCGGCCTCCTGAACCTCATCATCGCCAACAAGGATAAGATGAAGATCCCGGAGAGCCTCGAAGAGGCGGCCGAGGAGTAGGTGGATTCAAGGCCCGTCGTGTAACCGAGAGGAGTCGTCATGGCCGGCGCCGCAGTCCCTGAACCGTCAGGCAAAGGAAAAAAGAAGGCGCTCGACGCGGTGATGAACGTCGTCCCGTTCATCGACCTGCTCTCCTGCTGCCTCTCCTTCCTGCTCATCACCGCCGTCTGGACGCAGGTCGGGAAGATTCAGGTCTCCCAGTCGGGGGGGCCGAACGACACCCCGCCTCCCCCGGACAAGACCCTCCAGCTCTCCCTGACCATCACCGACAAGGGCTTCTCCCTCGCGGCAGGCCAGGGCGGCTCGGTGATCGACATCCCGAAGAAAGGGCTCGATCTCGACTACGGCGGGCTCTTCGACAAGCTGAAGGAGATCAAGAGCCAATTCCCGGACCAGCAGACGATCACCGTCCAGGCAGAGGACAGCGTCGTCTACAACGATCTGGTCCAGACGATCGACACCTGCATGAAGGCCCAGCTCACCTCGGTCTCCGTGCAGGCGGTGACCTGAGGCGACGAGGACCACGTGGCAATCCAGACTCCCGGCAAGCGTCCCGCACCACGCTTTCAGAAGAGCAAGGTCATGGGCGGCAAGTTCGCGAAGGGGCGCAAGCCTTCCGACTCGGCCCTGCAGCTCACTTCCATGGTCGACATGTTCACCCTCCTCGTCATCTTCCTGCTCGCGAACTTCTCGGCGACGGGCGAGGTGCTGTTCATGTCCAAGGATATCCAGCTCCCGACCGCGAGCCACGGGACCGAAATCGAGCGGGCGCCGGTGGTGTCGATCACGAACCAGTTCATCGGCCTCGAGGGACAGCGGGTGGTGGACGCCGATCAGATCGCGCACGACGAGGTGCTCAACATCCAGCAGCTCGAGGACTCCCTGCGGGATCTCAAGAAGCGCGAGGAGTTCGTCCACCAACTCGACAAGGAGCACCAGTTCGACGGCAAGATCAATATCCAGGCGGACAAGAAGACCCAGTTCAAGATCATCAAGCGCGTGATGTACTCGTGCGCGATGGCTGGCTACGGCAACATCAACTTTGCGGTGCTCCAGGGAAAGCAGGACAAGCCGGCGGTCGCGAAGTAGCGCGGCGGCCCGCGCCCCCGCCGTGATCCCCTCTCCCCGGCATCGCCGGGGCTCTCTCTTGTCTTCTCCCGCCGCGGGAACGATCACGGCCTCCCGGAGGCCGCCGCGCGCGCGACCCGCTCCGGGCTTGCCCCCGCGCACCGAATGCCGTATCTCGGCCCGAATGAGTCCACGCCGCCTCTCGTCGCTCGCGATCCTGCCGGCCCTGATCTTCAGCCTGCCCGCCGCCGCGAGCAGGCTGCCCGTCATGGCCGTGAAGCGACCCGCTGCGGGCCAATGGATGGGCCTCTACCTCCTCGGCCACAAGGCGGGCTACACCTTCGACCGCGTCTGGGAGGAGAGGCGGGGGGGCAAGAACGTCGTCGTCGCCGTCGACGACATCACCCTGCGGGCGACCCTCGGCGGGCGAGATGTCTCCCGCCGCGTCCGGGAGGAGAGGGTCTTCGAGGCGAGGGCGCACGGGCGGCTCATCGCCTTCTCGGCCCTCCACGAGGGCGACGGGGGCGACGAGACGATCGAAGGGCCTTGCGACGCGCGGGGCATGCACCTCGTCCGGCGGCGCCCGGGAGGGAGCCCGGAGCGCCTCGAGCTCCCCCCGGCACGCGAGACCGTCGAGGACGCGGACCTCCCCCGACTCGCGGCCGCCCGGAAGACCACTCTCTCCGGCCTCCTGTTCGACAGCATGACCTTGAAGGAGCTGCCGCAAGAGGCGACCTGGCTCGGGACGGACGAGTGGACCGCGGGGGGCAGCCTCCGGCGCGTCGAGCGCGTCGCGCTGACCCAGAGCGGCGGGACCGTCGCCTCCAAGCTGTCCATCGATCCGGCCAGCGGGCGGCTGCTCCGGCTCACCTTCGGGGGATCGCTCACCGCCGTGCCCGAGTCCGAGCGGGTCGCGAAGACGCTCGACAGCGTCGATCTCTTCGCCCTCACCCGGGTCCCGGTGGACGGCACGCTGCCCTTCGGGGTGGTCCCCGAGACCGTCCGCTACCGCGTCGAAGGACTGCCGCCCGCCTTGCGCCCCGCGCCCGAACGGCAGCGCTACCGCGACCTCCCGGGGGGGGCGGTCGAGATCACCGTCCGGGCGGCCGAGCCCGATCGGAGAGCAGAGAGGCCGGAGCGCGCGCCCATGGAGGACCTCGCCGCGACCCCGGACATCGAGAGCGACGCGCCCGCGATCCGCGCCCTCGCGAGGAAGATCGCGGGGAAGGAGAAGGACGCCTTCACCGCGGCGAACCTGCTCTCTTCGTGGGTCTTCGCGAACGTCAGGAGCGCGTACGGAGTCTCCAGCGACCGGGCGACCGACGTCCTCCGCCGCAAGGAGGGCGACTGCACCGAGCATTCGCTCCTCACCGTGGCGCTCTGCCGGGCCATCGGCATCCCCGCCCGGCTCGTCCACGGCCTCGTATACGCGCAGGGGAGCGACGAGGTCTGGGGCCTCTACTGGCACGAGTGGGTCGAGGTCTGGGTGTCGGAGTGGATCGCCATCGACCCGACCTTCGGGCAGCCCGTCGCCGACGCGACGCACATCGAGCTCGGCGAGGGGGAAGCGACGGACGCGGTGGGGCTCATGGGACAGCTCAAGATTTCGGTGCTGGGGAGGGACCCGTGAGGCTGGAGCGACCGCCCGCGCTGGAGCCCGAGGAGAGCGAGAGCGCGAGGCCGGCCGGCTTGAACCACGTGGCGATCGTGGTCCGCGACCTCGACGAGGCCGTGGCGTTCTACGAGGAGCTGCTCGGCCTTCCCTGCGACGGCCGGGAGCGGGTCGAGAGCGAGAAGGTCGACGTGGCGTTCTTCGGGACCGGGCGCGGTCGGATCGAGCTCGTCTGCCCTCTCACCGACGACAGCGGGGTCGCCCGCTTCCTCGCGAAGCGCGGCGAGGGGCTCCACCACATCTGTCTCGACGTGCCAGACATCGAGGCAGCCCTCGCCGCGCTCGCCGCGCGCGGGCTGCCTCTTCTCGACGCGAAGCCGCGCGCGGGGGCGGGCCGCTCGCGGGTCGCCTTCCTCCCTCCCAAAGGAGCGCACGGTGTCCTCATCGAGCTTCGCCAGGGGCCGGCGGCCGCGGCGCCCTCCCACGACGAACCGACGTAGGACGGGGAACGGGACCGCCGGCGGAGCCCGCCATCGACCCTACCGCCGCCGGACTCGGTCCGGAGCTTGCCACTTGTTCTCTGGAGCGATCGGCGGCACGGCGGGTGGCTTTACAGGCGACGGTGGTCAAGCTAGATAGCGCCTCGCGGCCCTTGCCGCGCGAAGCCTAACTCCGAGGTCAAGCCGTGCGTGCCCTCCCCTCGTTCCTCCGGCCGCTAGCCGTGGCCATTTTCGCCGTTGGCTTCGCCGCCTGCGGTGGCCCCAACCAGACCCCCGACGCGGGATCCCCGAGCGGCGCCGGAGACGCCGGCGGGGACGCGGGAGTCGACGCGGGCCCGCAGCGGGCCTCCGACGCGGGCCCCGACGCGGGCCCCACCTACAAGCTCTGCGCCCCCCAGGGAGGGGTGTGCAACGCGGCCACCGCCTGCTGCGGAAACCTCGCCTGCTCTTCCGGGACGTGCGAGCCCCCGGCGCCGCCTTCCTGCGCGGCGTTCGCGGCGCCGTGCGGGACGGGCCAGCCCGCCTGTTGTCAGACGCGGGCTCCCGACGGCGGCTGGCCCGCGGGCAGCGTCCCGCCCGTCCTCGGTTGCTTCACGCCCGACGCCGGTCAGTCCATCTGCGTGATGGGCGGGCAGCCGAAGGACGCTTGCGGCGTGGGACTCTGGGGATGCGCCGCCCCGCTCCAATGCGTCAGCGGGAGCTGCCAGATGGTGACCTCGGCGGAGGTCTGTCCCCGGGCCGACGGCGGGGCTTGTGGAGTCGGGGACGATTGCTCGGCCTTCGCCGACAACTTCACTCAAGGACAGTGCCCGACGAACCTCAACTCCGATCCCTGCGCGAACTCCGGCCTCGACTGCGAGCAGACGGCAAACCCCAAGAACCCGACCTGCGCGGACCTCGGCTTCACCTGCCAGGAGCCGATGGTGCTCCCGCCTAGCGAGTTTCCGCAGGTCCAGACGGACAGCCCGTACTCGCTCTGCACCTCCCAGAGCGCCTGCGCGCCGATCCCAGGGGACACGGCCACGCCCGTCTGCGGCTCTTTCTTCGCCCTCGACGACCAGAGCGGCACGGTGCAGACCTTCCCGGTCTGCGTCGAGTCCTGCGTCCAGGGCGATGATTGCGGCAGCCGCGCGTGGGACTGCGTCGGCGGCGAGTGTGTCCCGCGCTTCTGTTACGCGGAGAAGGACTCGCAGGGCAATGACATCCCCGGAATCTTGAACTCCGAGCAGGGCGACGCGGGGGCGGTCAGCGACAAGCTCGCGGTTCTCTTCCAGCCTTGCGCGAGTCCGAACACCGTCTGCCTGCCCATCTACAGCGACTCGTGGAACACCAACGTCGGCATCTGTTATCGGGTCGGCGGCGCGGACGCGGGAGGGGCGGGCGCGAGCTGCGACCCGACCGGCGGGCGTGAGGACCTCGCCGGCCTCTGCCGCAGCGGCACGCTCTGCTTCAAGGGGACCTGCCTCCCCTGGTGCGACACGGGCAACCCGAACGTCGCCAAGTGCCCCTCCGGGGAGACCTGCGTGGCGGTGGGGGGCGACCTCGTCTCCAACACCGCGAGCGACAACGGGACCGGAGTCTGCACCGAGGGCTGCAACCCCTATCTCCCGGCGAGCGCGAACGGCTGCCCGCAGGGGCCGGACGGCATGCCGCCATCGCTGTGCAAGCCGGCGGGCACCGACAACGACGTCTTCCCGAGTCCCGGCGTCTGCGTGGGAGGCTGGCAACCCGCGATTGCCGTGGGACAGAGCTGCGATCCCTTCGGCTGGGTCGATCCTTGCGTCTCCGGGGCGGTCTGCGCCCCACTGAAGACGGGAGGCGGCTACGTCTGCGCCCAGGTTTGCGACCCGCAGCCGTCGCCGAACTTCCAGACGCCGCCGGGCGGCTGCTCCGCCGGAACGTCGTGCCAGCCGCTCGGGCCGCCGCACTGCGAGAACGACAACAACTCCCAGAACGGCTACCTCTGCACCCACATCGGGGCGTGCCTGCCCTGACCGCGGAGAAGGGCGCGCCCGCGCGATCAGCGCCGGACTCCAAACCACGGCCTGCTCGCGCCGGGCTCGGGCCTTTCTTTCGCGTCCGTGGGATCCTCGCCGCTCGGCTTCACGCCAAGCCGGCGCGCCAGGGCGAGCGCCGTGGGTCGGCGCAGCCGCTTCGGATCGAACCCGGCCGGCGGGGCGGCCCAGCGGTTCCGTAAGGCCTCGACCTTCTCCGCCGCCCGGCGAAGGCGATCCGCCGCGGTCGCGCTGCTCTCGGCCCACCGGCGAAGCTCGTCGATCACTGCCGCCTGACGGTCTGGCCGGTGGCAGACGAGGAGGAGATCGCAGCCTGCCGCGACGGCCCGGACGGCGGCCTCACCGATCGGGAAGCGATCGGCGATCGCCGCCATCTCGAGGTCGTCCGAGATCGTGACCCCAGAGAAGCCCAGCGCGGTCGAGAGGAGCGCGAGCACGCGCGGGGAGAGCGTCGCGGGGAGATCCGCGTCGAGCGCCGAAAAGACGACGTGCGCGGTCATGATCGCGGCGACCCCCGCCCCCACGCAAGCAGCGAACGGCGGCAGTTCCACCCGCGAGAGTCGGGCGAGATCATGTGGCAGGCGGGGGAGCGTCCGGTGCGAGTCCTGGACCGTGTCGCCGTGACCCGGGAAGTGCTTCGCGCAGGCGGCAACCCCGCCCCCCTGGAGACCCCGGACGAGCGCCGCCCCGAGCATCCCGCAGACCTCCGGCGAGCGCCCGAAGCTCCGGTCGCCGATGACCGGGTTCCCCGGGTTGCTGTCCACGTCGGCGACTGGCGCGAAGTCGAGGTCGAAGCCGACCGCGCGGCATTCCTCGGCGAGCAGCCGTCCGAAGCGCTCCGCCAGGGCCGGATCGTTTGCCTGCCCGAGCGCCCTCATCGGCGGCAGCGGGGTGAACCCGTCGCGCAGGCGCGCCACCCGGCCGCCTTCCTGATCCACGGAGAGCAGGAAAGGCCGCGCGGCGCGCCGTTTGAGGACACAGGTCAGCTCGGCGATCTCCGCGGGGCTGCCCAGGTTCTCCGAGAAGAGAATCACGCCGGCGACCCCGCGGTCGATGAGCGCGAGGGCGTCGGGACCCGGCACGCGACCGGGGAATCCGGTCACGACGACCGACGCCGCCAGGGAATCGAAGTTCATGAGGTCTTCCTACCGCTTGAGCAGAACGCCTTCGAAGAAGAATGCCACGGCCACGAGGGCAAGCAACTCCGTCCAGAGCGGAGCCCGTCGGCCTGGCGCGCCGGAGGCCGCCACCTCGCGGACCGCCGAGGCGCCGAAGCGGGAGGCGAGCAACTTCCGATCGATCGGCGTGGTGTCGCTCTCGATCGGGTCGTAGCCCACCGCGAACGATAGGTCGGGCGCCGGCTCGATCTGTCCCGCCGCCCGGCGGACGCGGACCGTGTAGATCCCTACCTCGGGTGGAGCCTCAACCACGAAGGCTCCCGCCCGGGCGCGGACGGGCAGCTCGCGGCCCGACGGGGCGATGGCGGCGAGGGGGACGCCCGATCGGGTCGCGGGGAGGTCCTGGGCCGTCCCGACGCGGCCCGGCAGGCCGATGCGGCCCGGCGGCGCACCGGAAAGCTCGCGCACGATCTGCTGGATCACCGGGACGAAGCTCGCGCGGATGGGCCAGTCGTTCCATTCGCGGGCGACGCTGGAGGTGAACAGGAGGACGCGGCCAGCGCCGATCGTCCGCTCGGCGAACGCGGGCGCGCCGTCGTCGAAGGTGGCGAGCACGCGGGTGGCGAGGCCAGGCGGCTCGAGAAGAAAGTAGCGCCAGAAGCGGGCGGCGAGGAGACTTTGGCGGGCGGAGCCGGCGAACGGGCTAAAGACAGCCGAGGCGAGATCGAGGGTCGCGAGGTGGGCCGGGCCGACGCCCCTCAATCCACCCTCCTCCCCGCCCGGCGCCCCGTGCTCCCGCTCGCGCGGCGGGACGGCGGCGGTCTTCACGAGCCGCAGGGGGGCGGGCAGCAGGCCCGCGAGCGCGCCGTTCACGGCGTCGCCGTCCACCCGATCGCCGACCGCGAAAAACAGGCCGCCGCCCCGCCGGACGAACCGATCGAGGGCCGAGGCGAGGCCGGGCGCGAGGGTGCGAACGTCGAGGAGGAAGACCACGTCCTCGCCCGTGAGGTCGGCGGGCGCCAATTCGTCCGGATCGACGGTTCGGGTCTGCATTGCGCCCGGGCCAGCCGCGAGGGCCTCCTGGACGAAGAACGCCTCGTCCTCGTAACGGCTCGGGGAGGGCGCGCCGTCGACGACGAGGACCCGGACCGCGCGGGGAACCTCGAGCACGAACGGCGCGAGGTCGTCGCCAGTCAGGTCGTCGGGCGCGATCGCGACAGCGCCGGCCACCGCCGAGCCGGGAGGAAACGAGGCGGCGAGCGACTTGCGGCAGGCGCCGCCCGGGCGAAGATCGCAGAAGCCGCGGGCGAGGACCTTGCCGCCGGCCCGCAGTTCGACGGGGAGGTCGGTCACCGCGGCGGAGGAGTAGTTGTGGACGGTGGCGGTGAAGCGGAACGCCTGCGGACCGACGTCCCGGGCCGGCTCGATCGAGAGATCCGAGATCGCGCGGTTGTCGAGTCCTCCGCCAGAGACGTCCACGACGGCGACGCGCGGGCGCACCGTGCCCCGTGGCGTCCGGATCTCGGGGGGAGGAGCACGGAGGTCCCAGTCGGCGGCGGTCAGGTCGGTGAACACGTCGATCTGCTTGCTCGGCAGCGGGCTGTCCGCGAGGGTCTGGGCGGCTGCCTGCAGACATCCGTCGAGGTTCACGGGCTCCTCACTGGGCGCCGCCGCGTCGACGAAGGCTCGAGCCTGCCGACGGTCGAACGACGGCGCCGCGGGGCTCACCGCCCGGGGAGCGCAGATGGAGACGGTCACCGCGTCCTCCACGGGGAGCAGAGCGAGCCGGCCACGGGCTGCCTCCTGGGCGCGGGCAAAGAGCGGCTTACCACCGCGCGAGAAGCGCATCGAGCCCGAGCCGTCCAGGACGAAGGCGTGTGCGCTGGGCCCGGCGCGCGAGCCCGCCCCGGCGGCGCGACCGGGCGCCGCCCAGCGAGGACGGGCGAGCGCGAGCGGGAGGGCCGTGAGGAGTGCGATCCGCAGGAGGAGCAGCAGCAGGCGGCGCAGGCGCAGCCGCCTCGCCGTCGCGTGACGGGACCGGAGCACGAAGTCGATCGCGGCGAACGGGTGTGGCCGAGCCCGCCGCCGATCGATCCAATGCAGGACGAGCGGGAGCAGCCCCGCGAGGGCCCCCCATGCGAGCAGCGGATGATCGAACGCCAACGGACTTCACCCCGCCCCGGGGTGCTCCCGGGCGACGGCCTCCCCCGTCCAGCGCCGATCACGTCGGAGGAGGAAGCGGAGGAGAGCCCGATCGGGCGGCTCGTCGGTCCGGAGCAGCTCGTAGTCGCAGCCCGCCGCGCGGCAGCGCCGCCGCGCCTCGTCGAGAAAGCGGCCCATCTCCTCGAGGTATCCCTCCCGCAGCGCGAGCGGGTTCGCCTCGATCCTCCGGTCGTCCTCCATCGAGAGGAAGAGGGTCGGGTCCTCGAAGGGGAACGTCAGCTCCGCCGGATCGAGGACGTGGAAGACGGCGACCTCGTGGCCAAGCGCCCGGAGCTGGAGGAACTTCGCGAGCCCGTCCCCGCCGTCGAGGAGGTCGGAGAAGAGCAGGACGAGCGCCCGGCGGCGCGCCTTCTCGGAGAGTAGATCGGCGGCGGAGGAGAGGCGCGTCGGACCTCGCGCGTCCGTCTGCCCGAGCAGATCGAGGATCGCGGTCGCGTGGGCTGGCGAGGCGCGCGGCGGCAGGAAACGGACGTCGTCGCCGCGGGCGAGGCAAAGTCCGGCGGCATCCTGCTGGCGGACCAAGAGGAAGGCGAGGGCGGCGGCGGCGATCGATGCGTGGGTCAACTTGCTCGCGGGCGCCGACGCGTACGCCATCGAGGCGGAAGCGTCGACGACGAGATACGCGCGAAGGTTCGTCTCGTGCTCGAACCGCTTGACGTAGTACTTGTCGAGCTTCCCGTAGGCCTTCCAGTCCAGGTGGCGAATCTCGTCCCCCGGAGCGTACTCCTTGTGCTCGGCGAACTCCACCGACTGACCCTGGTGCGGCGACCGGTGCAGCCCCGAGAGGACCCCCTCCATGGTCGCGCGAACCCGGAGCCGGAGGGCCGCAAGGTTCGCGCGCGCCTCGGGGTCGAGGGTCAGGTCCACGCGCCCCTACGCCGGGACCGCCGCAAGCAGGCGATCGACGAGCTGGTCGCTCCCGATCCCCTCGGCCTCCGCGTGGAAGTTCGGGATGATCCGGTGGCGCAGCACGGGACGGGCCACCGCGCGCACGTCGTCCAGCTCGGCGGCGAAGCGGCCGGCTAGGATCGCCCGCACCTTCGCCGCGAGGATCAGATACTGCGACGCCCGGGGCCCCGCGCCCCACGCGAGGTACCGATCGACGAATTCAGGCCCGCCGTTCTTGGGCCGCGACCGCCTCGCCAGCTCGACCGCGTGGCGGACGACGTGGTCGGCCACCGGGACCCGCAGCACCAGGCCCTGGAGGTGGCGGATCTCGGCGGGCCCGAGGACCGGCCGTATCGCTCGCCGCTCGCCGCCCGTCGTCGTGCGGACGATCCGGAACTCCTCCTCCGCGGACGGATAGCCGACGTCGACGAGGAACATGAAACGATCGAGCTGTGCCTCGGGGAGCGGATAGGTCCCCTCCTGCTCGATAGGGTTCTGCGTCGCGAACACGAGGAAGGGCTCCTCGAGCGGATAGGTCCGGCCGCCCGCGGTCACCCGGTACTCCGCCATCGCCTGGAGGAGCGCCGCCTGGGTCTTGGGCGGCGTCCGGTTGATCTCGTCAGCGAGGATGATGTTCGCGAAGAGCGGGCCGGGGACGAACCGGAACGCACGCTTGCCTGTCGTCCGGTCCTCCTCGAGCACGTCGGTCCCGGTGATGTCCGAGGGCATCAGATCCGGGGTAAACTGGATCCGGTTGAACCGAAGGGCGAGGACCTCCGCGAGCGTGCTGATCAGCAGGGTCTTGGCGAGCCCCGGCACGCCTACGAACAGGCAGTGGCCGCGGGCGAAGAGGCCGATCAGGAGGTGCTCGATGACTTCCCGCTGGCCGACCACGCGCTTCTCGATTTCGCCGAGCAGCGCCTGGTGGGCGGCCGCGAGCGCCTTCACCGCCGAGACGTCATCCGGCGCTGGGGGAGTTTCAGGGATCATGGAGGCCGCCATCTTACCCGTAACCTAGTGTTCTGTCCGAGAGCGGCGACTCACCTGCGCTCGCCCGTGAGCTGGGCGAGCGCGGCGAGCTCCCTGGCGCGGCCGGCCGGGTCGGAGAGCTGGAGGTCGGCCTGGGCAAGCCCGGCGTGGACCCGCGGGTCGAACGGATCGATGGCGTTCGCGCGGAGCAGTTCGTCGCGCGCGCGGGCCCAGCGCTGCTCCGCGAGATAGACCTCGCCCAAGTGCAAGTGGGTCTGGGCGACCTCCGGGAAGGGGCGGAGCGATGCCTGGAGCAGGCTCTCGGCGTCAGCGTCCCGGCTGGCATGGAGGAGCGCCAGCGCGTAATCATTGGAGAGCAGCGGCGATCGGGCACCGATCGCGCTCTCGGCCCGGGCGTACTCGTAGGCGGCGGCCGCGACCCGGCCGCGAGCCTGAAGGAGCGCCCCGAGGTGCGCGGCGTTCCGGACCACGGGGTCGTCGATCGGAATGCCGAACTCCTGGGAGCCTTCGGGTTTCTCGTCCTTCGGGCGGTCCTTGAACTCGAGATTCCCGCGGCAGACGGGCGGGATGCCGGCCGGGAGCGGCTGGCGGCGAAGGTATTCCTTCCAGGCCGCCTGAAAGCGGGGGAAGCTCTCGCCAGCCACCTCGGCGATCGCCCGCTCATCCGTCTCGCCCGCGCGAAGCCGGTCGAGGACTCCGTCCAGGGCCGAGACGCCGCCCCGTTCGTCGAAGAGATAGCGGATCGCGTCGAAGACCTCGGCGAAGGCGACGGTCGCGTCCTCCCCGGACAGGAGCGCCATCGACGGCGAGATCCGCGCGAACGTCACGAGCCGGCGCTGCCGGACCCGCTGCGCGAGGCAGGCCGCGGCGGTGGGCGCGAGCGACTGCCCGGGCGAACCACGCCAGCGGCTCTCCTCGAACTTGGCGATCCCCTCGTGGAGCCAGACGGGGACGGTGTTCCCGTTACGCCGCACGATCAGGTAATGGGTCAGCTCGTGGGCGAGGGTGTCCTGCCAGGGGTAGCCGGTGACGAGCGCGTCGGGGCTCACCACCATGAGCTTCGCGAACTTGCAGAGGGCGATCGTTCCGCTTTCGTGGATCTGGCCATCGGTGAGCGGGCTCATCCGCGAGAGCGCGCCCGCGTCGCGTAGGATCTCCACACGGATCTTCTCGGGGGGATGTTCCTTCAGGTCGTCGCCGATGGCCTGCCACGCGCGCTCCAGCGTGTCGAGGGCGTAGGGGACCAGGATCTGGTCCTCCCCATCGGGGACGCGCAGCCGGAAGTGGGCGCTCTCGACCTCCCGGGTGTTCCGCATCTCCGCAACGCCGTTCTTCGCGAGCCGCGCGAAGTCGCTCGGGCCACCCCCGAGGATGTCGGCGGCCCCAGCGTAGTCACCCTCGAAGAAGCGGACCCGGCCGAGCAACTCGTCGGTGACCGAGCCGTGGCCGTAACGAAGCAGCAGCGCCTCGGCGGTCTTTCTCGCCGCGGAAACGTCCCACGCCTCGAGCTCCTCGAGCGTCTCGCCAAAGCCCGTCCGCAGGGCATCCGCGCCGGGGGACGCCTTCGCCCCGGCGACGAGGGCTACGACGAGGGCTGCGGCCGGCATCCGCCAGAGCCTCATCGCACGATCTCCCGATAGTACTTCTTCACCTCTTCTTCGTACTGGCGCGGGGGCGCCTGTCTCATCGCGTCCAGGATGTCGCGCCGGAACTCGGGCGGCACCTGGTACTGGTCCGCTCGCGGGATGACGACCTTCTCGCCCGGCGCCGGCTCGCCGGTGTCCCCCCCGCCCTCGTCATCGCCGGAGATCATCGGGAGCGGGATTCCGCCGCCCTGCCCCTTGCCGGCCTTCGCCGCCTGGCGCAACGTCTCGAGGTTCTGGAGGGCGCTCTCCTCGTGCTCGACCGCCGATCCGGGACGACGCCCCCGCAGGCTCGACGCGGCCTCGCCCATCTGCGCGCCGGCTCCCTCGATCTGCTCCTGGGCCGACGGACCGAACAGGGGGGCGGTGTCCTCCACCGCCTTCATGTCGCGGCGGACCTGGCCGAGATGCTCCCGCAGCCGTTCCTGTCTCCCCGCGAGCTGCCCGAGCCTTTGCCGCGCGGCCGGTGACAGTGCCGCCTCCTGCGCCCGAAACAATCGGTCGAGCGCGTCGCGGATGTCCTGGAGCGGCCGCAGCGCTCCTCGCGCGTGGCGGCGGGCCTCGGTGAGCTTCCCCGGCGGCGACAACGCGCCCCCTGGGCCGGACCACTCGCGAGCGACGGCCTCCTCGCGGGAGAGACCGCCCTGCAGCTCCTCGACCCGCGGAAGGGCCTTGCCCACGGCCGTCCGCGCCTCGTCGAGATCCGAAGCCTCCAGGGCCTTGCGCAGCGTTCCCGCCGCCTCCCTGGCGTTGCCGAGCGCGTCTTCCCCGAACAGCCCTCGCGGCAACGTCTCGTCCGGCACCTTGGAGAGCTCCTCCTCGGCCTCGGCCGCCTGCCGCGCCAACTCCCGGACAAGCGCGCGCGACGCGGACGCGCGCCGCGCGGCAGCCTCCCGAGCCTGCTCGCGCACCCCGTCAGTCTCCTGCGAAAGCCGCCGCTCCTCGTCGGCCGCCGCGTCCACATCGCGCTGGAACGCCTGCAGCTTGCGCGCCAGCCCCGGGTAACGCTGGCCGGCCTCGCCGGCGAGCTGCTGGAAATCGTCCTGCATTCGATCGAGCGAACTCCCCATCTCGTCGAGCGCCTTCATCGCCCCTTCGACGTCCCCGCGGGCGAGCCTCTGCTCGATGTCCTGGAGCCCCTTGCCCACGTCGTGCTCCTTGGCGACCTGTGCGAGGGCCCGGCGGTTGAAGTGCTCATCGGTGATCCCCTTCGCCAGCTCGGCCTCTCGGGCTTGCAGCTCCGTGAGCCGCTCCCGGAATCGGGCGAGCTGCGCCAGGATCGCCGCCCGAAGCTCCGGCGTCGGCTTCTCGCGGTACGTCTCGATCAGCTTCGCGAGCTCGGCGCGGCGCGACGAGAGCTCCTTCTGGAGGGAGAACAGATCCCTGAGGGTCTGCTCGTCGAGGAGCCTCTCGAGATAGGGGACGTCCCGCTCCAGCCCGGTAATCTCCGCCGCGAGTGCCACAGCGAGCCGCGCGCCGCCCTCGGGCGAGTTCCACGGGCGGCGCAGTGCTTCGCGGGCGTCGAGCGTCTCGCTCGCCCTCGCTCGCTCCCCGGTCGCGACCGCGAGCAACGCCGCGGCGAGTCCGGCCGGACCCGACGGCTCCCGGCGCAGCTTCCGGCCCATCCGCTCGAGCTGATCGCAGAGGGTGAGCGCCCGGGAATCGGCGCCGGCCGGAGAGGGCGCCGTCCGGATCTTCTCGTCGATTCGATCGGCGAGGAGCAGGACGACCTTCTCCCAGAGCACGCGCACCGCGGCTATCGCCTCCCGATGGTGCTCCACGGCCGAGAAGACATCGAGGGTATGCGCCGCCGCCCGGCCGGACTTGGGTCCGCTCACATCGTCGTTGTCGAGCGCCTCAACCGTGTAGGAGACCGTGTCCCCGGGGGAGAGGTGCAGCGGAGCGAGGTCGAAGGAGGCCTCGCCCGACAGGCGCGTCGGCGTCTGTGGCGCCTTCTCGAGGAGCACGCGGCGCTCGGCCGGCGATCCTGGCGTCCGAAAAATGAGCGCGACCTCGGAGAGGCCATAGTCGTCGCTCGCGTGCCAGCGGATGGAGACAACCGCCTTCGGATCGACCTCGCTCTTCTGGCGCGGCGCGTCGATGACCACGGTGGGGGAGAGATCCGCCTGCAAGACGATGGGCATCGGCGGCCCCTCGGCGAGCGTCCGCCCGCGGGCGTCGAGGAATCGGAAGACGTAGCTGCCGGCCTTCCGGCAGATGAGCGTCCCGGAGAGATCACGCCCGGAGGAGACGGAGAGGGGCGCCGCGACGCCGTTGATCACCGCGGCCGCCGCCACGACCGGCCGGTCGGCGCGGGTCCGGACGCGGACCTGCGTGCCGGCGGGCGCGGTGATGGCCCCATCGGTCCCGGTGACGGTCCGGGGGGGCAGGTGGGTGTGGGCGGGGTACAGGTAGGTCAGCTCGATGTCGCCGGTGATCGGCTCGCGGGCGAGGCCGGCTCGTGACGCCGACGGCGTACCCGCGAAGCCGGCGGCGATCGGGGCAAGCCCAAACCGCGCCAGCAGGAAGTCCGCCGCCACCAGGACGAGTCCGGCCACGAGAACGATTCGGGAGAATGGGGCCGGCAGCGCGCGGGACAGATCCACCTCACCGAGCCGGCCGGCCGTCGCGGCCGCGTGCGCCTCGACGAGCCGAACAGACAGGCCATCCCCGCCCACCACGAACGGATGGAGTTCCACCGCCGAGCGCAGGGCCGAGCGCAAGGAGAGGTCGGACAGAGCGAGGGCCGCCACTGCCGCTCGTTGCCCGGGCAAGGGCCAGAGGCGGGCGGCGACCGCGAGAACAAGCGGGGGCAGCGCGAGCGCCCAGGGGCGCGCCGGCCGGGCGAGCAGGGCGCAAACAAGCGCGGCGCCGCCGCTGCCGAGGAGGCCGAGGCCCAGCGCGACGCGGATCCGTCGGGTTCGCGTCCGGAACGCGGCGGCGCGCAGGAGTCCCGCGATCCGCCCGTAAGCTCCTGGTTCGTTCGCCTCCATCGCCGGTCGGCGAGACCATAACATCGTCCCCGGGTCGGCGGCATCCATCTTGCTGTAGTCGGGGCTTCTCCATGGTACATTGCGCCGCCCCATGAGTGGTGTAGACGCCGATCGCGCGCTCGTGGAGCGCGTCCAGGATGGCGACCGGGACGCATTCCGCGTCCTGGTCGAACGCTACCAGAAGCGCGTCTACGCCCTCGCCCGATCCGTCCTGAAGGATTCCGAGGAGGCGGCTGACGTCACCCAGGAGGCGTTCATCAAGGCGTTCCGGAGCCTCGCGAGCTTCAAGGGCGAGGCCGGCTTCTACACCTGGATCTACCGAATCACGAACAACCTCTGCATCGACTTCCTGCGCCGCCACGGCGGCTCCGAGACGGTCCCTTACGATGACGCGCTCCCCGACACGCCCGCGGGCGAGGCGCCCGCCGCCGTCCTATCCACGCGGCTCGGCACGAACCCGCAGCGTTCGGTCCTACGCCGGGAACTGGCCGACAAGCTCGAGGATGCGCTCGGCCAGCTCCCCGAGAAGCACCGCGTCATCCTGATCCTGCGCGAGGTCGATGGCCTGTCCTACGAGGAGCTCGCCGAGACGCTCGAGATCCCCAAGGGCACGGTCATGTCGCGCCTGTTCCATGCGCGGGCGAAGATGCAGGCGATTCTGGCCGATTACCTCGCCGGCGACGCTCCGGAGGCGGCGGTGAATGAAGAAGAGTGAAGACCCGTCCAAAGCCATCGTGGAGGTAGAATTGACAAACCTTCCTTGCGGGCAGGCACGCGAAAGCCTGGAACGGTTCCGCGACGGCGATCTCCCGCCCCCGGAGGCCACCGCCGTCCAGGCGCACCTCTCGGTTTGCCCGGCCTGCGCGGCCCGGCTCTCCGATGCTGCGACGCTGGGAGCGCTCCTCCGCCTACGCGCCGAGGCGATCGGCGAAGGGCTGCCCGGCGGTTTCTCGGACGCCATCCTCGCAGCGCTTCCCGGCCGGCCCCGCCCGTTCGGGTGGTTCTTTGCCGGCCGCAGGCGCAATCTGATCCTTGGCGCCGTGGCGCTCGCTGCGGTGGCCGCGGCAGTGGCGCTCCCGCTCGTCGGAGGGCGAATGCGGCGATCCGCCGCCGTTCGCCTGCGAGCAGCCGAGGACGAGGCCCATCTCCGGGGCGCCGCAATCCGGCGCCCCGAGGCGAAGCCGGTGGTGTTCGAGAACGACCTCGGGCAAACCGTGGTATGGGTGGCTCCGGACGCGCCGAGCCCGAGGCAGCAGGGCGATAAGCGCTAGTTCGGAGGCGGCCATGAAATGGAAACTCCTGCTCTCCTGCCTGGCTCTCGCGCCAGCACTCGGCGCATCGCTCGCCGCCCGGGCCGACCTGACGCTGAAGATGTCCGTCACCGAGATGGCCAAGAGGCCGGGCAGGATGGAGATGCCCCCAAAATCGGAAGCCAAGGAGAACCCCCGCGCCTTCATGAAGGAGCTGATGAGGAACTTCGACAAGAAGGTCCTTCAGCAAGAGACGCTCCACCTCGCGAAGGGCCACCCCGCCGAGGTCGTCCTCGCGAACGGTACACGGATCCGCCTTACGGAGTCCGGGGAGACCGCCGAGGGAGCCCGGGTTCGCTTCCGGATCACGTTCGCCGACAAGAAGACGCCTCCATTCGAGATTGCCCGGACCCTCCAGACCAACAGCCTCGCCAGCGTGCCCGGCGGGCACAGCAAGACCGGCGCTGTGCTGGTCATGTTCCAGTCCGTCCCTCCTCGCGCCCACTGACCCGGGGCACACACGACGCGTCCGGCCCGCCCGCTCCATCCCCGGGCCTGGCGGCAAATCCAGATAGCGGACTTCAAGGCGCGGCTGGTCTACTACTTCTCTCACCCCGTCTTATTCACGGTACGGCGTAGCGAGGCGTTCGAGACCGCAGCCGAGAAGGGCAAGCGAGAGCAACGACCGAAAGAGCCCATTCCTGGGTTCGGGGCTTGGGGAGCGGGAGCGATATCTCGTTGAGCGGGCACACTCGCTCGCCGGGGGATCGTGATCGCTCGCCGGGGAATCGCGGCTCCTCGCCGGGGAATCGCGATCGCTCGCCGGGTGATCGTGGTCGCTCGCCGGGTGATCGTGGTCGCTCGCCGGGTGATCGCGGTCGCTCATCGGGTGATCGCGATCGCTCGTCGGGTGATCGCGATCGCTCGTCGGGTGATCGCGATCGCTCGTCGGGTGATCGCGGTCGCTCGTCGGGTGATCGCGATCGCTCATCGGGTGATCGCGGTCGCTCGTCGGGTGATCGCGGTCGCTCGTCGGGTGATCGCGATCGCTCGTCGGGTGATCGCGGTCGCTCGTCGGGTGATCGCGATCACCCGCCGGGGAATCGCGATCACCCGCCGGGGAATCGCGGTCGCCCGCGGGGGAATCGCGATCACCCGAGGGGGAATCGCGATCACCCGAGGGGGAATCGCGGTCGCCCGCGGGGGAATCGCGGTCGCTCGCGGGGGAATCGCGATCACCCGGGGGGGAATCGCGATCACCCGAGGGGGAATCGCGATCGCTCGCGGGGGAATCGCGATCACCCGGCGGGGGAATCGCGGTCGCCCGCGGGGGAATCGCGATCACCCGGCGGGGGAATCGCGTCTTCCCGAGGCGGCAGCGCCGTCGCTCGCGCCGAGGGGGGGCCGTGGGGGCGCTCCGGGAGCCCCCCGCGGGGTTCTTCGTCCACGATCGAGACAGGCGTACGAAATCCGCCTACCCCACCCTCGCGCTCGCCCTCGTGATTTCGCGGACCTGCGGCTGGCACCGATGATGCGTTCTCGGAGAACCATGGGCCGGCGGTCCCAACCAACGCCGCCCGGCGCCCGGGGAACGCTCCCCTCTAAATCCAGGCGAGAAATCGTCCGTCCGGCGTTCCGCATTTCCCCGCTCGCCCCGGGAGCCCGTAGGCCCCCCTCCGCGGCTACAATCGGCGCTCGCGTGACTTCCCTCCCCATCGATCCCGTCCTGCCCGAGGCGCTCGCCGCGCTCGAACGGGCGAGATCCCTCGTCCTGACAGCGGCGCCGGGGGCCGGCAAGACCACGCGCTTCCCGCGCGCCCTCCTCCTCTCCGGCGCATGCGGGGACCAAGAGATCGTCGTACTGGAACCGCGGCGCATCGCGGCCCGGTTCGCCGCGCGGCGCGTCGCCGAGGAACTCTCTGAGCGGCCGGGTGAGCGCGTCGGCTGGCAGGTCCGCTTCGAGGAGGTCGCCTCGCCGACCACCCGGCTGCGATTCGTGACCGAGGGGCTGCTCGTGCGCCGGCTACTCGTGAATCCAGCGCTCACCGGGGTCGCGGCGGTCGTCCTCGACGAGTGCCACGAGCGCAATCTCCAGACCGACCTCGCGCTCGCCCTGCTGCGCCGCCTCCAGCGCGGCGCGCGGCCGGACCTCCGGATCGTCGCGATGTCGGCGACGCTCGACCCCGCGCCGCTCTCCGCTTTCCTCGGCGGCGCGCCGGTGATCGAAGCCCCCGGGCGGCTCTTCCCTGTCCGGATCGAGCACGCGCCGCTGTTGGACCCCCGCCCGCTCGAAGCGCGGGTTGCCTCCGCGGTCCGACGCCTCGTCGCCACGGAGGCCGAAGGCGACATCCTCGTCTTCCTCCCCGGCGCCGCAGAGATTCGCCGCGCCGCCGAAGCGCTCGCGCCGCTCGCCGCCGAGCGCGGCCTCTCCATCCTGCCGCTCCACGGCTCACTCTCGCCCCAGGAGCAGGATTGCGCGGTCCGTCCGGCCGCGCGCCGCAAGGTGATCCTCGCGACGAACGTCGCCGAGTCCTCCATCACCATCGACGGGGTCGCGGCAGTCGTCGACTCGGGGCTCGCGCGTATCCCAGGCCACTCACCCTGGTCCGGCCTGCCCAGCTTGCGCGTCGCGAAGGTGAGCCGGGCCTCGGCGGCGCAGCGGGCGGGGCGGGCGGGGCGGATGCGGCCGGGCGCCTGCGTGCGGCTTTACCCACGTTACGACCACGACGGGCGACCGGCGTTCGAGACCCCTGAGATCCTGCGGGCGGATCTCGCCGAGCCGGTCCTCGCGCTGCTCGGCGCGGGCGTGACCGATATCCCCGCGCTCGACTGGCTCGACCGGCCGCCGCCCGAAGCGCTCCTGGCAGCGCGCGAACTGCTCGGAAGGCTCGGCGCTCTCGCGCCGGACGGCACGCTCTCGGCCGTGGGCCGGCGGCTCCTCGCCTTTCCGCTCCATCCACGGCTCGGCCGGCTCGTCGTCGAGGCCGAGCGGCAGGGAGTCCCCGCCGGTGGGTGCGACCTCGCGGCGATCCTCTCCGAGCGGGACGTCCGGCACGACGCGGCCCTCGCACGCTCGGGCCCGTCCGATCCTCTCGAGGCGCTCGAGGCGGCGCGCGACCAGCACGGTCCCTGGGAGCAGACCGGCCGAGCGCTTCGCCGCCTGTGCACGCCGGGGCAAGAACGACTCTCGCCCACGCAGATCGACCAGGGGCTCCAGAAGGCGCTGCTCGCGGCCTTCCCGGATCGGGTAGCCAGGAGGCGCCGGCCGCGCGAGCCGGACCTGCTCCTGTGCGGCGGCGGCGCGGCGACCCTCGCCCGGGAGAGCGTCGTGCGGGACGCGGACCTCGTCGTCGCCGTGGAGGCGGAGGAGCGGGGCGAAGGCAAAGGAACGCTCATCCGCTCCGCGTCGGCCATCGAGCCGGATTGGCTCCTGGACCTCTTCCCCGAGGCGTTGCGCGAAGAGGAGGAGGTCGTCTGGAACGCCGAGGCCGAGAGGGTCGACGTGACCTGGCGGATCGCGTACGGGCAGATCGCGATCGAGGAGTCGCCCGCGGGCCGGAGCGATCCCGAGAAGGTGGCTGCAGTGCTCGCGGCGGCCGCGCTCGCAGAGGGGCCGCGCGCCTTCGGCCCCCCCGAGGCACTCCTTGCGCTCGCCGGCCGCGTCGCGTTCGCCCGTGAAAGGGACCCCATGGCGGGCTTCCCGGCGCTCTCCGATGAGGAGCAGCGGGCGGCGCTCGTGGACCTCTGCCGTGGGCGGAGATCGTTCGCCGAACTGCGCGGGGCCTCGCTCGCCGCGGCGCTCTCCGCGGCGCTGACCCCGACCCAGCACGCGCGGCTCGCTGAGATCGCCCCCGAGCACGTGACGCTCCCCTCGGGGCGCCGGGCGGCGATCGAGTACGCGCCCGGGCGTCCGCCGTCCGTCGCGTCGCGGCTCCAGGACTTCTTCGGCGTGGCCCGCGGCCCCACCGTGGACCGGGGCCGCGTGCCGCTCGTCCTCCACCTGCTGGCGCCCAACCGGCGGGCGGTGCAGGTGACGAGCGACCTAGCGAGCTTCTGGGCGCGGACCTACCCGGCGGTCCGGCGCGAACTGTCACGCCGCTACCCGCGCCACGCGTGGCCCGAGGACCCGACGGCCGTCCCCCCGCGGCGGCGTTGAACGAGCCGGAGGCGGGGGAGGGCCTGCGCCCCGGCCGCCGTTTACGGGACGAATTTACGTTTCCCGCGGAGGCCGGAGCAGGAGGCGAAGGAACCAGGAATGGAAGCAGACCCTCCATGCTTCGTGGCTTCCATCTTCCTCCTGGGCCTTCCCTTCCCGAGCGGGGCTCCGTCACCCCGTCTTATTCACGGTCCGGCTGCTGCGGCGTCCGATCCCGCGCCTCCCGAAGGGGGGGCTTGCCACCCCTACAACGACATGGGGGGGTGTGCTCGCTCCTTCCTCCTGCGGCGTGCTTCAGCACGCCTCGTCGGTCGTCGCTGCGCTTGCCCTTCTCGGCTGCGGTCTCGAACGCCTCGCTACGCCGGACCGTGAATAAGACGGGGTCACAGCCCTCCCCTTCCCGCTCCTCGATACCTACCTTCGTGGCTCCATGCCAGAAGTCGATCGGTTGGCCGCGTTCGCGTCGGGGGCGACCTACGACGCCCTCCCCGCGGAGGTCGTCGCCGCGCTCTCCCTCCACGTGCTCGATGCGATTGCCTGTGCCCTCGGGGCGCTCGGCAAGGGGCCCACGATCGCGGTGCGGCGGTTCACCGACCTGCTCGGCGGCGCGCCCTCCTGCGCGCTCGTCGGCGGAGGCCGGACGGCGCCCGATCGGGCGGCCTTCTACAACGGCGCACTGGTCCGCTACCTCGACTTCAACGACGCCTTCCTCGCGCCCGGAGAGACCTGCCATCCGAGCGACTCCTTCGCCGCCGTCCTCGCCGCCTGCGAGACCGCCGGGACCGGAGGCAAGGACCTGCTCGCCGCCCTCGCCGTCGCCTACCAGGTCCAGTGCCGCCTCTCCGAAGCCGCGCCCGTCCGGCGGCGCGGCTTCGACCACACCGTCCAACTCGCCTACGGCGCGGCGGCCGGCTGCGCGCGGGCCCTGCGCCTCACGCCCGCCCAGACAGCGGCGGCGGTATCGATCGCGGGCACCGCGCTCAACGCGTTGCGCGTGACGCGCACCGGACGCCTCTCCCACTGGAAGGGGCTCGCCGCCCCGCACGCCGCCGCGGGCGCGCTCGCCGCGGCGTTGCTCGCGCGGGAGGGGATCACCGGCCCCGCCGAGCTGTTCGAGGGGAACAAGGGCTTCCGCGAGGCGCTTGCCGGACCGTTCTCGATCGAGTGGGAG
Organism: Myxococcales bacterium; assembly: GCA_021807105.1. Lineage (GTDB taxonomy): Bacteria > Myxococcota > Myxococcia > Myxococcales > JAKAPL01 > JAKAPL01. The sequence goes on along the minus strand of JAKAPL010000014.1, from coordinate 5,766 downwards.
AAGGAGGGACTCTCCGCCGTGCTCGCCACCAGCCTCAAACGCTATGACGCGGAGATCCATTCGCAGTCGTGCATCGAGGCGCTGCTCTGGCTGCGGGCAGAGCGGTCCCTGCGGGCCGAGGACCTCGATGCGATCGAGGTCGACGTCTTCGACGTGGCCTTCCAGATCATCGGCGGCGGCGAGGAGGGGGAGAAGACCCACGTCCGCACGCGCGAGGATGCCGACCACTCGCTTCCGTACCTCCTCGCGGTCGCGCTCCTCGACGGGCGGGTCGGGCCCCAGCAGTTCGCGCCCGCGCGGATCGCCGCCGCCGACGTGCAGACGCTCCTCTCGAAGATCCGCATCCGGCCCGACGCCGCGCTCTCCCGCCGCTTCCCGGCCGAGATGCCCTGCCGCCTCATCGCCGTCCTCGCCGACGGGCAACGGCTCGTGCGCGAACAGGCCGACTACGAGGGCTTCCGCAGCCGGCCGATGGGCTGGGACGCCGTCGTCGGGAAGCTGCGCCGACTGGCGGGCATCGCCCTCGACGAGCGCGACCTCGACCGGCTCGTCCGTCTCGTCGAGCGGCTTCCCCAGGCGAACCCCGCCGAGCTCTCCGGGCTGCTCGCCCGCGCCAAGACCCAGGAGTGAGTCATGAAAGAATCCGATCGCGCCTTCCCCTTCCTTCGCGTCAACCGCCGCGCCGAGAAGCCGCGGGCCGCCGGTCTGACCGAGATCCGCGGGCCGTACTATTCTACACTCGGCAAGCGGGCCCTCGCCGACATCTTCGAGACCGTGGGCACGTGGGTGGACATGCTCAAGTTCGCCGGCGGGTCGTTCGCGCTGATGCCCGCGCCGGTCGTCCGGGAGATCATCGACCTCTGCCACTCCCACGAAGTCCTGGTCTCCACCGGCGGCTTCGTCGAGCACGTGCTGACTCAGGGGCCGGCCGCCGTGGACCGCTACCTCGGCGAGTGCCAGGCGATCGGCTTCGACATCGTCGAGGTCTCGAGCGGCTTCCTCGCCGTGCCCGAAGACGACCTCGTCCGGATCGCCGAGAAGGCCCGCAAGACGGGCCTCAAGGTCAAGCCCGAGGTCGGCATCCAGTTTGGAGCCGGCGGGGCGAGCGCGGCCGAGGCGCTCGAGGCCGAAGGCGTGCGCGGCGCCGCCACCGCGATCCGGCTCGGACGGCGCTACCTGGACGCCGGCGCGACCCTGCTGATGATCGAATCCGAGGGGATCACCGAAAGCGTGAACGGCTGGCGGACCAACGTGGTCGAGGAGATCGCGGACGGGCTGGGGCTCGCGCGGGTCATGTTCGAGGCGGCGGAACCCGACGTCTTCGGCTGGTACGTGAAGACCTTCGGCCCGGACGTGAACCTCTTCGTGGACCACTCGCAGGTCGTCCAGCTCGAGTGCCTGCGCGCCGGCCTCTGGGGAACCCAGGACCTCTGGGGCCGCGTCGTGACCTACCGGTGAGCCGGGCATGGGTCCGCGTCGCGGCCCGCCCGGCATCCCCCGGGACGTCGAGACCCCGGCGCGACCGCACATCCCCGAGCGTCGCCGGGGCGCGGGTCCGGCGGCCAGGGGGGATCAATCGCTCGGGATCACATGCAACCGATCGCCCGGCGACGCGCCGAGCAGCTCGCGCGCCGCGAGCGGGAGGGCCGCCTCGTCGCCGTCGATTCGGCACGGGGTGCGCACGGCGCGGAAGCGGTTCTTGCCAGAGGGACGCTCGATGCCTACGAGCCGCTCCTCGAAGTCGATGGCGAGGTCCACGTCCGCGAGCCGCACGGACCGGTAGGCTCGCACGAGGGAGATGTCCCGGACCTCGGCCTCGAAGTACGGGCCGCCGTCGAAGGGATCGACCTTCTCGACGTACGTGAAGCCGATCCGCTCGAGCATCTTCTGCACCGGCACCGTCTCCGGCCCGACCTTCCCGATGACCTTCTGGACCCGCGGGGAGAAGAGGGTCGCGTCAATGTCGCTCTGGGGGAACAGCTCCTTGATGAATTCCTTGTTCTGCCGCGAGAGCCGATCGGCCTCGTGGTAGCCGAGGCCCGTGAACTTGCGGCCGCAGGCCTCCCAGAGGAGCGATCGGCCATCGGGGAGCAGCGGCGGCAAGAGCTCCGCGAGGATCCGCTCCCGGAACCGGCGCCGGTGCATCGCGAGGTAGAGGAAGCGCGCGTAGGAGAGCTGTTTGCCCGGCTTCCCCTGCCCGCGGAACGCGGGATCCACGACGAGCCCGCCGATCTCCGTCGGCCCCTCGTAGTTGTAGGCGATCGAGAGGATCGTGTGCCGGAAGTGCTTGTCGAGGGTCGCGCTGTACTGCTCGCGGGAAGAGACCTCGAAGTAGACGTGGGGCGCCTCGCGCGTCCCATGCTGGGCGATGATCATCGAGGTGCCGACGATCCGGCCGGCCGGGAGGTCCTCGAGGACGAAGAGGTAGGTCCGCTCCATCGGATCGCGGATCCGCGAGGAGAAGCTCCGGATCGACCGGTCGATGAGTCCATCAAGGATCCGCTCGTCGTCCGGGAGGTTCACGCTGTTGAGGACCGCGGCGAGCTTCTTCAAGCCCGGGAGGTCGTGCCGCTGCACGTCGCGGAGGAGGAACATGGTTGCCTCGGGGTCAGGCGCAGAGTTCGAGCACGAGCCGCTCGTACCAGTCGGCTGCGCGGAGAATCTGGGAGAGGGAGCCGTACTCGTTCGGCGAGTGGGCGTTACCCGTCGATTCGCCCGGCCCGAAGACGATCGCCTCGCAGAGGCCGGCGAAGGCGGCGGCCTCAGTGTTCGTCGCCTTGGTCACCGGCGCGTCGGAAAGGCCCAGCGCCCGGCTCGTGGCGCGGGCGGCGGAGACGAGCGGCCCCTCGGGATCGGTCCAGACCGCCGGGTTGTCGCGCTCGAAGACCACCGCGCCCCCGAGCGCACGGACCTCCTCCTCGTAGGCGCGGGCGAGGCGGGCCGGCTCGTGGCCCGGCAGGAGACGGGCGTCTAGGAGGATCTCCGTCCCCGCAGGCGAGGCGTCGAGCAACCCCACGTTGCTCACCGTCTCCGGGGGCGAGAAGCGGCCGTCGCTCCTCGGCTCGAGCGCCGCGACGAGCGCGTGCCAGCGGGCGATGACCCGCCGAATCGCGTCGAGGGGCAACGGCGAGGGACCACTCGCGAGGCCCACCTCACAGGAGGCGGGGACGCTGTTCGCGCCCTGCCCACCCCGCACGCGGACGACCCCCGCCAGCGGATCGACGAGAGCCTTCTCGATCGCGTTCTCGCCGAGCAGCGGGCGCGCGCTGTGCGCGGCTTTGCCGGTGAACGTCCGGGAGCAGACCTCGCGGACCTCCCCGCCGCCTCCGGGCAATCGGACACGCGCGACCAGGTAGCCCTTGTGCGCGTGGACGATCCGCAATGAAGAGGGCTCGCCGCAGGCGACCGCGCGCGGGCGGAGGAGTCCCCCGCGGACGAAGCTCTTGGCACCGAGGAGGCCAATCTCCTCACCGAAGGTCCCGAGGAACGCGACGCCGCGGGAGAGGGAACGGCCGGAGAGACGCTCCAGGGCCGCGAGCTTGGCGAGGAGATCGAGCTTCGTGTCCGCCGCCCCGAGGCCGTAGAGTCGGTCGCCGTCGACCCGGAGCGTCCAGGGATCGGTCGCGGTCCAGCGCTCGCGCGGGCCCGCGTCTACCGTGTCAGTGTGGGTGACGAAGAGGAGCGGGTCGCGCGCCGGCGCGCCCGGGAGCCGGATGAGGAGGTTCGCGTTGCGCGGGCCCTCGGGGAGCAGCTCGACCGGCAGGCCACAGGCGCCCGCGAGGCGGGTCACGACCGGGATGACCGCGGCGTTGCCCCGCGCCGAGACGGTGTCGGCGGCGACGAGATCCCGGGCGGCGGCGATGATATTGAAGGGCATCCTTCCCCGCAGGCTGTCGGCTTCTAGCACGCCGCAGCGTCGCTGGCCAGACGACTACGTCTGCCCTCATCCGTCGTCCGTAAGCAGTCAACCCCCGTGTGAGGCTGCTTAACGGACAGCTCGATGGGCCAGATCCACTCCACGTTTCATAACCTTCACCGCCCGGGGAGGCCATGCCCATGAGGGAGCCCGGTGGCATGGCTCGGATATTGTTCCCCGGGCCATGGCTTAATGCGGCTTTGACGCGGGGAACGCGGATCCGACCCGTGAACGGTTACCCCTCCCGGACGGCTGTTTGACACGCGCCGGCCGGCCAGACTAGCCTTCGCGCCTCGCTGGAGGCGACGGTTCGATGCGCAAAACGCTTGCCGGCCCGATGGCCGGGTTCCTCTTTTCCTTGGCTTCGGGCCTCTCCTGTGCGCCGGCGCTCCTGCCGGTCCCGCCCGTAGGCGACACCTATCTGCCGCAGGACGAGAAGCGGCCCGTCCTCTCGTCGGCGGAGCAAGAACTCGTCGATCAGGTCAACGACGAACTGGCGCGGATCGGCTATTCGAAGGCCGTTCCGGGCAGCTACGAGACGGCCGCGGCGCGGGTGATCGCCAACGCTGGAGTCGCCAAACACAGCGGCGTGGCCCAAGGAATCTCACGCGGGAGTGGGCTCTCCGGCGGAACGGTGGAGGCGCCGGAGGAAGAGGGAAAGATCCACGTCACGCGGCGCCTCATCGAGGCGGGTTTCCCGGCGATCGCCACCTCCGACGTGATCGTGGATTATCCGCAACACCGGCTCGAGTCCGATCAGGTCAAGAGGCTCGTCCGGCTGCTCCGGCCAACGACGGTCTACGGCGATCTCCGAATCGGGGCGGCCATCCTCGCCTCCGGCTGGGACAACCACCGAATCTTCGTCGTGACCTTGCGGGACGAGCAGATGGACGTGACCGCGCCGCCGCCGCGGACGGCGCCCCTGTCGAGCAGCTTCACCGTCGAAGGGAGAATCGTCCGCGCCTCCCTTCCACGGCTGCAGCTCGCCGTCCTGCGGCCCGACGGCCACGTCGACATCGTCGCCGCCAGTCGCGAGGGCGGCACCTTCCGCGCGACCTACACCTTTCCCCAGGGCGACGGGCGTTACCTCGTCTCCCTCGGTCCTGGGGGCGGAATGTACAGCGTTCCGGTCTTCGTCGGGGTAACGCCGTCGCCCTGGCCGCCGGTCGCGGCGAAGGGCACGCAGCCTCCCGCAGACGCGATCGAACTCGCCCGCCAGTTCGGGGCGGCGCTGGAGAAGACGCGGACCGACGTCGGCCTCGCCTCGCTTCCGCTGCCGCCCGAGCTGTGCGGCTTCGCCAGGACCTTGGCCAGGGAGAGAGCGAAGATCCACCTCGAGGGCAAGGGTTCGCCGCTCGCCTGGGGCAGCCGGAAGGAGCGGCGCGAACGATTCGTCACCGCGGGCTTGGCCCCCGGCGCGGTCAGGCGTTTCAACGCTCGTGTGTTGGGCGACGGCGTGCCGGACATGGTGGCGGCCTTCCCGTTCGACGCCTTCCAGGCCGCTGCGCTCCGGTCCGCGAGAGGGATGCAGCTCGGCGTCGGGGTCGTCCACGAGGCGAAGGAGTCGACGGACGACGACGATTTCTACCACGTGGTCTGGATGGTCCTGGACAGGTCCACCCAGGCCTCCGCGCCCTCAGCGATCCGTTGATCGACGACATCCGGGAAGTGCCGGGCGCCGGGCGGCAGCCATCGGAAGGACGTGAGAACGAATCCCCTCCCGTTGCCCACCCTCAGCCCGTCTTATTCACGGTACGGCTGCTGCGGCGTCCGATCCCGCGCCTCCCGAAGGGGGGGCTTGCCACCCCTACAACGACATGGGGGGTGTGCTCGCTCCTTCCTCCTCGCGG
>JAKAPL010000125.1 GCA_021807105.1 Myxococcales bacterium | reverse complement strand
GTACGCCGGCCCCGAGGGTACGCCATGATCACCGACCCGCTCATGCGCGCGGCCGATCGGTGGGGGCGGGTCGCGCTTTGGCGCGGCTCGCACCATGTGGCGTCCGCGTGCAAGCTGGACGCGACGCTCGAAGAGGTGCTCGAACGCCTGGCTGCGCTGAAACGCTGCGCGGGCTGCGGCTTGGCGATCCCGTGGGGGGCCCCCGCCTGCCCGCGCTGCCCCCCGGCCGCGCGCCCCCCGCCCCCGCTGCCCGCCCGTCGCTGTCGAGCCTGCCGCGCGCCTGTCGCGACCGGCGCTACCTGCCCCGGGTGCGCCCGGGTGCTGACGAAAGGAGCCGCACCGTGTCCGAGCTGACCGCTGCACAGAGCCCCCCCGCCGACCCCCCGCTGCTCACGGCCGAGGAGTTGGCCGCCGCGCTTCGAGTCTCGCGCTCTTGGGTCTATGAGGCCGCCCGCAACGGGACGATCCCCTGCCTGCGGGTCGGCGCGCTCAAACGCTTCGACCTGGCCGAGGTGAAGGGCGCGCTCCGAGGCGAGCCCTCCGCACCCGCTCGCGTTGTCCGGCTCACGCGGTAGACTGCGACCATGCCGAGCGTCTTTCAACGCAACGGGAGGTGGTACGTGGACCGCCGGGACGCGACCGGCCGCCGGCACCGGCTGGCGACCACCGCCACGTCAAAGGGCGCCGCCATGGCCCTCTTGGCCGACCTCGAACGGCAGGCCGAACGCGCCCGGCTCGGGCTGGAGGCTCGCCCCTCCGATTCGGAGGAGACGCTCGCCGAGCTGTGCCAGTGGTGGGCCGAGAAACGCGCGGCCGGCCGCTGCGAGGTGGAGCGGCGCCAACTGGCTTGCCACGTCACGCGTGCTCCGATCGGCAGGCTGGCGCTCCGGGAGGTAACGGCCCGGGTGTTGGAGGATCACTTCGGCGCGTTGCAGGCCGGCGGACTGGCCCCCGCGTCCGTCAACCACGTCCGGGGGACGCTGCGCACCGTGATCAACAAGGCGCGCAAGGCGGGGCTGTGGACAGGCTCAAACCCTGTCTGCGATACCGAGCCGCGCCGCGTGCCGCGCCGCATTTACGACACACTGACTCTCGAAGAAGCCGAGCGGCTCCTGCCGCACGTCCCGGCCGACTGGCGCGGGTTCTTCGCCGCCGCCGTCTACGGTGGGCTCCGCAAGGGCGAGTGCGCCGGGCTCCGCAAGGCCGACGTGGATCTCGAGCGCGGGAGCCTGACGATCCGCGCGTCCTACGATCGCGACACGACGAAAGGCGGGCACTCGGACGTGATCCCGCTGCCCGAGCCTCTCAGGCCCTACGTCGAGGCCGGGCTGCGCACGCCGGGGGCGTACCTGTTCGGCGCGCCGGACGGCTCCATGCGCAAGGCGGACTCGCAGCCGCAGATTCTCTTGCGTCGCGCCCTCGGCCGGGCGGGGCTCGTGACGGGCTACGAGCACCGTTGCCGGCGCCAGCGGTGCGGCTTCAAGGCGACGCACGCCGACGCGGCGCCGCGCGACTGCCCGACGTGCGGCATGCGTCTGTGGCCCGTGCCGCTCCCGAGGGCGCTCCGCTTTCACGACCTGCGGCACTCGTGCGCGACGATCCTCCTACGGGCCGGGGTGGACATCCACCGGGTGCAGCGGATCCTCCGGCACGCCAGCGTGACGACCACGGCCGGGACGTACGCGCACCTGGCCGTCGAGGACTTGCGCGCGGGCATGGAGGCCGCCTTCGGGCCGGCTGCACGTCTCGACCAGCCCGCGGACACGCACAGGGAGTCCATGCAGAGCGTCGCCGTGGCGGGGGGCATGGCACAAAATGGGCACTCGGATCCGCCGGACGGCTCCGAGCCCTCGGCGCGCGATTCGCAAACCAGCGATACGCCGAGGGTTTTTCTGGCTCCCCGGGCAGGACTCGAACCTGCGACACGGTGGTTAACAGCCACCTGCTCTGCCGGCTGAGCTACCGGGGAATGCGGCGTGCGTGTCTAGACCGGTGGGGACCGAAATGTCAACGGGCTCGCCCACTAACCTATCCCCTCAAGTACGGATTCGAAGCAGGAAAGGAGGTGGCGGATTCTGGGAGGATCGAGCGCCCTAATCCGCCATGAAGGAGTTCACGCGCCCGCTCGCCGCCCCGGCCCGCAGCGGCAGGGCCCCCATGTACATCCCCGGCAGGAGGGGGGCGGGCCCGCGGCGAGGCTCGCGGCGAGGCTGGCGGATCTCGCGGGCCGGAACGAGCATGGGTGCCAGTCTGAAACTGATCGCATCGAAGGGCTCCCTGGCAGAGCGTGGATTCGGCATTACGCGACCGTGAGGCGCACGTCGCGGATCTCCTCCAGCGCGACCTTCCCCGTGAACTGCACCGCGGTCCCCTGGAGGTTGAAGCGGCTGTACTTGAAGGACAGGCTTCCGACGACGCAGGTGAGGCTCACGACGCTCGGCCAGACCACGAGGACTCGCGGCGGGCTCGTCGACGGCACGTCTTCGCCCGCGACCGGGTAGCAGAGGCTCATCAGGAAGCGGCGCGACTTGAGAACGTCGTCAAGGCTGCTCGCCGAATCGAGCGCGTCGAAGGTCAGCTCCAGGCTGAGCTTGAGGTTCTCGGTGTTCACGAAATAAAGCCGCTCGTGCGAGAGGCCAGGCACCTTGAGGTGGGCCCAGCCGACCTCGATCGCCTCCTCGAATCCGGTGGGGTTGAACTGCGCCTCGATGGAGTCGCCCGTCGCGATGTTGGCGAGCGTGAGGCGCGGCGGGCGCTGGCCGGCGATCGCGAGGCTCATGGCATCACCGGGACGAAGGAGCGGACCGCGAGGCCGCGCTGGGCGCGGGTGGTGGCGCGGGCGAGCGTCTCGCCATCGACCGTGAGGGTGACGTGCGTGTCGATGGGTCGGTTGAGGTCGGCAGGCGACGGCAAGAGCGCGTCGCGCTCGCTCTGTGCGAGTTCCTGGCGCGCGGAGAGCTCCGTGACGGCCGGCAGAGACGCGGTTGCGCTCCCAAGAAGCGGAAGCGGCGCTGCGACGATTGTCGAGGCATCGACTGGCGAGGCCACGCCGATCGCGGCCGGCGAGGTTCGCGCGTCGAGCCGGGCCTGCGCGGCCTCGCCGGCGGCGACCACCGCGTCGAGCAGCGCCGGCCGGAAGCGCTCGGGGATCTTGGCGGCAAGATGGCCCACATAGGCGATGAGCCGGTCGAGCGCGGTGCGGATGCTGTCGGCGACGCTCTCCACGAAGGAAACGACGGGCTCGAAGAAGGAGCGCACCGCGGCGACGATGTGGTGGAACGCGCGCGGCAGCGTCTCAGTGAAGAAGAGGTAGATGCGCGCGCTGGTCTCGCCGATGGTGGTGCCGAGCCAGACGAAGGCAAGGGCCACGCCGCGGACCAGCGCCACCACCGTACGCAGTGCGAGCGCCGTGACACCTAGCCCAACTTCCGCAGTTCGGAGAAAAGATTGGGGGTGCTTGCAGGGGAGAGATGATCCAAGGGGTTGAAGCGACAGGGTTGGGAGCGGGGAAGTGCGTGTAGTGCCGACCAAGCCCCTTGTTG
>JAKAPL010000082.1 GCA_021807105.1 Myxococcales bacterium | reverse complement strand
CCCGTCCCGCGGCGGCGGACCCTCGTCCGCGCTCGGGAGCGCTCCGTCCGCGGTGGACGAGGCTTCGTCCGGCGCGGACGGAGGCTCGTCCGGTCCCGACGGAAGCTTCAGCGGCTCGGACGGAGGCGTGGGGGCCATCGACGAAGGCCCCACGCCACCGGACGGAAGCCCGGAAGCTGCGGACGGAAGCCCGGAAGCTGCGGACGGAAGCCCGGAAGCTGCGGACGGAAGCCCGGAGGCTGCGGACGGAAGCCCGGAGGCTGCGGACGGAAGCCTGGAGGCTGCGGACGGAAGCCCGGAGGCTGCGGACGGATCGCCGGAAGCTGCGATCGGAGGGCAGGGAAGGGGATCCGGAACGGGTCCAGGAATCGAGCGAACGGCTCAAGAAACATGGGGTGGCTCCTCCCCCGCCGCCGTTGATTTCCTCGCCATTTCCGGCTACTGACGGCGGTTGACGCTTGGACGGAGCGCCCGGTGGCTGCCGGACGAATCGGGCCTTCCGGGCGCCGCCGCCGGGCGTCCCGCCGGCGGGTCACTCCAGAGGTCCTCGAAGATGCCGCCGTCCACCGCGGAGAAGATACCGGTCGCCATCGAAGACGAGATGCGCCGGTCGTATCTCGACTACTCGATGTCGGTCATCATCGGGCGCGCGCTGCCCGACGTGCGGGACGGCCTCAAGCCCGTCCACCGGCGCATCCTGTTCGCGATGCAGGATCTCGGCAACACCCACGGCAAGGCGTACAAGAAGTCTGCCCGCATCGTGGGCGACGTGATCGGCAAGTACCACCCCCACGGCGACGCGGCGGTCTACGACTCGATCGTCCGGATGGCGCAGGACTTCTCCCTGCGCTACCCGCTCGTGGACGGGCAGGGAAACTTCGGCTCGGTGGACGGCGATCCCCCGGCGGCCATGCGCTACACCGAGATCCGCATGAACCGGCTGGCCGAGGTCCTGCTCGCCGACCTCGACAAGGAGACCGTCGACTTCGGGCCGAACTACGACGACACGCTCGAGGAGCCGCTCGTGCTGCCCGCCGGCTTCCCCAACCTGCTCGTCAACGGATCGTCCGGGATCGCGGTGGGGATGGCGACGAACATCCCGCCCCACAACATGGGCGAGGTCATCCGCGCGGCGATCCACCTCATCGAGAACCCGCGCTGCACGGTGAGCGACCTGATGGCCTTCGTGCCCGGCCCGGACTTCCCGACCGGCGGCTTCATCCACGGCCTCGACGGCGTGCGGCAGGCGTACGAGACCGGGCGCGGCCAGATCCAGGTGCGTGGGCGCGCCGAGATCGAGGTCCACCCGAAGACCGAGCGCGAGACGATCGTCGTCACCGAGATCCCGTACCAGGTCAACAAGGCGCGGCTGATCGAACGGATCGCCGAGCTGACGCGGGACAAGAAGCTCGAGGGCGTCTCCGACATCCGCGACGAGAGCGATCGCGACGGGATGCGGATCGTCATCGAGGTCAAGCGCGACGCGATGGGCGCGGTGGTGCTCAACAACCTCTTCGCCCACACGCCGCTCCAGGAGACCTTCGGCATCAACATGCTGGCCATCGACAACGGCCAGCCGCGCGTGCTCGGGCTCAAGGAGATCCTGGAGCGCTTCATCGCCCACCGGCGCGAGGTCGTCACCCGGCGCACCCGCTTCGACCTGCGCAAGGCGCGCGAGCGGGAGCACGTGCTGATCGGCCTGCGCATCGCCCTCGACGCCCTCGACGCGGTCATCGCGCTCATCCGCGCGGCCAAGGACCGCGAGACCGCGGCGCTCGGCCTCACGGCGCAGTTCGGGCTCTCCGAGATCCAGGCCAAGGCCATCCTCGAGATGCAGCTCCAGCGGCTGACCGGCCTGGAGCGCCAGAAGATCCTCGACGAGCTCGCCGAGCTCCAGAAGACCATCGCCCGGCTCGAGGAGATCCTGCGGGTCGATCGGGTGTTGCTCGACGTGATCGTCTCCGAGCTCTCCGCGGTGCGGGACCAGTTCGCCGACGATCGGCGGACCGAGCTGGTCGGGGAGACGAGCTCCCTGTCGGCCGAGGACCTGATCGCCGACGAGGACATGGTCGTCACCTTGAGCCACGCGGGGTACGTCAAGCGCAACGCCGCCGCCGAGTACCGCGCGCAGCGTCGCGGCGGGAAGGGGAAGATCGGCGCCTCGGCCAAGGACGACGACTACCTCGAGGACCTGTTCGTCGCCTCGGCCCACAGCTACCTGCTCGTCTTCTCGAACGCGGGGCGCGTCTACTGGCTCAAGGTCCACGAGGTGCCGGCCGCCGGCCGCGTCGCGCGGGGCAAGCCGATCGTCAACCTCGTCCGCTTCCGGCCCGAGGAGAAGCTCGCCGCCATCCTCCCGGTGAAGGCGTTCGAGGAGGGGCGGTTCGCGGTGATGGTCACGGAGCGGGGCATCGTGAAGAAGACCGCGCTCTCGGAGTTCGACAGCCCGCGGGCTCCCGGGATCATCGCCCTGGGGATCGAGGACGGCGACCGGCTCGTGGCCGCCCGGCTGACCGACGGGACCGCGCACCTCCTGCTCACCACCCGCCAGGGGCTCTCCATCCGCTTCGAGGAGGCCGAGGTCCGATCGATGGGCCGGACGGCCTACGGCGTCAAGGGGATCACGCTCGAGGAGGGCGACGCGGTGGTCTCGGCCGAGGTCGTGCAGCCCGGCCTCTCCATCCTCTCGGTCACCGAGAACGGCTACGGCAAGCGGACCGAGGAGAGCGAGTACCGGCTCCAGGGGCGCGGCGGCAAGGGCATCATCACGATCAAGACGACCGATCGCAACGGCGGCGTCGTGGGGGCGGTGCAGGTCCGCGACGAGGATAACGTGATGGTCATCACCAACAAGGGGATGCTCATCCGGATGCCGGCGCACGACATCAGCGTGATCGGCCGCAACACCCAGGGCGTGCGGCTCATCGACATCCACGAGGCCGACGAGAAGGTCGTCGGGCTCACCCGCGTCGCCTCCGAGGAGGGCCCCGCCGGCGGCGAGGCCGGGGAGAGCGCGGGACCTGAGGGGGACGAGTGAAGCGCGGCGCACCGCTGCTCCTCGCCGTCCTCCTCGCCGGCTGTCCCCGCTCGGCCGCCGGGCTGCTCGACCACGCCGACAAGCTGGAGGGACGGCGCGACTTCCCCGCCGCCCTCGCCGCCTACCGCGACGCGCTCCGGAGGCTGGACACCGACCGTGGCGCCGGCTTCCTCGCGATCCGGACGCGCGCGCTCGCCCACCTCGCGGACCTCTGCTACCTCGACATGGGCGACACGCGCTGCGCGGCGGACGCCTACCGCCGGTTGCTCGAACGCCACCCCGACGCGCCCGAGAGCCACCAGGCGCGCATCCACTACGCGGAGATGCTGCGCGACCGGGGCGACTGGACGGACGCGATCGCGCAGTACGAGGCGCTCGTCTCGGCGTATCCCGAGGCGCCCGGAGCGCCGGGCTTCAAGCTCCAGGCCGCCCAGGGTTACTTCGAGCTGGGCGACTACCCGCAGGCGGCCACCGAGGCGCGCGCGCTGCTCGAACGCTTCCCGCGCAGCGCCGAGGCGCCCTCCGCCCGGTTCCTGCTCGCCGGCTGCCACGAGATGCAGGGCCACCGCGCGGAGGCGATGGCCGCCTATCAGGAGCTGATCGATCGCGCTCCGCCCCCGGACCTCCTCGGCCGCGCGCAATTCTCCCTCGGGCAGCTCCTCGAAAGGACCGGAGAGAACGAGCGGGCGCTCGCGATCCTCGTCTCCTCCCTGCGCACCCACCCCGATCCGCTGCTCGTGCGCGGCGAGATCGAGCGGCTGGAGCGGAAGATGGCCGACGAGAAGCGCCTGGCCGAGCATCCGGACGCCTTTCACGACGACGACCGGCGCGCGGACGCCCGGCGGCCGCGGCCGGCCAGCGGCACGGGAGACTAGGAGGCTCTGTGTCCGGTCCGGGAAATCCCCCCTCTCCCGGCGGCGTCGCGCTCCCGGCGGCAGCCTTCGGAGCCGGCCCCCGTCAAGCGCCTCGCGGGGACGGCCCAAGGGCCCTCCCGGCCGAGGCTTTTCCCCGACAGGAGACGAGATGACCGATCGGAGCGACGAGCTGTTGGCGCGGGCCCTCTCCCTCTTCCCCGGTGGGGTCAACTCTCCCGTCCGGGCGTTCGGCGGCGTCGGTGGTCGGCCGGTCTTCTTCGCGCGCGGCGAAGGGGCCTTTCTGACCGACGTGGATGGGCGCCGCTACGTCGACTACGTGGGGAGCTGGGGCCCGCTCATCCTCGGCCACGCCGCGCCGGCGGTGAACGCGGCGATCGCCGGCGCGCTGGCCGGCGGCACGAGCTTCGGCGCCCCGCACGAGGGGGAGATCGCCCTCGCCGAGGCCGTGCGGGCGGCGATGCCGTGGCTCGACCGGATTCGCTTCGTCAGCTCGGGGACCGAGGCGACCTCGGCGGCGCTGCGGCTCGCCCGGGCCTTCACCTCCCGCGACGAGGTCGTCAAGTTCGACGGTTGTTACCACGGGGCGACCGACAGCCTGCTCGTGAGGGCGGGATCGGGCGTCGAGACGCTCGGGCTCCCGGATTCCCCCGGCGTCCCGGCCGCGCTCGCCGCCCTCACCCACACCGTCCCTTTCAACGACGCGGAACGTGTCCAGGATCTCTTCCGCCGGCGCGGCGGCGCGATCGCCTGCGCCATCGTCGAGCCGGTCGTGGGCAACATGGGTGTTATCCCTCCCGCGCCCGGCTTCCTCGAAGCGCTCGCCGAGGCCTGCCACGCCGCCGGTGCGCTCTTCATCGTGGACGAGGTGATGACCGGCTTCCGGCTCGCGCGCGGCGGCGCCCAGGAGCGGCTCGGCGTCCGCGGCGATCTCACCACCTTCGGCAAGGTCATCGGCGGCGGCCTGCCCGTGGGTGCGTTCGGTGGGCGGGCGGAGATCATGAAGCTCGTCGCGCCGGCGGGGCCTGTCTACCAGGCGGGCACGCTCTCGGGGAACCCGCTCGCCATGGCCGCGGGCAAGGCGACTCTCGACGCGCTCGCCGTTCCCGGCGCCTACGACCGGCTCGAGCGGGCGTCGGCGCGCGTCGCCGGGGGGATCGCGGCGGCGGCCCGTGACGCGGGGGTGGCTGTGCGCGTCAACCGCGTCGGCAGCATGTGGACCCTCTTCTTCGCCGAGGACGCGGTCACCGACGCCTCCTCCGCGCGCCGCGCCGACCGCGCCCGCTTCGCCGCCTTCTTCCACGCGATGCTCGACGAGGGTGTCTACCTGCCGCCCTCGCAGTTCGAGGCCGCGTTCGTCTCGCTGGCCCACGACGACGCGGCCGTCGAGAAGACGCTCTCCGCCGCGAAGGCCGCGTTCGCAAAGATTGGCCGCTGACCCCTGGATCTGGAACGCCCGCGGCGCGGCCGATGACAGCCCCCTCCGCTACACTGGAGCTGAATGGCGTACGCGCTGCTCATCGATCTGGTCCTGCGGGCCCGCGAGGCGGGTGGGGGCTCCTCGGCGGCTGGGCTGCGGCTGCTCGGCGCGCACGGCATCGAGTTGGACGAGAAGGGGCGGCGCCGGTCGAGCTTCCGGGTCGCGCTCCCGGAGCTGCCCACGGAGGGCGATGTCGTCTCCTTCCCGGACGAGGCCGCGCTGCTCTCGGATCTCGCGGGCCGGCTCGCGAGGTCCGACACGCTGGTGACGCTGCAGGGCCGGCAGGTCGATCTGCCGGTGCTCGAATCCCTCGCCCTGCGCCACCGCGTCCCGCTCCCGGGGGAGTTCTCCGCCGAGGACCCGTACCGCGCGCGGCGTTCACCGTACAACCTCGCCGGCCACCTCGATCTGCTCTCGTTCCTCGCGGACGGCGACCGGCGGATGCGCTGGCTCGACCCGGGACTTGTCCTTCCGGCCGTCCTCCCCGGGGCCTTCGGCGTCCCCGCGCGCGACCTCGAACGCGACGATCTCGTCGCGGCGCGGCGGCGCGCGCTCGCGACGTACTTGCTCTACCTGCGGGTGCAGCGGCTGCGCGGCCTGCTCTCCGGCGAGGAGGTCCGCGCGCGGCTGGCCGAGCTTTCGGGCGCGGGCCTGCCGGCGGAGCTGCGGCCGTGGACCGAGACGCCCGCGTGGGCCGGCGAGCCGTACGTGCCGCCCGCGACGCGGCTCGCGAACGGGGAGAGTTCGGCGGCGGGGCTCCTCGCCTTCGACATCGAGACGGTCCCGGACGAGGTGGCCCTCGGCCGCGCGCTCGGGAGGCGGCTCTCGCCCGCGGAGGTCCCGGCGGTGCTCGCGGAGGTGCTCGGCGGGGAGGGCGACTTCGCGCCCGCGCCGTTCCACCGCGTCGTCGCCGTGTCCATGGTCCGCTGGGAGCGGGACCGCGAGGTGGAGCTGGAGCGGCTCGTGCTCGGCGGCGCGAGCGGGGCCGGTGCGCCGACGCCCACGGAGGCGGATCTGCTCGCGGCCTTCTGGCAGGCGGCGCGCGGCCGCCGGCTCGCGAGCTACAACGGCCGGCGCTTCGACCTGCCCGTGCTCTTGTGGCGATCGCTCCCCCATCCCATCGAGCTGCCTTTCTACCTCGCCGAGCGGGGTGCCCCGCGGGAGCGCTACCGCCATCCGCACAGCGTCCGGCAGCTCGACGTCTTCGAGCGGCTCGCGGGCGGGCTCTCGCCGGGGCCGCTGGGCGATCTGCTGGAAGCGGTCGGGCTGCCCGGCAAGCTCGGGCCGGACGGAGGCGACGTGGCCCGGCTCTGGGCGGAGGGGGAGGCGGAGACGGTCGGCGACTACTGCCTCCAGGACGCGGCGCAGACGCTCCTGCTCGCCCTGCGTTTCCTTGAGATCGCGGGTGAGCTCTCCCCTGCGTCGGCACGGAAGGCGACCGGGAGCGCATACCGGCGCTTCTCCCGGGAGCCGGCCCTGGCCCCGGTGCTCGAGGGCGGCGTGGCGTTCCTGGACCGCGAGGAGGTGGATCTCGCGAGGAACACGGGGAGGGAGGGAGGGCGATGACCTGGCGAGGGGCCGCCGCTCCTCTGCTGGCTGCTTCGCAAACAGGCAATGAGCATGCAGGGATTCCCATGGGCTGCGCCATCTTCGCCGATGAGGGTGCGCCGCGGTGCGCCCCGTCTCGTTTTCTGACGGTCCTTCGGGTGGGCGGGCCCCCCAGAGAGGAGGGCCCCGCGTCGCGAGCGGCTATCCCGGGTTGAAGCGGTAACCAATGCCGCGGACCGTCTCGAGGTGGCGGGGTCGCGCCGGGTCGGCCTCGAGCTTCTCGCGCAGGCGGAGGATGAAGTTGTCGACCGTCCGCGCGGTGCCGAAGTAGTCGAGGCCCCAGACCGCCTGCATGAGCTGCTCGCGACTCTGGACCATGTCCGGGTGGAAGAGGAAGTGGCGTAGGAGGTCGAACTCGCGGGCGGTCAGTTCGACCGCGGCGCCCGCGCGCCGCACGCGGCGCGCGCGCAGGTCCACCTCTACGTCGCTGAACCGCCGCGTGCCCGACCCCCGGCTCGCGCGCCGAAGCGCGGCATGGACGCGGGCGAGCAACTCACGAAGTCCGAACGGCTTCACCACGTAGTCGTCGGCGCCGAACGAGAGCCCCTCCACCTTCGAGGACTCCTGCCCGCGCGCTGAGAGGATGAGGATCGGCGTCTCCCCATCGTCGCGCCGGATGGCTCGGAGCACGGCGAGGCCGTCGAGGCCGGGCAGCGTCAGGTCGAGGATGAGGAGGTCCGGCTTCTTCTCACGGAAGAGCGAGAGGCCTCGCTCTCCGTCGCCGGCCGCCCGCACCGCGAACCCCTCCAGCTCGAGGTTCAGGGAGAGCCCCTCGCGGATGGAACGGTCGTCCTCGATGATCAGAATCGTCTCGGCCAAGCTGGCCCTCCTATCGCTTTGGAATCGTTCATCGCAGGAGAACGGGCCTCGGATCGGTCGACGTCGAGAATCGACGCGTGACGCGAGAGCGACTTGATCCCAAATAACCGCATTGGGCTCGCCTCGGGTTGGGTTTCCCTCTCTTCCTGCGGCTTCTTTCGGGGGGGGCGTCGGGCGCCGGCCCGTGCCGCGGGAGGCCGGCCGGGTGGCCTTGGGGCTGCCGGGTCACGTCTCGGCCGCCGGCAGCCAGATCGCGAACGTGCTCCCCGCGCCGGGCTCGCTCTGAACGGTCACCGTGCCGCCGTGGGCCTGCACGATGTGCTGGACGATCGCGAGCCCGAGCCCGCTCCCCTCGACGGCCCCGGCCACGGGCAGCTCCGCGCGGTAGAACTTCTCGAAGATCCGCTTCTGCTCCCGCGGGGCGATGCCCGGCCCGTTGTCCGAGACGGCGATCTCGACGCCCCCGGCCGCAGCCCGCGCCCGGACGCCGATCTTCTTCACCGCGCCGGTGAACTTGTAGGCGTTGTGGAAGAGGTTCAGGAGCGCCTCGCTCATCGCGGCGAGGTCGATCGAGATCTCCGGGAGGCCGGGGGCGACCTCCCGCGCGAGATCCACGGGCGGGCCGTGGAGCCGTTGCGTCTCGAAGGCGGCGAGCGCCGCGTCGACGAGGTCGTCGGGACGCTCGCGCTCGGTCTGGTAGGTGCGCTTCCCCGCCTCCATCCGCGCCCAGCCGAGGAGCCGGTCGATCATCGCGGACAGCCGCGCGGTCTCCGCGGAGAGCACGTCCAGACACTGCTGCATGCGCTGGGGTTGCTGGATGCGCCCCATCTGCAGGGTGTCCACGAACATGCGGATGCTGGTGAGCGGCGTACGCAGGTCGTGGCTCACCTTGTTGACAAAGTCCGTCTGAAGCCGCGAGAGGGTCGCGCCGCGCCGCAGGTAGGCGAAGGTGGCGATCATCCCCGCGATCATCGTGAGGCAGAGGGAGAGGATCAGGATCCCGAAGACGGTGTCCTTGCGCGCCTTGCCGAGGACGATCACGAGAATGCCCACGGTGAGGAGCACAACGGTCGGCACCGCCACGAACCCGGAGACGAGGAACGCGATACGCTTGAAGTTCGCGCTGCGCGCGTCCTCGGCCACGCGGGAGGCCGCGGCACGAACCGCGCCGGCCGTCAGATGAGCCGCGCGCGGCTCCATCCCGTTGCCTTGGCCGAGGCGAACCGGGCCGCGTGCTCGACGATCCCCCCGGCGATGTCGAGGCCCGTCGCCTTCTCCAGCCCCTCGAAGCCGGGCGAGCTGTTGACCTCCATGACCTTCGGCCCGCTCCGAGTCTCGAGCATGTCCACGCCGGCCAGCTCCAGCCCCATGATCCGCGTCGCCCGCACCGCCGCGTCGACGTAGGCGGGAGGGAGCGAGACTGCCCGGCCGGCGCCGCCGCGGTGGAGGTTGCTGCGAAACTCGCCGGCTCGCGCTCGGCGCCGCATCGCCGCCACCACCCGGTCCCCGAGCACGAGCGCGCGCACGTCGCGCCCGCGGCTCTCGTGGATGAACTCCTGGAGGAGGATCTCCTGGCCGAGGTCCTTCATCGTGCCGAGGATCCCCTCGATCTCCGCGAGCGAGTGGGCGATCATCACGCCCACCCCCTGCGTCCCCTGGAGGAGCTTCAGGATGGCCGGCAGGCCGCCGATGCGTTCGAGGGCCCGCGGGACCTCCCGACGGTCGTGGGTCAGCACCGTGCGCGGGATGTCTACGCCGAATCGGGCGAGGAGTTGGAGGCAGCGCAGCTTGTCGCGGCTGCGGGCGATAGGGACCGAGTTGTTGAGCACCGGCACGCCCATCATGTCGAGCTGGTTGACGACCGACAGGCCGTAGCCGGTGATCGACGCGCCGATGCGCGGGATGACGACGTCGAGCCGGGGCAGTGGCTTCTCCTGGTACTGGATGTGCGCCCCGTCCTGGCCGAGATCGAGGGAACAGGCGAGCGTGTCGACGACCAGCGGCTGGTGGCCGCGCGCCTGCGCCGCCTCGACGAGCCGGCTCGTGGTGTAGAGGGTGCGCTTGCGCGAGAGGATCCCGATTGTGAGCGGCTCCGCCGGGGCCCGCTCTCGCTTCTTGGCCCGCGCCCGCGGCCGTGCTTGCGCCATGACGCCCCTCTCTACCACGCGAGGTGTCCACGTGTCGCACGGCGCGGCTAGCCCGGGAGGGCGGCCTCGTCCTCGGAGGCACCCGAAGTCGGCGCCGCGCAGTGGGGAGAGCCGGGGGGAAACGACCAGGCCCCCGGGCTCCCTTCCGGCGTTCCCTGGAGGCCCGCGGTTCCCGGAGGGAAACGGGCACGGATCGGGTCCCCGGTCTACCCGGCGACGAGCCTGGCGAGCGCCTCCTCGATGTGGGCCGTGAAGGCCCGATGGTCTTCCTGAACGACCGCCGCGTAGAAGAGGCCGAAGGAGACCGCCCGCCGCAGCCAGAGCCCCTCGCGACCTTGCAGGCGCGCGGCCGGCGCCTCGCATCCCCGGCCGGCCGGGGCGGCAC
This sequence comes from Myxococcales bacterium, assembly GCA_021807105.1. Lineage (GTDB taxonomy): Bacteria > Myxococcota > Myxococcia > Myxococcales > JAKAPL01 > JAKAPL01. Next base: position 6,204 of record JAKAPL010000082.1, on the reverse strand, counting down.
GGAAGCTCCGCTCGTGGGCGGCGGCGAGGAGCCGGCCGCAGGTCTCGAACACCGCGTCGGCCTCGGCGGAGTCGGTGAGCGCCGGCGGCGTCAAGTGGCCGTCGTGCGGGCCGATCTCCCGGACTTGGTAGGGCTGCGAGCCGATCCGGCACGAGCCGAGCCAGCGGTTGGGGCGTCCCTGCGCCTCGGCGGTCCGACGGACGACGCGCTCGGCCTGATCGGCCTGCGTCCGGCCGCGATAGAGGTCCAGAGCGGCGGGGCTCGATTCCTTGACCTCGAGCAGGACCTCGGCGTCCGGCGTCCGAACCTCGGGCGAGAGGAGCACCGTGTAGCGGTGGCGGCCGAGCCCTCCGGTGCCCGAGACGCGGTAGGCCACGTCGACGGGGAGGTAGGCAGGACCGCCGCGGATCTTCGCCTTGAGATACGGGCCCAGGGCTTCGAGGACCGCGCGGGCGCGCTCCGGACGGAGGTCGATCTGGCGTTCCCCGCGGCGAAGGCGGCGGGGGCCCGAGGCCGGGGCCGGCTCACAGGCGTCGGCGAGCATCGCCACGCGGGAGACGGAGGCGACCCTCCGGCAAAGCGCCTGGACGGGCGGGGGCGCGTGCTCGGTCTCGGTGACCCGCCAGTCGGGTCCGTCGGCGCCGCTCGCGAACCGGACCGCTTGATCGGCGTACCCCTGGGCGAGACGGGCCGCGGCGGTGCATGCGGCGCCGAGCGGCGAGCCGGCCTGGTCGACCGCGAGCGCGGCGCTGGCGGCTGCCCGGAACACGTCGAGGTCGAAGTCGGCCTCGGCGGCCTCGTCGAGGTCTTGGAGGGTGAAGGCGATGGTGCCGTCCTCCGCCTCGTGGGCTCCGAAGCTCTCGATGTGCGCGTCGCCGAGGACGGGGTCGACCTCGCGGCCGCGACCGTCGCGCCAGGGCGCGCAGAGACCTGAGATCCAGTCGGCCGCGAACAGGTGGAACGTCCCGCGGAAGAAGGCGAACGGGTGCGCCGCCATCTTGCGCAGCTTGAAGGGCAGGAGATCCGGATCGCGGCCGGAGAACCGCAGATTGTAGTCGACGATCTGCTGGGAAGCGTCGCGGGCCATTGGCTACAGCGGCGTGATCACCAGGTTGTCGTAGAAGACGTCCGCGTCCCAGGTCGAGAAGGCGAAGCGATCATGGCCCGGCCCGCGGAGCGGCTCCGGGTCGATGAGCTGCAGGACGAGTTGGCCGTCTAGCTTCCAGGAGAGGGTACCGCCCTTGCGGATGACGGTCCAGTGGTAGGTGTGTCCCTGCTCGACGTGCAGGTCGGTGCGCTGCACGCGGACGTGGCCGCCGTTGGGGATGGGCTCGGGCAGCTCGGCGTTCACCGGCACGCCGTGCTCGTCGAGACGGGCGATGGTGGTGAAGGTGTTGCCCCAGCCGCCGAAGATCAGGATGTAGCCGGAGGCGTGGTCGTACCCGTTGCCGAAGATCTCGCACTTGGTGTCGCCCTCGGGAGCCTCCGACCGGGCGTCGAAGTCGACCTGGACGTCGGGCGGGAGGACGGCTCGCAACCAGAGCGGGTTGTTGTGCGCGCCGGGCGAGAGGAGCTGGCCGTCGAAAATCCGCCAGTAGTCACCGGAGGACCAGTAGGCGTCGCCCAGCTCGGGGCGGTTGAAGTCGTCGCGGAACACGCCGGCGATCTCGACGGCGGTGCTCGCCACGGGCCGCAGCGAGTAAGCGACGAGGGGAAGGTTCGCCAGGACGATCACGCCCCCGAGGACGGCGAGCAGCCTCCCGGAGGGCGGCCCCGGCAGCCCCCGGTCCCCCGCCCAGCGGCCGAGCCGCCGGACGAGCAGCCGCGCGATCCATCCGGCAGCCAGCAAGCCGGCCAGCCAACCGAGTGCGCGCGCGACGACGCTCGCCAGAGCCATGACGTTTTCTCTTGCTCCGGGGCCGCGCTACTTGTCAAGCTTGCGGCGCGCGCCCGTCGTCTTGCGCGCCGCCGGGTGAGCAAACGACACGTCCGCGAGGTAGGGCATCTCGGCGGCGACGTAAGCCTTCAGGCGTTGGGTCAGAGCGGCCTCGATCTGGCGCGCGCGCTCACGGGTAAGATGGTAGCGGTCGCCGATCTGTTGGAGGGTCAGCGGATCTTCGGCAATCAGCCGTTTCTCGTAGATGAACCGCTCCCGGCCCCGGAGCCCCTCGGCGAACGCTCGGAGCTTCTCGATGAACCGTTCTCGAAGCTCGGCGTCGCCGAGTTGCTCCTCTGCGCCCGGGGCTCCGGTCGCGAGCCGATCGAGGTGGCTCTCCTTCTGTTCGTCTCCCACGGGCGCGTCGAGCGAGACCTCCTCCTGCCCGAGGCGCCCCTGCATCTCGACCACGTCCTCCTCGCTCACGTCCAGCCGCTCGGCGAGGAGCTTCGGGCCCGCGGCGATGCCCTGCGCGGCGAGCCGCTCCTGCTCCTTCTTCAGGTTGAAGAAGAGCTTGCGGTGGGCGGTGGTCGTCCCGAGCTTGACCAGCCGGAAGTTGTCCATGATGAAGCGGAGGATGTACGCGCGGATCCACCAGGCCGCGTACGTCGAGAGCTTGATGCCCCGACCCGGGTCAAACTTCCGGACGGCCTGCATCAGGCCGATGTTCCCCTCCTGGATGAGGTCGAGCAGGCTGAAGGCGGCCCGCCGGTACTGGTACGCGATCTTCACCACGAGGCGCAGATTTGCGGTGACCAGGGTGTAGGCCGCGTCCAGGTTGTGCTCCGGATCTTCGTGGTAGCGCCGGGTGAGCTCCTCCTCTTGCGCCCGCGAGAGCAACGGGTGGCGCGTCACCTCGGCCATGTAGCGCTGAAGCGGATCCCAGGGGGCGAGCGGCGCGGGCGCAGGGAGCCGCTCCCCGCTTGCCTGTCGCTGCGGCGCGAGTCGCTCGCCGCCGCCTGCCCCGGCGGGCGGCCGTGCTGCGGGAATGTCCGCCATCCCCGCGGTGTGTTATAGGAGCGGCGCGCGGTTTTCAACCCGCCCCGAGGGGAGCGTGGCCGCGCGAGAACGGAACGCCTGTGAAAGAACGAGAATCACCGGAGGGATCCACTTCGCCGGAGGGTCACCTGTCGGACGCGACCTTCGCGGCGATGCCGCTGTCCCCCGAGCTGCGGCAGGCCATCGCCGAGAAGGGTTACGAGCGTCCGACGCCCGTGCAGGCTGCTTCGTTGCGGCCCATCCTCGATGGGAAGGATCTCATCGTGCGGTCGAAGACCGGGACCGGCAAGACGGCGGCCTTTGGCATCCCCTTGCTCGAGCGGGTCCCGGCGGGGACGGGCGAGCCGCGGGTCCTCGTCCTTTGCCCGACCCGCGAGCTGGCGCTGCAGGTCGCCGGGGAGTTGGCCGGGCTCGGCAAGCACAAGGGGTCGCGCGTCGTGGCGATCTACGGCGGGGCGTCGATGGATCAACAGATTAGGGCGCTGCGGGAAGGAGCCGAGCTCATCGTCGGCACGCCGGGCCGGATCCTCGACCATCTCCGGCGCGGGACACTCGATCTGTCCCACGCGCAGGCGGCGGTGCTCGACGAGGCCGACGAGATGCTCTCGATGGGCTTCTTCGAGGATGTCACCCGTATCCTGGACCAGCTCCCCCGTGAGCGGCAGACGCTGCTCTTCTCGGCGACGGTCCCGCAGGACATCCGGCAGATCATCGAGACCTACCTGCGCGACCCCGAGACGCTCCTGCTCTCCGGCGACGACTTCACGGTGGAGGGGATCGAGAACGTCATCTATTATACCGTCGACTCGTACCCCAAGCCGCGCAACCTCCTCTACCTCGTCGAGTTGGAGGAGCCGGAGACGGCCATCGTCTTCTGCAACACCCGGACCGATTCCTCCCTCGTCGCCGCGGTCTTGAATCGAAACGGCTATGACGCCGACCTCCTGAACGGCGAGCTGCCCCAGAAGGAGCGCGAGCGGGTGATGGGGAAGGTGAAGGCCGGGGACGTGCGGTTCATGGTGGCGACCGACATCGCCGCCCGGGGCATCGACATCAGCGACCTCTCGCACGTGATCAACTACTCGCTCCCGGAGGACCCGGCGATCTACCTGCACAGGGTGGGCCGGACGGGCCGGATCGGCAAGAAGGGAACCGCGCTCTCGCTCGTCGGCGGGCGAGAGCTGGTGACCCTGACCGCGCTCGAGAAGCGCTACGGCATCCACTTCACCGAGCGCAAGCTTCCTACGCCGGAAGCAGCCCGCAAGCTCTGGACGGACCGGCACATCGCCGCCCTGCGCGAGGCGGCCGGCAACGCCGTCTTCGAGGCGTTCATCCCGCTCGCCCAGAGCCTGCGGGAGCGGCCCGACGGCGAGTACCTCGTGGCGTTCGCGCTCAAGTCGTTCTTCCACTATCGCCAGCGGAACCTCGCGCTCCAGCGCTCTCTTGTCGGGGGCCTCCCGGAGCCCGCCCCCCCGCCGCCGCCCGCCGGGATGCCAGAGCGGCGGCGGGGCGAGCGGCGCCGCTCGTCTTCCCGGGAGACGGTGAGTCGAAGGCTCTATCTGACATGGGGCGAGGAGGCGCCAGTCGCGGCAGAGTTGGCCCGCGCCCTCGCGGCCGAGAGCGGCCTCGACGAAGCCGGGCTGGCCGCAGCCCTGGAGGTCGACGGGCGGGCCGCGTTCGTCACCCTCCCGGCCGCCGAGGCGGAGCGGCTCCTCGGGCTGAACGGGGGCGTGGCCGGAGGCCGTCCCTTGCGCGTCGAGCCCGCCCGCTCCGGCGGCCGGCCGCCACGCCGCCGGCGGCGTTGAAAACGCCTGCCGGTCGAGGCAAGATGGCCTCGTGCGCCGCGCTCGCCTCGTTCTTGCCCTGCCGCTGGTCGTGGCTGGCCATGGACTCGCCAAGCAGCAGGGGGCCTCGGTCGGCAGCCCCGACGTCGCGACGCCGGCCGTGAAGCCCATCAAGTTCGCGAAGCTGAGCGTGGGCAGCCCAGGGGCCCCGGCACCGGCCGTGAAGCAGAGCAAGGTCCAGAAGGTGAGCCCGTCGGGGATCGCGACGAGTTCGCCTGAGATCAAGCCCCCCAAGAGCCAGCGGATCGTCTTCGAATCTCTCGGCTACAAGAAGCCGTCGCCGACCGATCTCGGTGACGACGCGGCCGCCGCTACGGTCAAGGCGTTCGACTCCCGGACTCCGGGCGCGGAGAAGCTGGCGGAAGACGTGGCTGCCTCGAAAGCCATCATGAACGCCCACGAAGATGGGATGAGCGACGACGAGATCGCGCAGGCGGCCAGGGAGGCGCAGAGAAAGACGGCCCAGGGCTTCGACGGGGGAACGGAGCCAGAGGCCAGGAGCGCTCCAGCCGCGGCCTCCGGACAGGCCGCCGGGCCAGAGGTCCTAGAGCCTCCACCGGTGGACGAGAGTGCGGGCGAAGGGGGCGTTAGCGAGGCTCCGGCGAGCCCATGAATCCCGCCCTCGGAGGAGCGACCTTCCGGGAGTTCTTCGGGGAGTTGATCCCGTTCAACCGTTTCCTGGGTATCCGCATCGGCGGCTGCGAAGGGGGTTGGGGCAAGCTCGAGCTCCCGTTCCGGGAGGAGTTCATCGGCGACCCCTTCCGCCCCGCCCTGCACGGGGGGCTGGTGTCCACGCTCCTAGACACCTGCGGCGGCCTCGCGGTCTTCAGCGGGCTCGAGGAGCCGGCGCGCCTCTCGACGATCGATCTGCGCATCGACTACCTGCGACCGGGGGGAACGGACCTCCTGATCGCCGAGGCGCGGGTGGTGCGGGTGGGCAACCGCGTCGCGGTCACGGACGGATTCGCCTACCACCCGGGCCACGAGAAGGAGCCGATCGCGACGGCCAAGGCCGTCTACAGCGTCCACCGTCCGACTTGAATTGCGGCAACCGTTCACCGCTCGGAAGGCAATGCCGATGAGTTTTGGTGGGCGCCCTTGAGTTCCGCGTGGGAAACGCGGCTGCGACCCGTGAACGGTTACGAATCGCGAAGCCGCTCGGTTCGGCCTCCGTTTCTCGCGAAAACGACTGAGCCCGTCTTATTCACGGTACGGCGTAGCGAGGCGTTCGAGACCGCAGCCGAGAAGGGCAAGCGAGAGCGACGACCGACGAGGCGTCGCGTAAAGCACCTCCCCCCAAGTCGTTTGGAGGGTGGCAAGCCCCCCGCGAGGAGGTACGGAGCGAGCACACCCCCCATGTCGTTGTAGGGGTGGCAAGCCCCCCCTTCGGGAGGCGCGGGATCGGACGCCGCAGCAGCCGTACCG